>JACPQH010000100.1 GCA_016190585.1 Chloroflexota bacterium | reverse complement strand
GTTTACCAGACCGGCAAACCCAAGGTCTCACCCAACCTGGCGTCATCCCTGGAAGATGACGAGCGCGTCGTCCTCGTATCCGGCAACGTCACCGGCCAGAGGGTCGCCAAGCTGATCATCGAGGGCGGCAAGAACATCGCCCCGCAGGAGCTCAAGGCCGTCGTCACCTACATCGAGGATGGCGAGGAGTACACCGCTTTCCTGGATGGCACGGAGTGGACCGCCGACGCATATGCAGCGATGAGCTCCGGCCTTACAATGAAGTGGGTTGACTCGGACGGCACCGACGACCTGACCCCGGGCGACCGGATAGATTTCGCCGAAGGATCCAACCCCGCAACAGCGGGACATGAAGTTACCAGCGCTACGGACTTCAACGTCAAGATAATACACAAGTCCACCGAGGCCACGCTGGCCAACCATACCATCAAAGTAAACTAGACGCCAGTGACAGGAGTAATGAAGGGGGTCTCGGGGCTGGTCCCCGGCCCCCCTTCCTCTTACGGATTACGGACAGGAAGATACGGGTCACGTGTCAAAAACTACTGAGAAAATAGAACTACAGGACTTTTCTACCGGAATACGGTGTGATACGTTGTTAAGCGGAGAGACCGGGGCGTGAAGGGAATAAAGCTCTGGCAAGAAAGAAAAGGCATCTCGGTCGTTATCGGGGCCATCATGATGTTCACGATAATGACCGGGCTTTACGTTTCCATTCAGGTAGTCGAGGTCCCCGCCTGGAACCGGCAGCTCGAGTTCGAGGCGTTTGAAGCAGCTTACGGTGACATGCTGTCCCTGAAGGCGGATATCGGCATGGTGGCCATCGGCGGCGCGCCGAAGTCGACCGCGATACGCCTGGGGACGCGCTATCCGCAGCGGCCGTTCCTCGCCAATCCCGGCCAGGGAATAGCTGGCTCCCTGACCAAGGAAGATGCCACCATTACCGTGCAATACACCATCGACTTTCCCGGTGATCCAACCTTTACCGAAACTTACACATCCAACCGGCTTATCTATGAAGTGCGGGGCGCTATCGGCGCCAAGATAGTCTATGAGCACGGGCTTATTATCCGTGAGTTCGCCAACGGACAGGTGTCCACAGACACACAGCCGCTTGTTGTTGGCGATTATGTATATATACCTGTGCTGAACGCCAGCCTTTTTACTCCCGTTTCATCTGTGGGTGCGGAATCAATCGGCCTAAAGCCATACACCAGCAGTATCACCAAGTCAAAGATTAAATCAGCAACGATAACGCTTTCAACGGATTACCCGGATGTTTGGACGGAACGTCTTGAAGACACTAGCACAGACAAGACGTCGGTCAGCGTTAATGAGACGGCAGGAACTGTTTCTATAACCAGCACAGCCACCAAGGTAATCACGCTTCCCGCTGGGTCGGTAACCGGGTCAGGCTTGTTCATTGGTATAATAATCTTGAGCACTAAGTCTTTAGCCGGTTTTGACCCCACAGCAGATTTTCCCCAGATTTTCAATGTAAATTTTGAAGCAATTGGGAATGCGCAATACAAGAAGACCCATACAACGATAACTGCCACGGTGAAGAACGCCACCGCGCCCTACGATATACATGCCGATTTGACTGACCTGACTTCGGATGTCCTGAAGTTTGATGTAGCGCCGACTTATTCGTCACCCGATAGCATTACGGCGGGGAGTTGGGCTGTCCCCAACTCAAACACCGTAAAATGGGAAGAAATTACCCATCCGGAATTTGCGCCGGGGGAGCCGGTGGCGGTGACGTTCTGGATTTACAATAGTGCGCTAACCCAGCAGTACTCTATGACTTCTATTACTGTTCGTCTCAGTGGCGATAATTGGCGATAGGGTAGTAAGATGATTGTTAGGCTGAAAAGCCTCTTCAGTCGGCGCCCTGAGACAGGGACGAAGACCGCCCCTGAACCGGAGCCGGCAATACCCCTCGCCCCTCCGGGCCAGGAAGCCGCGCCCCTCCCCCAGTATGCCGGGGCAAAGCCGGGAATCCTGAAAAGGCTGCTGTCCTGGCGCAAAAAGGAGGCCGAGACCTCAGCTTCGCCCGTGAACGCCGGGGCCGAGCCGGAAACGGTGGAGGCGGCGCCGAGTGTGCCGGCGCTGGAGACCTATTTGGTCAACGAGCCTTATGCTTCCATCACCCTGGAAGCGAGCAACCCGCCCCGGTATGTTGTCGGGGAAGCGGCGCTCACCAGGGGTGAGGAGTCGCTGCTAAAGGAATTGAAAACCCGCCTTTACGAGGTCATCGACATACCCTATACCACCCCGGAAGAGACCACCGGCTACCTTCGTAAAAGGGTTGAAGACATGCTCCGGGACTTCCGCATCAGGCTGGAGCCGGAGAGGATGGGGCGGATAATGTATTATATCCTGCGGGACCTGACCGGCTACGGCAAGCTCGATCCCATCATACGGGACAAGTCCATCGAGGATATCTCCGCCGACGGCCCGGGGATAAACGTCTATGTATACCACCGCCGCTTCGGCTCCCTGGAGACCAACGTAAGCTTCACCCGGGACGAGCTTGACGCCCTGATCTACAAGCTGGCGCAGCGCTCGGGCAGGCATATCTCGCTGGCCAGGCCGCTGCTCGACGCCTCTCTGCCCACTAAAGACAGGCTGCAACTGAGCATCGGCGATGAGGTCACCACCCGCGGTTCCACCCTGACCATACGCAAGTTCCGCGAGACGCCCTTCACGCCCATCGACCTGATTAACTTCGGCACCATCTC
Source organism: Chloroflexota bacterium (assembly GCA_016190585.1). The sequence continues at coordinate 26,909 of JACPQH010000100.1, read as the reverse complement.
GCTGGAGATGTGCGCCTACTTCTGGATGGCGGTCGAGAATGGTTTCAACATTCTCTTCGCCGGGGGCACGGCTTCCGGGAAGACCTCGATGCTGAACGCCCTCTCCATGTTCATCCCGGTCAACAGCAAGATCGTCAGCATTGAAGATACCCGCGAGGTCAACTTGCTGCACCAGAACTGGATACCGGGCGTGACGCGGGAAGGGGAAGGCAAGCGCCAGATCGAGATGTTCGACCTGCTCCGCTCCGCCCTGAGGCAAAGGCCGGAATACCTTCTCGTCGGCGAGATCAGAGGTCGCGAGGCCTACACCCTTTTCCAGGCCATGGCCACCGGGCACTTCACCCTGTCCACCGTCCACGCCGACTCGGTGGAAGCGGTAGTGCGGCGGTTGACCAAGCCGCCTATCGATGTTCCCCTGATGCTGCTGGACAGCCTGAACGTCGTGGTGCTGCTCGGCATGGTGCGGATCGGTGAGAACCGGGCGCGGCGCTGCACCGGCGTCGCCGAGATCATAGACATCGACTTTGAAAACGAGATGCTGCGCACCAATATGGTGTTCAGCTGGCGGCCGGACGAGTTCTCCTTTACCGGGGAATCCCGACTGTTCGAACGGATAATGCGCAAGCTGAGCATGACCGAGGAGCAGCTCTCCCGGGAGTTCACCCGCCGCATGGACATTCTCAGGATACTCCAGGAAAGGGGCGTCAACGATTTTCATAAGATTGCCCGGGTTTTCTTCGAATGCAACGTCAATCCACAGGAAGCCGAAAGGAAACTGAAAGAGGGGCTCATCTGATATGCGGAAGCTGGCGATCCGCTGGTTTGGCGCTTACTTCCGGGACCATCGCGCCGAGTTTACCAGGCTGCACGACAAGCTGATCCAGGCCGATATGCGCGTCTCCGTGGAAGAGTGGCTGTCCACCATCACCATGTATTCCTTCATCACCGCCCTGGCCTTCCTGCCGCTATACATCATCGCGTCAAAGTTCGTCTTCGGCTACTTCATCATCTGGAATTCGCTCTCGAACATTTTCCACGGCAGCCTCGGCGGGCTGCTGCCGCTGGTCGGCGAGCTTCTCCTGCTTCCCCTGGGCACTCTGGCGCCTTTCCTGCTCTGCTTTTTTCTCATGTACCCGTACCCGTCCATCAGGATATGGGAGAGACGCCGCAAGATCGACGGCCATCTGCCGTACGCCATCGGCTGGATGTCTTCCCTGGCGACGGTAGGCGTGATACCCTTCGAGATCTTTAAAAAGCTCGCCGAGACCGAGGAGTTCTACGGTGAGGTGAGCCGGGAAGCCGCGCGCCTGGTACGGGACGTTGAGGTCCTCGGGTTCGATTTTATCACCGCGATCAGGAACCTGGCCACTATCACCCCGTCCGAAGCCCTGAGGACATTTCTGCAGGGAGCCATGACAAGCGCGCTCTCCGGCGGGGAAATGGGCTCATACTTCGTCAACAAAGCCAGAGAGAATATGGAGGACAACCGCAAGAAGTTCGCTGATTATATCGCCACCCTGGGCATACTCTCGGAGCTTTATATCACTGGCCTGGTGGCGGGGCCGCTTTTCATCATCGTCATGTTCTCCGCCATGATGCTGCTCAGCGGGGCCAGCCCGCAACTCCTGATGATCATCATCTACGGTATCATACCACTCGGCTCCCTCCTCTTCATCCTGCTGACGGACTCCATGACCCCGGTGGGGATGAAATAGGGCTATGACAACGGACCTTGTTTTTGAAGCCTTAGAGCGGCGAAAAAATAAATCCACTCTCGGACGCTTCTTCGAAAGCCCGATGAAGGCAATCGAAGAGAAACCTTATGTTCTTTACGTTTCGTCTACAATACTGGGGATCTTCCTATTTACCGGTCTGCTCTATTTCAAGATCGAGCTGACACAGGCTATTCTGTTTACCCTGATACTGGTGCTCATACCGCCGGGCCTGTTCGACTTCCACAGGCGTGGGACCACCCGGCGTATAGAATCCGAGTTTCCCGCCCTGATCCGCGATATCTCCCTCTCCGTCAAGTCCGGTATGACCCTCAAGGGGGCCCTGAACGTCACGGCGCGCGGCCGTTACGGGGCGCTCACCCCGGCGGTCCAACACCTGGACAGCCTCATGTCCTGGGGCATCTCTTTCGAGGAAGGCATGCTCTACCTGGCGGCTAAATACCCGACTCCGCTCATACGGCGGACCGTAGCCACCATCATCGAGGCCTCCAAGACCGGCGGTGAGATCGGCCCCATCCTGGAAAACGTCGCCAGCGACGCCGAGGAGATAAAGTCCCTGGGCAAGAAGCGGCGCGCCGATACCCAGCCCTATCTGGCGGTGTGTTATATAAGCTACCTGGTCTTTGTCGGCGTCCTTATCATTCTTTCCCACTACTTCATCGGGATGATGGCCGACCTCGTGAAAGAGGCCGGCTCCGACGCGTTCGCCGGAGGCATTCAGTTCCGCGTTCGTCCCGAAGACATCGAGCTGTACCGGAGGCTGTTCTTCCAGGCGGCCATAATCCAGGGGATATGCTCCGGCATCGTCACCGGCAAGATCGCCGAGGGCACGGTTCTCGCCGGCCTGAAGCACTCCCTTATCTTCGTCGCCGTCGGCATTGTCGCTTACCGGTTCCTGGCTCCGGTTTAACATGCCCGAGCCGCTCATCAACCAGCCGCTCACCAGCTCCTCAACCCTGGTTGTCGTGCTCGTAGCGTTCCTGGCGCTCGCCGCCATCGAGCTCTTCGCCCTGTACCTGCACGTGGCGGGCTTCAAAGCCCTGGAGATCGGCCTGCTGGTGGTCGTGCCGCTGTTCGTGTACCTGACAGCCCTGCCCGGCGTGGCCGGGGCGCTCCAGAACATACCGCGGCTTGTCGATATCCCGCTGTTCCGATTTGACAACGTCACGCTGGGCGTCAACCTGATAGGCTTCTTCATCCCCGTGATTATCAGCGCGAACATGCTGCTGCACAAGCGGATACCCTGGCGCCAGACCGCGCTCATCGTCCTTATTATCTCGGCGGTAACCTACCTTTACACCCGCTTCGAACCGCAGCAGGGCATAGTGATATACTATTTCGCGGTGCCGCCGATACTGGCCGCCGGGATAGCGTTCATGCTCAAGAAGATGCGCGGCGGTTATTTCAACCCGGCTCTCGTATCGTACTCCGGGGCTACCTTCGGCATCCTTATCGGCGCGGATATCCTGAACATCTACCAGGCGCTCACCCACCAGTGGAACGACGACACCTTTATCTCCATCGGGGGCGGCAGCGTTCTCGACGCCGTCTTCCTGGCGGGGGTGGTCGCCCTGGGCGCGGACATCGTCTTCCGGAGCCAGGAGGAGAACATCTTCGGCGACCTTGTAAAAATGCTATTCGGGAACAAAAAAGCGTAGTCCGGGGTATCGAGAACATCGTGACCGACATGCTGGCGGTTCTTCTCACGGTAGCGGTCCTGGCCTACGCCGTCCGGGCCGATATCAAATACCGGGAGGTCTCCAACATCCCCTGGCTGGTGCTGGCGCTGGCCGGCGCGGCCCTGCTCGCCCTGCGTGCCAGCCACGATACCTCCCTGGCGCTGCGGGCGGGAGTATCCGTCGGCGCCACGCTCGGCGTCACCTATCTCTTTTACCGATTCAGCCTGTTCGGCGCCGCCGACGCGAAGTGCCTGATCGCCCTCGCCCTGCTTTTCCCCGCCCCGCCTTCAATCTCGTTCCTGGCGTTCAACTTGCCCGTACCCGCGCCGCCCCCGCCCGGGGTTTTCCCCTTCGCCCTGACGGTCCTGATGAACTCGGCCCTGCTGGCCTTGAGCGTGCCGTTGTTCCTGGGGGCACGCAACCTGCTTGATGTCGGTCTCACCGGCTGCTGGCGTAATCCCGGCGCGGTTTTCACCGGCTACCGCGTGCCGGTGTCCCGGCTGGCGGGGAAGAAGCATGTCAGGCTGGCCCAGCCGCTGCCCGGGGCGGCGCCGCGCAAGCCGGCCGGACTGAGGGGCGCGCCGATCGACCGCGCTCTCCTGGAGCAACTGGCCGGCTACCAGCGCGAGGGTAAAATCGGGGACAAGGTCTGGATCACGCCGGAGCTGCCCTTCATGGTCTTTATCGGCGCCGGATTTGTCGCGGCGCTGCTCGCCGGGAACCTGGCCTTCGCGCTGACCCTCGTCTTCGGCTAGACCACCGGCGTCAGACGGAGCTCGGGGTATCCGCCGGCGCTGTCGATCTTCATCGCGTAGTTCTCGGTCAGGGGGATGTTGCTGTAGATGCAGGGAATCCCGAAATGCGTCCGGGCGACCAGTGAGGTCGCGACCATAGACTCGAGATGGGCCTCGACCGTCTGGCCTTCGGAAACGAAGCCGAGCACGAAGCCGCCCTTTTGCGTGATATCGTAGATGGTGCGCTCCATGTCGCCGTCGCCGCCCGCCGCGTCGAGATAGAGAAAGAAGATCGCCCCGGAGAGCGTCCCCCCGGCGTCAAGCTCGGCTACGCACTGGTTCAGGGCGGCCGTGTCCGACCCGGGCAGCAGCCTGATGTTATCCCGCAGGTTTTCCGGTACCGGCACGCGGGCATTTTGCAGCAATGACCTCTCGGACAGGCTCAACACCAGCTTTTTCCCCAGGCTGATGGCGTTCAATATCAGGAAAAGCTGGAGCAGGTCGTGGCATTTACGGTCGCCCTGGCACAAATTGAAGCTGCCGTAGCCGTTAATCACCGCGTCAAGGTCCTTGCTCCCGGTAGACAGCCGCCCCGGGCCGGGGTCCGGTAGCGGCGCCGGCGGCAGGCTGATGTTGTCCAGGGTGTAGCCGTCCCGGAAAGCTGAGAAGCCCCGGAAAACGCCGCCGTGAAGGCTGTAGAGGTAGACCGGCTGCTTGATCTCGACCCCCCGGAGCTTCTGTAGTTCCAGCGACCTTACCCGCCTCATGTCGCTGACGTTGTTCAGCGTGATGACCACGCCGTCCACCAGGTAGTCGAGCGGCCTCTGGTCGACATACTCCGCGATAAAGATGATGTCCGTACCCGTTTTCCGTGAAAAATCGGTCAGGTTGTGCTCCAGCTTCTCCCTCTCCCTGGGCTCGTAAAACCCGGTGTGAGAGACCACGGCGTCCCAGGAATCGACGATGACCAGGCCCCGCTGGAGCCGTTCGATCCTTTCGTAAACGCCCTTGAGGAAGTCGGGCACGTCGGTGTATTTCAGGGCTTTGATCGCCAGCGAGCCGGTCATCTTCTGCCGCTCGGACTGGGTGGCGTCAACTATGTTCTCGACCGGCAGGCTGTCCCTGAGCCAGCCGATATGCCCGTAGAGACTTTCCGGGTCGACCCGGGTAGAGAGATAGATCCCCTTCCGGTTGAGCTCCCGCAGCAGGGTAAAGGCGAATATGGTCTTACCCGAGCCGGGATTACCCTTGACCAGCAAGGTCTTTCCCTGGCCTTCCTGGAAGAAACCGAGCAGCTCCTCGGGAACCGAAAAGTTGTTCATCGTCCTGTTTGGGCAACATTATAGCCCATGCCGCCGGATAATACCAGCAGGCTCATGAGGAGGTCATCTCTCCTTATCCTAAGGAAGAATAAGAGGGTTTTACGCTCCGGAATCCGACTGAATCCGGAGCTGTCCGAGAACCGTTTGCCATTCTGAGAGCTTGTGGAGATTTAGCAAAGCGTTAATCATGTCCCTTCTCCCTCGATGGGAGAAGGCGAGGATGAGGGTCTCTCCCGCGGGTAGAGGAAATATTTGGAGATTTCCTGATTTGTTCACAAGCTCCAAGGTTGCGAAGTACCCGAAGATTCTGCCCGGTGTTCAAGCGAGATGCTTCGCTACGCTGACGGTCTCCCCCGTTTCGAGACGCTTGCGGGCCGGCTACTTGCCTTTCCAGACCGGTTTCCGTTTCTCGGCAAAGGCCGTGGGCCCTTCGGTGGCGTCAGCCGACTGCAACATCTCACGCTGCGTCCAGAAAGTGGTGTTCAAGGCGATGTCCAGCGGTAACTGGATGCCTTTGCTGGCGGCTTCCTTGCTGGCGCGCACCGCCAGCGGCGCCCCCTGGAGGATTTCCTCCGCCCATCTCTCCGCCGCCGCCGTCAGTTCGGCGCGCGGCACGACCTCGTTCACCATGCCCACCCGGTAGGCTTCCTCCGCGGATATCTGGCGGCCCGTCAGGATAAGGCCCATCGCCCATTTGTAAGGCACCTGGCGAGGCAGGCGGTGGACGGGATTGGTGGCCAGGTGGCCGATCAGGGTCTCGGGCAGCCCGAAGCGGGTGTTGTCCGCCGCCACGATGATGTCGCAGGCCAGGGCGAGTCCCCAGCCGCCGGCCAGGCAGTAACCGTGCACCGCGGCGATGATAGGCTTCCAGCACTCGAAGCGATTGGTGATACCGCCGAAACCGCCCAGGGGGAAAGGCTCCGGCACCGGGATGCCCTGGGCTGCCTTCTCCGCCATATCTTTCACGTCGTCGCCGGTGCAGAATGCCCGGTCGCCGGCGCCGGTGAGGACCCCCACCCACACCTCCGGGTCATCCCGGAAGTCCGCCCAGATGTCGCGCAGCTCCTCCATCGCCGGGATGTGCAGCGCGTTCATCCGTTCCGGCCGGTTGATGGTGACGTAGGCGATTCTACCCTTCTTCTCGTATATGGCGTACCTGTACTTCATCGGTTCTCCCCTGTTCAGATTTCTTGTCAAAACCTATGGTATGATAACGAGCGAGGCCGGCGCCTGTCAAATTGACAACCGCGCCCTGCCCTTTGTATAACATCACTAGGGCTTGATACCTTCCCCGGAAGCCTTAAAAGGAGAGGAGAATGATAACGCGCGCTTACGTCACCACGCCCGAGGGGCAGGTCCACTACCAGAGGGCCGGCCAGGGAGACCGGACCATCCTGCTTCTCCACCAGTCGCCGGTGTCTTCGGACCAGTACCTGAAGGTCATGCCGCTGCTGGCGGCGCGATACACCGTCCTCGCCCCGGACAACCTCGGCTACGGAAAAACGGATAAGCCGTCCGGCCTGATCGAGGTCGCCGACTATGCCCGCAACGCCTGCCACTTCCTGAAAGCCCTGAACATCGGCAGGGCCAGCGTGGTCGGCCATCATACCGGGGCCTCCATCGGCGTCGAGCTCGCCATCGCGCACCCCGAGATGGTCGACCGCCTCATCCTTTACGGCTGCCCCACCATCGACCCCGTCGTCCGGGAAAAGCTCCTGAGCCACCCCCGGTACGCCCCGCTGGATATCAAGGAGGACGGCTCGCACCTGCTGCGGGTCTGGCAGTTCTTCCAGCGCGGCTCCCCCGAGGCCGGACCGGAGATCTGGCACCAGCTCGTCAGCCAGTGCCTGCCCGCCGGGAAAGACCCCTTCGCCGGGGAGAAGACGGTGTTCCGCTACCGGGAAGAGCCGCGCCTGCCCCTGGTCAAGACGCCGACCCTGCTGATAAGCGGCACCAAGGACGTCTTCCACGCCCGGCTGGATGTCCTGGAGAGACTGATGCCGGACGCCGCCGTTACGATAATCGAGGGCGGCGACAGCCAGGTCCTCCTGCGCATGCCCGAGGAGTTCACCCGGGCGGTGCTGGATTTCCTGGAATAGTTCCCTAATCGCGCAGGCGCTCATCGACAACGCGACATCTGCGCCGCGCTCGGGACGGCGTCTCGCCGGCCACCCATGAGCGCCATAATTCGCTATACGTATCTCCTCGCCCTTGCGGGAGAGGACCCTCATCCTCACCTTCTCCCATCAATGGCGAAGGGCTGGAAGGTAGCCCATCTAAGCTGCCAAGCGCTAATCCCTGAGCAGCCGCCGCGCCGCCACCCACTTCAGGACCTCGCTCGCGCCGTCGCCGATCCGGAAGAGCCGGGCGTCCCGGTAGATCATCTCCAGGGGCAGCTCCCGGGTATAGCCGTAGCCGCCGTGTATCTGGATAGCCTGGTCGATAATCTTGCAGGCCGTCTCGGTTATCCAGGTCTTGACCATGAACGTCTTGGTCACCACATCCATGCCCTGCTCATATTCCCAGGCCAGGTTGTACAGCATCAGGCGGGAAGCCAGCAGCTCGGTCTCGGCGTCGATTATCTTCTCCTGCACGAGCTGCCGGCGGGAGAGCGTCTCGCCGAAAGTCACCCGCTGCTTGGCGTGGCTCTTGGCCATATCGAGCGCCCGCTGCGCCATGCCCACCACCGCCGCGGAGCAGTTTATCCGGGTGGTGACCAGACCCATCTCCGCCAGCTTGAAACCCTCCCCGATCCGGCCCAGGATGTTCTTCGCCGGAACGCGGCAGTCATTATAGAAGACCTCGTACACGTGCAGGCCCCGCCGCCCCATGACCGGTATCGGCCGGTAGGTGAAGCCGGGAGCATCTTTGTCCAGCAGGAAGGCGGTGATGCCGCCGCGGGCGCGCTTCTCCCAGTCCGTCACGGCGAAGGTCAGTCCGAAATCGGCGCTGTCCACGCCGGTGATGAAGATTTTCGAGCCGTTGAGAATATAGCTGTCGCCATCCTTGACCGCCCTGGTCTCCATATTAGCCAGGTCGGAGCCGGCGTTAGGCTCGGTCATAGCGCCGAAACGCTCCTTCTCGCCGCGCACCATGGGTAAAATATACTTCTCCTTTTGCTCCTCGGTGGCGAAGTTCAGCTCCTCCATGCCCCACCAGCCCACCCGCGGGCCGCCGATGATGCCGCCCTGGTAGCCGACGGCGTTGCTGACGCGCCCCAGCTCCTCGCAGACCACGATCCGGCCCAGCGCTCCGAAACCGGCGCCGCCGTATTTCCTGGGCGCGAAGAGCGCCCAGAGACCGAGCTTGACCGCCTTGGCTTTCAGGCTGCGGCGGAGCGGCTCGGGGAACTCGTCATTCTCCTCGACCTCCTTCTCGATCGGGAGCAGGTTCTCGTTAATGAAGTCCCGTATCAGGTTTCGGGTCATAATCAGCTCTTCGGGTAGTGTAAAATCCATGAATTTCCCCCTCGTTTTTTCTGTTCTGCCCGCAGCGCGCGGACAAAAAATCATATAGATGTTATCTACCTCAGGCGCGTTTGTCAAGGTGTGGCGCGGCCCCCAATCTGACTTGACAAGGAAGGCGCTATTTAAGATACTTAGACAAATTGTTAAAAGTTAGGGAGGGTTTATCATGAAACGCGCCTATGTCGACGTGCCAGAAGGGCAGATCCATTACCAGTACGAGGGAAATACCGGGGACGCGGTCATCTGTCTGCACCAGGGCCCGCTGTCTTCTAACGAGTTCTCCAGGCTGCTGCCCATCCTGGGCGCGAAATACCGTGCCATCGCCCTCGATACCCTCGGTTACGGAAAATCCGACAAGGTCCCGCCGACCTACGAGGTCCCGGATTACGCGAAGAGCGTTTTCAACGTGATGAAAGCCCTGGATATCCCGAAAGCCAGCCTTATCGGCTCCAAGATGGGGGCGACCATCGCCGTCGATATGGCGATTACCCAGCCCGGCAAGGTAGACAAGCTGGTACTGCACGGCCTGCCCGGTTTCGATGCGGAGACGCGCCAGAAGTGCATCAATAGCTGGCGGTACAGTAACAAGTTCACCGAGATTGCCGTGGACGGCACGCACCTGCTCAAGATCTGGGAGAGGGAGAAGCGGTGGGGCAAGACGGCCCCCCCGGAGCTGTGGCAGATGGCCGTCATCGACGCGCTGACCGCCGGCCGGGAAGCCTACCAGGGCTACCAGGCCATGTTCCGCTACCCGGAGGAGGCCGCCCTGCCCAAGATCAAAGCGCCCACCCTGCTCGTCACCGGCCCGGAGGACATCTTCGGCCAGTTCGCGCCCAGCTTCCAGAAGCTGATTCCGCGCAGCAAGATCGCCAGCATCGAGAAAATGGAAGGCCTGGTTTTCGTGATGATGCCGGATGTCGTCGGCAAGATAGTCATGGACTTCCTGGCCAATCCCGGCGTGTAGTCATCGGGAAACCGAAGGGGGCTTGCCAATGGCAAGCCCCCTTTTTTATTTGTACGGATCCCCTCGGCTTCCTTTCATAATTAACGCTAGGGAGATTTACCTTCACACCATCATCCCCGCCCGGTAGCCGCTCTCAACGGCCTCGGCGATGCGGGCGGGCTTGACGCAGTCGCCGGCCGCATAAACCGGCGGCCCCTTGCCCGCGAGCTTTCCGGCTAACTCGCTCTCAACCGGCTTCATACCTATCGCTAGCACCACCGAGTCGGCCTCGTAGAACTCGGGGAAGACATTGGAGCGCAGAATTTTGACGCCCCGGCCGGTTATCGCCACCGCCTTCGAGTTGGTCTCCACCCGCAGGCCGTAGCTCTTCAAACGCGAGATGAGCACCCAGCGGTTCCACTCGCCGACGTCCGCCCCGATGCGCTCCAGCGCTTCGAGGATGGTCACCTGCCTGCCCTGCCGCAGCAGGAACTCGGCGGTCTCGCAGCCGATAAGCCCGCCCCCGATCACCGCCACCCTCATACCGGTCGTCTTTCCCCCGGCGAGCACCTCGAGGGCGGTCACCACGTTCGCGCCCTCAATGCCTTCTATGTCGGGTACCAGGGGCGCCGCGCCGGCGGCCACAACCACGGCGTCCGGCTTGCCTATCTCAACCGTCTTGACGGTGCATTCTTCGTTGAGCCTGACAGCCACGCCCAGTTTCCGTAACTGGGCTTCCTGGAACCGCGGCAGCGTCCCCAGCTCCTCCTTGAAGGGCGGCAGGGCGGCGTACCGAAGCTGACCGCCCAGCCGCTCGCCCTTCTCGAAGAGGGTAACGGCATGGCCTCTCAGGGCGGCCACCCGCGCGGCTTCCATGCCCGACGGCCCCCCGCCAATGACGAAGACCTTTTTAGCCTTCTCAGCGGGGACAATGGAGTAGACCGCTTCCCGGCCCGCCTCGGCGTTGACGGCGCAGGTCAGCGACCGCAGGGCCGCCCGGTCCTGGTGGCAGTGGCCGCAGGCCAGGCACAGGCGGATGTCGTCAAAGCGGCCTTCCCTGGCCTTGTTCGGCAGGTCGGGATCAGCGATGAGCGACCGGCCCATACCGATAAGGTCGGCCATGCCGGCCGCCAGTATCTGCTCCGCGAGGATGGGGTCGTTTATCCGCACATTGGTCGCCACCGGTATGCTGACCGCCTGCTTGATTTCCCGCGCCAGGTAGGCTAACTTACCGCGCGGCACGCACATGTGATGCCTCGGCTCCACGGTCTCGTGCCAGCCCGGGTAAACGCTCAGGAGATGGACGCCCGCCTGCTCCAGCCGCGAGGCGACCTCCTGCCAGTCCGCCGGCTGCAGCCCCCACGGCACCATATCCGTGCCCGGTATCCGGGCCATCAGGGGGAAGTCGTCGCCCACGCCTTCTTTGATTTTCCTTATAGCGCCCAGGACGATTCTCAGGCGGTTGTCCAGGGAGCCGCCGTACTCGTCCGTGCGCTGGTTGGTGAAGGGGTTGATGAAGCGCACGAGCAGGTTCCCGCCGACTATCTGAAGCTCGACGGCGTCGAACCCGGCCTCCCGCGCCCTGACGGCGGCCTTGCCGATGGCTGTCTCGACGGCACGGACCTCTTCAAGAGTCAGCGCCCGGGCCCTGGGGACGAACTCGGCGCGGCTGAATTCGGCGCGGTGCGCGATGGCCTCCGGGCGGACGTCGCCGGCGGCGGGCAGCACCAACGCCGAAGGCCCGACGTCCTCGGCCGTGGTGTCCTCGCCGTTTTTCGACCAGTAGCCGTATATGGCGAGCTGGGCGGCGGTCCGGCCGCCGGCTTTACGCACAGCCCCGGTTACCTTGCGCAGCCGGGGAATATATTTGTCATCGCTGATATCCACCGTGTAGCAGCCCCGTCGGCCGGGGTGCAGCACCTGGAGCGCGCCGACCGTCAACAGCCCCGCCCCGCCCTCGGCCCGCCGGGCGTAGAACCTCTCCCAGCGGTCGTCATCCTGGAAATCGAAGTTGTTGCTGATGGCCGGCATGATTATCCGGTTGGGTAATTCCAGGGAGCCAATCTTGATCGGTTGGAACAGCTTCTCCATCGTGGTCATGGTTTCACGCTCCTTCTACGGTGTTCCCTTTTTTCTCCGGCTCCGCATGATATCAGGATGCGCCGGGCCTGTCAATTTCGCCACCTCTTCGCCCGCTGGTACAGGGCGTTCAAGCTTGACGCCCCGGGTATTTTATTATATTCTCCGAGAAGATATTTATCACAAGCCAGGAGGTTATCGTGGAAGGACCTTTGAGCGGAGTGAAGGTGCTGGATGTCGGCGCGTTCGGCGTCGGCCCGGCGGCCTGCGGGCTGCTGGGAATGCTGGGGGCCAATGTCATCCGGGTGGAGCCGCATACCGGGGACGGGCTCATGTTCGTCGCCAGCAAGATGGGCGGCATGGGCACGGCCTATGTCGGCGTCCACTACAACAAGAAGAGCATCGTCCTGAACCTGCTTGATAAGCGCGACCGGGAGACCGGCCTCAAGCTGGTCGGCTGGGCGGATATCCTGGTGGAAAACCGCCGTGTCGGCACCATGGACAAGATGGGCTTTGATTACGACTCCCTGGCGAAGGTGAACCCCGGACTGATATACATCTCCTCCCCCGCTTTCGGCACCACGGGACCTTTTGCCAATTACGCCGCCGCCGACCACTATATCCAGGCGGCTTCCGGTTTCGTCCAGTTGAACGGCAAGGAAGGCGGCGACGCCGAGATATTCCGCAACATCGCCTTCGTGGATATGATTAACTCCAGCCTGATACTGCAGGCCGCGCTGACCGGCCTGTTCCACCGCAGCAACACCGGCGCCGGGCAGTTTATCTCGACCTCCTCGTTTAACGGCGGCATCGCGCTGCAGTCCTCCCGCATCGCCGAGTTCTTCGCGACCGGCGCGGCCCCCCGGCGCATGGGCAGCGCTAACCCGAATATCGTGCCTTCCCAGGCCTTCCCCACCCTGGACGGCAGCTATGTCCTGGTGAGCGTGCCGCGCGAGGAGTTCTGGCCGAGGTTGTGCCGGGCGCTGGAGATCGGCGACCTGGCGGAAGACCCGCGCTTCAGCTCCAACGCCGCCCGCGTCTGGAACCGCGCGGAGCTTATTCCCCTGCTCGAAGAGAAGTTCCGCGACAAGCCCCGCGTCTGGTGGATGATCCACCTCAAGCGGCTCGGCGTGCCCTGCGGCTTCGTGGCGAAGTTCGAGGATATCGTCCGCGACCCCCAGGTGATACATAACCAGATATTGGTGGAGAGGGAATCACCCTGGGGCAAAGCGGTGTATGTGAACGCGCCCTGGCGGTTCAGCCGGACACCGACCCTGCCGGTGGAGGCCACGCACAAGCCCGATGCCGACCGCGAGGAGGTGCTCGGACTGCTCGCTCAGGGGGCGGCCCATCGCGCCGGCGCCAAGGAAGGGCCGGCCGCCCTGCCGCTCGAAGGCATCAGGGTGGTCGACCTCACGGAAGACATTACCGGCGCCTTCTGCTCCATGAACCTGGCCGACGCCGGCGCCGAGGTAATCAAGGTCGAGAGCCTGAAGGGCGACTGGCTGCGGCAGGTCAGCCCCGCGGCCGCCGGCGAGAGCGCCCTCTTCATGGCGCTGAACCGGAACAAGAAGAGCGTCTCCGTGGACATCGCCACCGAGGCCGGGAAAGAGGTGGTCTACCGCCTGGTCAAAGACGCCGATATCGTCATCGAGAGCTACGGCCCGGGCGCCGCCGACCGGATGGAGCTGGGCTACGCCGATATGCAGAAGATCAAGCATAACATCGTCTACTGCTCGATATCTCCCTTCGGCGAGGACGGACCTTACGCCGGCCGTCCAGCGTCGGAGCTCGAGCTTCAGGGACTGGCCGGCGTGATGCAGTACCTGGGCGAGCCCGGCGAGCCGCCCGTCCGTCTGGGCGCGGACGCTACCAGCATCGCCGCCGGGGTGCACGCCGCCGCCGCCATCCTGGCCGCTCTTTACTACCGCCAGCGCACCGGCTTCGGCCAGAAGGTCAGCGTCCCCATAATGAACGTCGCGCTCTGGATGGGACGCACCTGGCTGCTCACTTACAGCAACCCGGACAGCTACGGCGGCTATTTCCTCACCGGGCCGTTCGATCACGCCGAGACGGGCTACAAGGCGCAGGACAAGCAGATAATGTTCGGCTTGCTCACCAGCACCGAAGCCCGCGCCCGGCAGAACTGGACGCAGTTTTGCCACAAGGTCGGGCTGGAAGACCTGCTCGCCGACCCGTATTACTCCGAAAAGGGCTTCAAGACGCTCGGCATGGGCCGGGACGCCCAGGAGATGAAACCGCTCTTCGAGTCGGCCTTCGCCAACTGGAAGGCCGATGACCTGATCGAGCTGATACAGGGTATCGGCGGCATGGGCGCCGCTTTTATGACCTACGAGGAGCTCTACGGCGAACCGCCGCATCCCCAGGTGGCCGCGAACGAGATGGTGGTGAGCTTCGACCATCCCCGAGCGGGCAAGGTCAGGGCGATAGGCGTGCCTTACAAGTTCCGGGGCGTAACGCTGCCGGTCCGGGTGCCGCCGCCCCTGCTGGGCGAGCACACTGGGGAGGTAATGGCCTCGCTCGGTTACTCCGGGGAACGCATCGACCGGCTGGAAAAGGCCGGCCTGATAAAGCGCGCCAGTCCCGCCTAGCGCCATAGCCCAGGAACTATATCCTCGCCGGTGGGAGCGTTAGAGGAGGGAGACAACGTTTTGCGTTGCCTTCCAAACCCATCCCCTTTACCCCCTTCCCTCAGGGGAAGGGGGATGCAAGGGATTTCGAGGAAGCCTAGCCGGCAAGGAATACGTCCCATCGGCTAGAAACGGATTTCTCACCGCGTTTCGGAATGTCAATGCGCCGCAGAAGGATTACGACCACGCACGGCTGATGCGTCACCGGAGAAAGCCCGCGCACCGAAGTGAGGGTGTTTTTCATGAGACCGGATAACAGGGCGGGCATGGCCCCAAAACCGCCGGGCAGCCCGCTGGCCATCGCGGCGATACTTACGGCTACCGGGTTCTGCGTGTTCACCGCCATCGGGCTGGTGGCGGCGCTGCTGGTTGACATGTCCGCCGAGTTCGGGGTTTCCGTGGCCGCGCTGGGGCAACTGGCCGCCCTTTCCGCGTTCGTCTGGGCGGCGTCGGCGCCGGCGATCGGGCCTCTTTCCGACCGTCTCGGGCGCAAGCTGATATTGCTCATCGGCCTCGCCACTCTGGCCGTCTCGATGTCCGGCTACGGTCTCAGCCCCAATATCGCCACGCTGGTCATCTTCAGTATCATCTCCGGCGTCGGGTGCAGCATGGTGGGCCCGAGCGTGGTCGCCTTCGCCGGGGACTATTTCGCCCGGAATGCCTACGGCAAAGCCATGGCGGCCGTCGCCGCCTCCCTGCCCACCGCCTCGCTCTTCGGGGTGCCGGCGGGCGCGGTAATAGCCCATACCCTTGACTGGCGCTGGGCCTTCTTCGCCCTGGCCCTTTTCATACTGGCGATCGCGGCGCTGGACTTCTTCTGGCTCCCGGACATACGCGCGCAGCGCTCCGGGAAAACGCTGGGCTACCTCCTGACGCTGAGGGAGACCTTCAAGTGGAAACCCTTCCTGCCTTTACTTTCGGCCAACGTGCTGTACCAGGCCGGCTACTGGAGCCTGGCGACCTACCTGGCGGCCTTCCTTATCCAGAGCTACGTCATGAGCCTGGGCCAGGTCGCGCCGCTGTTGTCCGCGATCGCCGTCGGCCAACTGCTGGGCACTATCGCCGGCGGTCCTATCGCCGACAGGTTTAACCGGGTGCGGGTGTGCGCCCTGACGGTAACCCTGGCCGGCGGCCTGGCCCTGGTGCTGGTGCTGGTCACGCGCGATCCCTGGGTTTCCGTGCTGTCGGGCGCGCTGGCGATGGGGCTCTGGGGCGCTAACCGCCCGGCTTTCCTCTCCCTGATGGCCTCGGCGTCGAGCGATATCCGCGGCACGGCCATGGGCTTCTACACAGCGTCCAACCAGATAGGGCGGGGACTGGGCGCCGCCGCCGGCGGCCTGCTGCTCGGCTTGCTCGGCTACCCCTTTATCGGCGTGCTCTGTTTCGCCGCCAGCTTCCTGGCCGGGGTGCTCTACTACGTCCCGGCGACTTTGAAAGAGGCCGGGGCACGCGCACGCGCCGCGGTCTAGGGGATGGCCTTCTTTTCCCGGAGGGCGGCGACCTCGTCAGCGTCATAGCCGAGCTCGCGCAGCAGCTCGACGGTGTGCGTCCCGGTAACCACCCCCAGCGTGCCTACCTCGCCCGGCGTGTCGCTCAGCTTGATAGGCACCCCTATCTGCCGCACCTTGCCGAGGTTGGGATGCTCCCTTTCCAGCAGCATCTCCCGGTGCCGTACCTGCGGGTCGGCAAAGGTCTCGTCCAGCTCCAGCATGGGGGCGGCGCAGACGTCCTTGTCCTTGAAAATCTCCCGCCACTCGTCACGGGTACGGGTGAGGAAAAGCCGCCGCAGGTCGGCGATGACCTCTTCCGCCTTGGCGGCGGGCGGGTTCTGGCAGGGGATGAGGTCTTCCCGGTCCAGCGTCCGGCAGAAGTTCTCCCAGAAGTGCTTCTCGAAGCAGTTGATGGTAAAGTAGCCGCCGTCCTTGCAGCGCAGCGCCTGCTTGTGCGGCGCCGCCCCGGTATTGGGCGACTCGCCGCGCCGCGGCACGACGCCGGTGATGAAATAGATGGAGGCTTCCATCGCCAGCAGCGAGATGACCGAATCGAGGTAGCCGATATCCACCATCTGACCTTCGCCGGTGTTCTTCCGGGCGACCAGGGCGATGAGGATGCCGATGGCCGCGTGCAGCCCGGCGCCCCCCATGTCGGCCAGGAGATTGGACGGGGCGTACGGCTGCCCCCCCTTCTCCCCGATGAGACTGAGAGCGCCGCTGAGCGCGATGTAGTTCAGGTCGTGCCCCGGCCGGCCCGCGTAAGGGCCGGTCGCTCCGTAGCCGGACACCGAGCAGTAGACCAGCCCCGGATTCATCTTCTTGAGCGTCTCGTAGTCGGCGCCCAGCCGCTTCATGACGCCGGGGCGGAAGCCCTCCACCAGGACATCGGCGGTTTTCACCAGCCGGTAAAATATCTCCCGGCCGGCCTCGTTTCTCAGGTTGAGCACCATGCTCCGCTTGTTGCGGTCCAGGGCGTAGTGGGCCGCGTAGTGCTCCGTCGTCGAATCGGTTCGCTCCGCCGCCGCCGGCACCTCGGGCGGGTCTACCTTGATAACCTCCGCGCCGAAATCGCCCAGCAGCATGCAGGAATAGGCCCCCGGGTACCGCCGGTTCAGGTCCAGGACGCGGATGCCGTCAAGCGCTTTTTTCTTCATTATGTCAATCCCCTCTCATTTCTATTCAAAAGGGATCCCCAGGAGCTGGCTGGCCGCCCACGATTCCAGCACCTCGACGGTACCCCCGCCGAACCTCGCCCCCCGGACGTCGCGGAAGATCATCTCGAGCACCAGGTCCTTGGAATAGCCGTAGCCGCCGTGTACCTGCATGGCATCGTCCACCACCCGGAAGGCCATGCGCGAGGCGAAGGCCTTGACCATGGCCGCCTTGACCTTCACGTCCTCGCCGCTGTCATACCGCCAGGCCACGTCATAGGTCATCATCCGGGCGGCGTAGATATCGGTGGCCATGTGCACGATCTTCTCCTGTATCATCTGCCGCCGGGCGAGCGGCTGGCCGAAGGTCACCCGCTGTTTCGCGTACTCCAGGGCCATCTCGTAGGCACGCTGGGACATACCGATGCACGAGGCCGTAATCAGCAGGCGGTCTTCCATCAGGCCGCTGAGCGCCACCTTCAAACCGTGCCCCGCCTCCCCGCAGATGTTCTCCTCGGGCACCACGCAGTCCACGAAGCTGAGCTCGTACGTGCCCAGGCCCCGGCGCCCGAGCATGGGCAGTTTCCGCGTGATTGAATAGCCCGACGTGTCCTTGTCCACGAAGAAACAGGTTATGCCCCCTTTCTTGCGCCGGGCCGGGTCGGTAACCGCGAAGACCAGGCCGAAGTCCGACCGCTCCGCCATGGTGATGAACATCTTGGTGCCGTTCAGCACGTAGCTGCCGCCGCGCTTTACCGCCGCGGTCTCGATGCTGAAGGTGTCCGAGCCGGCGTTCGGCTCGGTAAGCCCGAAGAAGAACTCCTGCTCGCCCCGGAGATAGGGATAAAGGTACTTCTCTTTCTGGGCGTCGTTCACGTGAAACAGCATACTCTCGCGGCCGGCGCCGACGACGCCGCCCTGCTGTCCCACGGCGACGCTGACCTTGCCCAGTTCCTCGGCCACCACTACCAGGCCGAGGGCGCCCAGCCCCGCCCCGCCGTACTTCACCGGCGCGAAATAGGTCCACAGCCCCAGGTCTAACGACTTCTTTCTCAGCTTGCGCCTGAGATCATCCGGGAACTTATCAGCTTCCTCGACCTGCTTTTCGATGGGCAAGAGCTCCTCCCGGACAAATCTCCGGGCCAGCGCCTGTAGCTGTTTGTATTCTTCCGGCAAGGCAAAGTCCATACGCCATCTCCCCTTTTGCTTGATACGGAACCGCCGGCGGTTATCCGTTGTGACGGGAGCCAGCCGGCACCAGGCAATATTGGCATACCGGCAAAGCCGCTGTCAAATCGGCTGCCGCCCCGGACTGAGACCCTGTGAAGAATTGGCTGAGGTGTTAATCTGTCGCTTCGCCCGCGATGGAAGAAGGCGAGGATGAGGGTGTCAACCCCTCCGGGTCAACGCCCTCACCGTAATCCCCTCCCGTGGGAGAGGAAATATGTTGGGATTACCTGATCTGTTTACAAGCTCTGAGCGGGCTTCAGATGGTACCGGATTTAAGGTTTCAGTTCCGGCAGCACCAGACCGAGCCCCTGCCCGCTGGAAGGTATCACCATGACCTTGATATCATCGCCGAGCCGGTCGAGCAGGATATACTGGAGTATCTCCTGCGACAGCGATTCGCCGATGGCCTTGTTGGCGGCCACCTGGGCATCGGTAACGACGCGGATGTACTCGGCCTCACCCTCGGCCTTGGCGATGCGCGCGTTGGCTTCGCCCCGCTCTTTTTCTTCCCTCTGGCGGGCTTCCACCCTCACCTGGTCCAGCGTGAACTGCGCCTGTAAAACCGACTGCTCGGCGGCGACTTTGGCCTCGACAGCGGCGACGAAGGTCGCATTGAACTGGAACTCGGTAATGGAAACCGTCTCGGTGATGATGCCCCGTTCCTGAAGCCGCCGGGCTAGCTCATCGGCGATTTCGTTCCGGACCATCTCGCGGTTCACGATAAGGTCTTCGGCGCGGTGCCGGGCGGTGACCTGCTTGACGACCTCCTGGACGGCCGGCGCCGTGATCCTGCCGACGAAGTCCATGCCCAGGGTGCGATAAATCTCGGCGGTCCTGTTCGGCTCCAGTCGCCAGTTGAGGGCGATGGTGGTGCGGACGTCCTGCAGGTCGCGCGAGGCCGCCGCGGCGGCTACCTCGTATTTATCAGTGCGCACGTCCATCATTACCACCGAGTCCAGGAAAGGCAGCTTCACCTGAAGGCCCTCGTTCAGGATGGTGCCGGTTACCGCGTTGAACCGCAGCACCACGCCGCGATGACCCGCCGGAACGGTGGCGAACGAGCCGGCCACGAAGCTGATAACCACGACGATTATCCCTACGATGATGGCAATCTTGCTGCCCATCCGGCTCCGGGGATCTCCCACGATCCCCCGGTTGGTCAGCGCCAGGTACAAACCGAAGCCGATGATGATGATCCCTAAAAACAGTAATCCGCTCAACTGTGCCTCCTTTTGTGGAAATTTCCCCGGCCGGGTGAGAAGAGTGATACTTCTTATATGTTACCTGACTATAGCCGGTATTGTCCACTTCCCATTCCCGCCGCAACCTCAAGCCTGATTATGTTCGCCCCGTGTGCTATTATTTACTTGGGTTGATACTTACGGATTCTATGCCGGACACCGACCAGGTAAAAAAAAGAATAGAAGAGCTCCGGGCGCTGATAGACTATCACAATTACCGATACTATGTCCTCGATAGCCCCGAGATATCGGATGCCGGGTACGACGATCTGATGCGGGAGCTCCACCGGCTGGAGCAGGAGCACCCCCAGTTCCTCTCCCCGGACTCGCCGACCCAGCGCGTCGGCGCTACACCGCTGGAGGCCTTCGGCGTGGTCAAGCACCCTATTCCCCTGCTCTCGCTGGGCAACGTCTTCAGCCGGGACGAGCTCTTCGCCTGGCACCAGCGCGCCGTCCGCCAGCTCGGCGGCGGGGGAAAGCTTGACTTCGTCTGCGAGCACAAGATTGATGGCCTGGCGGTGGCCCTGACCTACGTCGACGGCCGCCTGGCGACCGGGGCTACCCGCGGCGACGGCTTCCGCGGTGAGAACATCACCCAGAACATCCGCACCATCAAGAGCGTCCCCCTCGTTCTCCACGGCGGCGCGCCGCCCCGCTTCGAGGTGCGCGGCGAGGTCTTCCTGTCCCGGAGCGGCTTCCGCAGGCTGAACGAAGAGCGGGCGAAGCAGGGGCTGCCCCTCTTCGCTAATCCGCGCAACGCCGCCGCCGGCTCGGTGCGCCAGCTCGACCCGCGCGTCACGGCCCGGCGCCCGCTGGACATGTACATCTACGCCCTGGGCTACGCCGAGGGCAAAGAGATGCCGCCGACCCACTGGGAGACGCTGCAGTACCTGAAATCGCTGGGTTTTAAAATAAATCCGCATAACGCCCTGGTGGACGCCATCGAGCAGGCGGAGCAGTACTATGAGAACTGGCTGGAAAAACGCGAGGGGCTGGTCTACGAGGCCGACGGCGTCGTGGTCAAGATAAACCAGAGCGACCTCCAGGAGCGGCTGGGCTATATCGCCCGCGAGCCGCGCTGGGCCGTCGCCTACAAGTTCCCGGCCATCCAGGCGACCACTCTCCTCCGGGAGATACGGGTCAATGTCGGGCGCACCGGCACCCTCAACCCTTACGCCGTTCTCGAACCGGTTTCAGTGGGCGGCGTCACCATCTCCCGCGCCGCCCTGCACAACGAGGACGATATCCGGCGCAAGGACAGCCGCGAGGGCGACTGGGTACTGGTGCAGCGCGCCGGCGACGTCATCCCGGAGATAGTAGAGCCGATCAAGAGCCGGCGCACCGGCCGGGAGAGGCCGTTCAGCCTCATCGAAAAGGTCTGGGACACAGACAAGGGGCGGGCGGCTTGCCCCGTCTGCGGCTCCGAGGTTATCAAGCCCGGGGGCGAGGTCATGTACTACTGCTCCAACGCCGCCTGTCCCGCGCAGCTCCAGGCCCGGCTGGAACACTTTACCTCGCGGGAGGCCATGGACATCCGGGGCATCGGCGAAGCCCAAGCCGCCCTGCTGCTCAGCGAAGGACTGGTCAAGGACGTCGCCGACCTCTACTATCTGACCACGGAGCAGCTTACCGGCCTGGAGCGCATGGGCGAGAAGAGCGCCGCCAACCTGCTGCGGGCGATAAACGCCAGCAAGAAGCGGCCGCTTGCCCGGGTCATCTTCGCCCTGGGCATCAGGCATGTCGGCGGCGGGGTCGCCGAGGTCCTGGCGCGCCGCTTCCGCAGCATCGACGAGCTGGCTGACGCTTCGATAGAGCAACTGACATCGGTGCCCACCATCGGGCCGAAGATCGCCAAGAGCATCGTCACCTTCTTCCGGCAGGAGGCGAACCGGAACATCATCCGCAAGCTGAAAGAAGCCGGGGTGCAGCTCGCCGGGGAAACCCCGCCCGCCGCCGGGCCGCTGTCCGGGCAGGAATTCGTCATCACCGGCACGCTGAACGCCTTCTCCCGGCATGAGGCCGAGGAAAAAATCAAGGCGCTCGGCGGCGCGGCGAAAGACAACGTCACCCAGAAAACGACATACGTGGTGGCCGGCGCCAGCCCCGGCTCGAAGCTGGCCCGCGCCCAGGAGCTGGGTGTTGAACAGCTCACCGAGGAGGAGTTCCGCAGGCTCCTGGAGCAGGCGGCGGCGAAAGCATGAAGCTAATCGTCGGCCTGGGCAATCCGGGCAGCGGCTACGCCGGCAACCGTCACAACATCGGCTACATGTGCCTCAGCTATTTCGCCCGGGAGCACGGCATCTCCCTGGACCGGAAGCAGGGGCTATGCCGGACCGGGACGGGCAGCCTCGCCGGGCAAGAGGTGGTCGTCGCGCGGTCGCAGACCTACATGAACCAGAGCGGCGAGGCGGTGGCGCCGCTGGTGAGGAAGCTCAAAATCGGCCCCGAAGACCTGGTCGTCATCCATGACGACCTCGACCTGCCCCTGGGCCGGATACGCCTCCGGCTGGACGGCAGCGCCGGCGGGCACAAGGGCATCGGGTCCCTCGCGGCGCACCTCGGCACCCGCGACTTCATTCGCGTCAAGGTCGGCATCGGCCGCCCGGTCGTCGAAAGCGATGAGAACAAAGAAGAGCGGGTCATCGCCTACGTCCTGAGCGATTTCGCCCCGGAAGAGACGGCGGTGGTCAGAGAGGTGCTGCCGCGGGTCAACGAGGCGCTGGTCAACCTGGTCGCCGGCGACCTGGCGGCCGCGATGAACAAGTTCAACCAGCCCTCGCCCTCACCTTGATCCTCTCCGGTAGAGGAAAGTTTTTTAGGTTTTCGGATTTGTTCACAAGCTCTCAGCCTGACATTCTTCAGGCAACTCATCTCCCTTTGGAAAAGGGAGATTAAAGGGAACCGGGTTGAAATCCTCCTGCAACCTTTTCCAAAGGGGGAAACGCCCGTAAAGGCATTTAATACACAGGTATTTTCGTCTCCCTGTGGCAAAGGGAGATTAGAGGGATTTTTCTTTTGCCATGCTTTTTCGCCAGGTGATATAATTCCTGTATCTTGGAAAAGAAGCGTCAGATCTTTATCTCGGTCATCGGCGGGGGGGAGTGCTCGCCGCACGAAGCCGGGCTCGCGGAAGAGGTGGGGCGGGAGATCGCCCGCCGGGGCGGGGCGCTTATCTGCGGCGGCCTCGGCGGCATCATGAACGCCGCCTGCCAGGGGGCGCGCTCTGAGGGCGGCCTCACCATCGGCATCCTGCCCGGTCCGAGCCGCCAGGGGGCCAACCCCCACGTCCAGGTGCCCATCGTTACCAACCTGGGTGAGGCCAGGAACGTCATCGTGGCCAAGTCCGGGGACGCCGTTATCGCCATCGGCGGCAGCTATGGCACGCTGTCCGAGATCGCCCATGCCCTGCGCAACGGCACCCCGGTCATCGGCCCGGAAACATGGTCGCTGTCCCGCAGCGGCCAGGTGGACAGCGCCATCATCGTGGCAAAATCGGCCCAGGATGCGGTCAGCCTCGCTTTTGACCTCATCGGCTGAACTGGAGAACATCAATGAGCACGATTGAAGACATCAGGGCCCGCGAGATTCTGGACTCGAGAGGCAAGCCGACACTGGAGGTCGAGGTGGAGCTGCTCGACGGCAACACCGGCTGGGCGGCCGTGCCCTCGGGGGCCAGCACCGGCAAGCACGAGGCGCTCGAACTGCGCGACGGCGACAGCGCCCGCTTCGGCGGCCAGGGCGTCCTCAAAGCGGTGGCCAATGTCAACGGGCCTATCGCCGGGGCGGTCGAGGACACGGCGGTCACCGACCAGACAGGCATCGACCGCGCCATGATCGAGCTTGACGGCACGCCCAACAAGGCGCATATGGGCGCTAACGCCATTCTCGGCGTCTCCCTGGCGGTCGCTCACGCCGCCGCCGGCTATCAGGACGTTCCCCTCTACCGCTATCTCGGCGGGGTAAGCGCCTACCTCCTGCCGGTGCCCATGCTCAACATCCTGAACGGCGGCAAGCACGCCATCAACTCCACCGACTTCCAGGAGTTCATGATCGTCCCCGCCGGCGCCGAGACCTTCAGCCGGGCCATCCAGATGGGGGCGGAGATATACCACGCCCTGAAGGAGGTGCTCAAGGGCAAGGGCCTCGACACCAATGTCGGCGACGAAGGGGGGTTCGCGCCGCCCCTCATCACCAACCAGGGCGCCATCGAGGCGGTGCTGGCCGCCATATCGCGGGCTGGCTACCAGCCGGGAAAGGACTGCTTCATCGCCCTCGACCCGGCGGCGTCCGAGTTCTACAAGGATGGCAAGTACCTTCTCGCCCGGGAGGATGCCGCGCTGACCCCCCGCGAAATGGTTGATTATTATGTCAAGTGGGTCGACAGCTACCCTATCATCAGCATCGAGGACGGCATGGCCGAGGACGACTGGGAGGGCTGGCGCCTCCTGACCGAGAAAGTGGGCAAACACGTCCAGCTCGTCGGCGACGACCTCTACGTGACCAACGTCAAGCGCCTCAGCCAGGGCGTAAGCCTGAAGGCCTCGAACTCCATCCTGATAAAGCTGAACCAGATCGGCACCGTGACCGAGACCATCGCCGCCATCCGCATGGCGCAGGAGGCCGGCTGGACGGCCGTGGTCAGCCACCGCTCCGGGGAGACCGAGGACACCACCATCGCCGACCTGGCGGTGGGCCTGAATACCGGCCTCATCAAAGCGGGCGCGCCGTGCCGCTCGGAACGCACCGCCAAGTACAACCGCCTGCTCAAGATCGAAAAAGAGCTGGGGCGGAGCGCCTGCTACGCGGGCATGAGCGCTTTCTACAACCTGGAGAAAAAATAATGGAAGAAATCATCCCCGGCATCTTCAGAATAAAGGTCCCCATGCCCAACCCGGAGGCCTTCATGGGCTACAATAACGCCTACCTCGTCCGGGACGACCGGGGCACCCTCCTGCTCGACCCCGGCTTCAATAACGACCGGGCTTTTCAGCACCTGGAAAAATCCCTCGGTGAGATCGGCGTAAGCTTCCGGGACATCACCCACATCTTCGTCAGCCATGTCCACTCCGACCATTACGGGCTGGTTCTCCGGCTTAAAAAGCTGTCCGGCGCCCGGCTGTACCTGCACCGGCTGGAGAAAGACCTTATCACCGCCCGGTTTGTCGAAACGGAGATGTTGCTGAAGCAGACCATCGAGGCCTTCGGCATAAACGGCGTACCCCCCGCCGAGCTCCCCGAGCTGGAAGACGTCGTTTACAATCGCTCGAAGCGCTACATGTCAAAGCCCGTCTTCCCCGATGTCATGCTCGAGGGCGGCGAGGAGATTTGCACCGGCAGGTTCACCTTCCGGGTGGTGTGGTCGCCGGGGCACTCGCCGGGGCAGATATGCCTCTACGAGCCGGCGCAGAAGCTGCTCCTTTCCGGCGACCACATCCTGCCCAACATCACGCCCAACATCGGCCTGTACCCCGAGTCCGGCGCCAACCCCATCGGCGACTTCATCGGCTCCCTCAAGGAGATACAGGAGCTCGATGTCGACCTGATACTGCCCGGCCACGAGGACCCCTTCCGCGGCCTGAAGGAGCGCATCGATTTCCTGATGCGCCACCACGATAAAAGGAACCGGAACATTATCGATGCCCTGCAGCCGGAGGCCGGCACCGCCTACCAGGTCGCCGCCAGGATCCCGTGGCTGACCAATGAAGGCGGCTGTGCCTGGACGGCGCTCAGCGCCATCGACAAGAGACTGGCCATGTTCGAGACCCTGGCCCACCTCGAGTTCCTGTGCAGCCGCGGCATCCTGGAAAAGTTCCGGAACAACGGCTCCGTCTACTTCCGGCTGAGTTGACACACCGGGCGCGCTGCCACTCACCTCCTGGCTGGTTCGTTCCCGAACTGCGATATCCAGTCAGGTAATAGCCCCGTGGTATACCCAGAAAATAATTTAAGGAGAGGGCTTGAGTTGAAAACTATCGGCATCAACGGTTTCGGGCGCATCGGCAGGCTGACCCTGAGGGCCATCAGGCAATACCACCAGGACGAGCTCAAGGTCGCGGTAGTCAACGACCTTGCCGATACCAGGACCAACGCCCACCTGCTGAAGTGGGACAGCAACTACGGCCGCTTCCCGGGAGAGATCGAGGCCCGGCCGGATGCTATCGCCGTTGACGGCGAAGAGATAAAGGTGCTGGCAGAGCGGGACCCGGCCCGTGTCCCGTGGGGCAGCTACGGCGCGGATATCGTCATCGAGTCCACCGGCCTCTTCACCGACGCCGGGAAGGCCGCCGCCCACCTCCAGGGAGGCGCCAGGAAGGTCATTATCTCGGCACCCGCCCGGAACGAGGACATCACCATAGTCCTCGGGGTTAACGAAGGCCAGTATGATGCCGGGAAACACCGCATCATCTCCAACGCCTCCTGCACCACGAACTGCGTCGCGCCGCTGGTCAAGGTGATGCACCAGGCGTTCGGCGTGAGCAAGGGCCTGATGAGCACCATCCACGCTTACACCAACGACCAGCGCATCCTGGACACCGTCCACAAGGACCTCCGGCGCGCCCGCGCCGCCGCCCTTAGCATCATCCCCACCACCACCGGCGCCGCCAGGGCGGTCACCCAGGTCATACCGGAGCTTAAAGGCCGCATTCACGGCGTCGCTTTCCGCGTCCCGGTGGCCACCGTCTCGCTGGTGGACTTCGTGGCCGTGCTGGACCGGGACGCCAGCGTGGATGAGGTAAACGACGCTTTTAAGCAAGCCTCCCGGGGAGCGCTCTCGGGCATCCTCCAGTACTGCGAGGAGGAGCTGGTCAGCACCGACTTTAAAGGCAATCCGGCCAGCGCCATCTTCGATGCCCCCAGCACCATGGCCATCGGCGGCAACATGGTCAAGGTGCTCGCCTGGTATGACAACGAGTGGGGCTATAGCTGCCGGCTGGCCGACCTGGCGGCCTTTATCGCCCGGAAGGGATAGCGGCCAAGGACCTGAAGCCCGCCCGGAATTGTTTGACTTCTAGCGTGGACTACCCTAAAATGCGGCGAAACCGACCAGGAGGTGGGGCATGAAACTGATGGTTGTGGGCCTCGGTCAGTGTGGCGGCCGCATCGCTGACGAGTTCGCCCGGCTGGGGATAAGGGCGCGAGCGCGCCGTAAAATCAATATACTGACCGGCGTCTTCGCCGTTAATAC
>JACPQH010000094.1 GCA_016190585.1 Chloroflexota bacterium | reverse complement strand
TGTTGATGATGAAAAAGATATTCTTGAATTGCTGATTTCTGTATTTGAATGTAACTACGAATACAAGGTAATAAGCGCATCGGACGGTAGGGAAGCCATAGCGTTAGCGCACACCTATGTTCCCGACATTATCGTACTTGATATTCAGCTTCCTGGCTTGAATGGCTATGATGTGTGCAGGTTAATCAAATCCGATCCAGTTATATCACCGTCCAAGGTACTCCTGGTAAGCGGCATGCCCAAGAATGCAGGCAGGCTAAGGGCCCTGGAAGTAAACGCTGATGAATATATAGCTAAGCCGTTTAATCCAACAGACTTATTAAGCACGGTGGAAAAGCTTCTTAATCATCGCCCGAAGAACACAGGTGACATTTAGCTAGAAATCACGAAAGGCGGCTTTTCGGGGCGATTATATAAGTACTTATCCGGCAGTATTCCTTAAACCCGATCCGCTGGTACATACCGGAATTCGAGGTGGATGCGTGAAGGATGCCTGTCTGGTAGCTCAGTTTACGAGCCTCAAGTAGCGCGTTTATCGTAAGCGTTGCTCCAATTCCCTTCCCGCGTTGGGCCGGCGATGTGGCCACATTGTAAATACCAGCGACTCCTGCTCCGAGAAAGAGTGAACAACAAGCAATGGGTGTTTCGTGCAGGTAACCAA
The DNA here is from genome assembly GCA_016190585.1 of Chloroflexota bacterium. The sequence continues at coordinate 9,116 of JACPQH010000094.1, read as the reverse complement.
CAAAGTGCCGAAGGGGAAGAGCGCTGGTGAGTCCCAACCCGGCGAAGAGATCACATATAGCATCTGCAAGGGACACAGGAACCCCAAAGGCAACAGCAAAGGGTTGGGTCCATCGTTTCAAAGTCTCTAAGTCATCGACCTCCTTGATTCTCAGTTGGGCCGGCCATACCTGATATTGTTCTATCGAAGTCAAATCTGTCGCCATGCCAAGCATTTCTGGACCCGGTGTAAGCCCTTTATCCCTCAATAGTTTTCCCAGGTCAGGAGGTCGGCTGCTAGGACCAATCCACCAAGACAGGGGTAGGCGACGTGATCTAAAGAAACCTAGAGCCCGTTCGATTTCTTTACGAATTTCACTATTCACGATCTGGGTACGGAATACACCATTAAATGCTGGATGCTTAATCCCGGTGGCGTACCATTGCATCCCCGCTTCCTGGTTCAATTCTACCTTCGGGGATTTACCTAGATGGGTACCCAGTTCCCAAAGATTGGCTTCAATCGCCGATGTTAATACGGCTCCCGAAAAATCCTTGATAAAGCCCATGTTGGAAGAATTATAACCGTCTGAACTTGCCTTGTCCACGAGCTGTATTTGGGTTCTGAGATACGTGTCAGTGTGGGGCGGTCCTCCATAGGTGGGGCCCGTTCGGTTACCGACTGGTTACAGACTAACGCTCGACATAAAAGATCGACGTTCGTTCGTGAAGCCACCACAGCCCATAGGTGATGAAGTTAGGCAGGCGATTCTCTCGGAATCAGACCTCTGGAACCCACTACTACCTGGGCGACAAGCAGGTAGCGGTAAGGATTGGCACGACCCTGACCGAAATCTCCCAAAACCATCAGACGGGTACCTCATTACCAACGGCAGCTCGACCGGGACAATAAAATAATACCCCTTCGGCTCGACCCGCTCCACCACCGGCACCATCCTCACCGACCAGGAGTTCACTGGGCAGAGGTTGGAAGGGAACCCTCTGGGGCAGGTAGCGGTTCAGCCGGTCTTTGGTGGGACGGGGCTTAGTGTACTTTCCATAAAGAGGTATCAGAACTTCAAACGAGAACCAGGATTTATTCTGTCAATTTGTCAATTTCTATAATCCTGTCAATACAGTCGATTTTTGTTTCCGGTATCGTTCAACTCGTCCCCTCCACCATAAAAGATAAAACTCAGGTGAAGTAGTCGCGCTACAGGCCGGCGAGTCACCCTTTCCCGTATTTAACGGGGGCGACCCCTAAAGTAAACGTTACCCGCCATGCTTCCTCACCCATTATTATACCCGCTTCGGAAATTCTTGTCGCTATCTCCGCGAGGCAGGTAGGTCGCTTCCCGCGTCCTTTAACGTCCCGGCGCTTGCCCCCGGCCCTAGAGGCTCTTAACATGTAGTAATTATAGTGATACACTACAATACTACAATGACGACGGCAAAAAGAGGGCGCATCCTGGCTTCGGCAATCCGGCTGTGGCGGCAGACGCACAATATCAACAAGGTAAGCCTGGAAGATATCGCGCGGGAGGCCGGCGTCTCGCCCACCACCGTGTACAACAATTTCGGCACACGTGACGGCCTGGTCCGGGAAACCGTCAAGCACCTGACGGAGGCCATGATCGACCAGCAGCGGGCCGTGGTGAAAAGCGATGTCCCGTTTCCCGTTAAGATGCAGGGTCTGCTTGCAGTAAAGATGGCCGCCATACAGGACATGCAGGCGGACCTGCTTGACAGGTTCAGCAACGATCCCGTCGTCAGCCGGTTTCTTGATCAAATTTACGAGGTGGAGCTGAAACCGATGATGGCGGAGATCATAAGCGACGGGAAAAGACAGGGCTACATCCGTCCGGACCTGCCGGATGAGGTGGTGATGCTGTACCTCGACATGATGAAGGCCGGCGGCGCGGCCTGCGCCGCCCAGCTACAGCGCGTCGCCGGCGAACCCCGCCTGATGCAGGCTTTGACCGATATTTTCTACTACGGGCTGTTCCAGAAGAAGTTAGATGTGACCGGCGAGCTCGCTGCGGGGAAGGAGGCGGCATGAACCAGGCAATCACCGCCGAAGGGCTGACCTATCGCTACAATCACCTGCTCGCTGTCGACGGCATCAGCTTCAGCGTCGCCGAGGGTGAAATCCTGGGGTTCCTCGGGCCCAACGGCGCGGGCAAGACCACCACTGTCAAGATGCTGACCGGGCAGTTGAAGCCCAAAGGCGGCAAGGCTTGCCTGCTCGGCCTGGATATCGCCAGCAACGTGGAGCGGGTGCAGGGGCAGATAGGCATCTGTTTCGAGGTGACCAACCTCTACGAGCAGATGACCGCGAAAGAGAACCTGAGGTTATTCGCCCGGCTTTTTGGCGTGAAGCCGTTTGACCCAGATAGGCTCCTGGGCCGCGTCGGCCTGACCGGGCGCGGCGACGACCGTGTCGAAACCTACTCCAAAGGCATGAAGCAGCGCCTGATGGTGGCGCGGTCCATCCTGAACCGCCCCCGCGTGCTGTTCCTCGATGAGCCCACCGCGGGGCTTGACCCCACCTCGTCGGAGGCCATCCGCAATATCATCCTCGAAGAGCGGCAGAGAGGCGCTACCGTTTTCCTGACCACCCACGACATGATGGAAGCCGACAAACTCTCCGACCGCGTCGCCTTCATGAACCAGGGCAAGATTGTGGCCCTGGATACCCCGCACAACCTGAAGCAGCAATACGGCCGGCGGGCCTTGAAGGCCAGGGTCCTGGGCGCCGGCGGCCAGCTTGAGGACAGAGAGGTGGTCATGGACCGGCCGGAGACCCCGCAAGCGGTACAGGAGCTTTTTTCCCGGGAGAAGGTGGTGACCATTCACAGCGCGGAAGCCACGCTCGAGGACATCTTCATCAGAATCACCGGGCGGGGGCTGGTCGAGTGAACCCGCGACTTATCGGCAGCCTGGCGCAGAAAGACCTGGCTATCTTCTTCCGCAACCGTTTTTTTGCCATGATCACCGTCCTGGGCATCGTCGCCTATCTGGTCGTGTATTTCGTCATGCCGGGCGCGGTCGACGACACGTTGGAGATAGGGCTGAACTCGCCGGTCAGCATCCCCGCCTTCGAGCGGCTTGACGAGGCAGGCCTGGCATTCGTCAAGGTCAGCTCTGAGGAGCGGCTGCGTGAGGCGGTAGGCGACGGCGACGTTATTGCCGGGATATCGCTGCCCGCCGAAACCCTCGACCGCCTGCGGGCGGGTGAAAAAACCGCAATCCGGGTCTTTTTCGGGGCCGGCGTACCGCCCGAAATAAAGGACGCGGTGGGCGTGGTTATCCAGGAGCTTGGCTACCAGGCCGCGGGGCAGGCCCTCGAGATTGACACCACCGAGGAGGTGCTGGGTATTGACCTGGGCGGGACGCCGCTGCCGCCCCGGGACCGCCTGCGCCCGCTGCTCGCGGTGATGCTTATCATGGTGGAGACGATGGGGCTGGCCACCCTTATCAGCGCCGAGATAGAGAGGCGCACCATCAATGCCCTGCTGGTAACTCCGGCTACGGCGGCCGATGTATTCGTCGCCAAGGGCATCGCCGGGTTATCTCTGGCCTTCGGGCAGGCCGCCCTGTTCATGGCGATTGTCGGCGGCCTGGACCGGCAGCCGCTGCTGGTGCTGTCGGCGCTCTTCCTGGGCGCGGCGCTCGTCATCGGCGCCGGTTTTATCATCGGCGCCGTGGCCAAAGACATGCTTTCCGTGCTCGCCTGGAGCATGCCCGTCATTATCATCCTGGTCATTCCCTCGCTGGCGGTCGCCTTCCCCGGCAGCGTTACCGGGTGGGTCGAGGCGCTGCCCACCTATTACCTGGTGGACACGGTACACCGCGCTTCCAACTTCGGCGCGGGTTGGGGGGATGTGTGGCGGAACCTGCTGATACTGGGCGGCTTTGACCTGGTACTGGCCTGGGTCGGCGTGGTCGCCCTGAGGAGGCGAACACAATGAGCCTGCGACGTTTCGGCGTACTGCTCGGCAAGGAGGCACTCGGCGGCCCCAAGGACTTCATTTTCGTGTGGGCCGTAATCGCCCCGGTGGCCATCTCCCTGGTCGTGTCGCTGATATTCGGCACCCTGTTCACCGGGCAGCCCCGGCTCGGCATCGTTGACGAAGGCGGCTCACAACTGACCGCGCTGGCCCGGCAGAGCGGGGCTGTCGCGCTGCGGGAGTACCCGCGGGTGGCGGACCTCAGGCAGGCCGCGGAAAACGGCAGCGTGGACATGGGAATCGTCCTCCCGGCCGGCTTCGATGCCTCGGTGCGGCGGGGAGAGGAGACGGCCGTGACTGCCTTTGTCTGGGGTGAGAGCTCGTCGCGGGACCGCGCGGTTATCGGCGTGGCGGTGATAAACCTGGTCCGGGAAATCGCCGGTCACGAGCCGCTCTTCGTGATTGAGAGCGTCACCCTGGGCGGCGGCGCCGCCGTTCCCTGGAACGAGCGCCTGCTGCCGTTTATCGTGCTGATGGCGGTATTCCTGGGCGGCCTGTTCCTCCCGGCGACGTCGATCATCAGCGAGAAGGAAAGGCGCACCCTCACGGCCGTGCTGGTCACGCCGGCCACGCCCGAGGAGGTCTTTCTGGCCAAGGGCGCCGTGGGCATAACCCTCAGCCTCTTCAGCGGCGTGGTGATACTGTTCCTCAACGGGGCTTTCGGCGCTCAGCCGCTCCTGCTGGTTACCACGCTGGCCCTGGGCGCGGTCATGGCGGCGGGGCTGGGTCTGCTGATGGGCGTGGTCTTCAAGGATGTCACCACGCTCTTCGCGGTCTGGAAGCTTGGCGGCATCCTCCTGTTCGGACCGGCCTTCATCTATATGTTTCCGCAGATTCCCGGGTGGATAGGCAGGCTTTTCCCCACCTACTACATCCTGCAGCCGGTAGTCGAGATAAGCCAGCGGGGCGCGGGCTGGGAAGACATCTCGACCAACCTCGTTGTCCTGGCAGCGCTGGACGTGCTGCTTGCGGGCGCCGTAGCCCTCACCCTGAAAAGAGCCAAAAGGCTGGCCGCGCTCGGTTAGCCCCTATTTCTTGACGATGATGACCGAGCATGCTCCGGTATCATCGCCGACGACGCCGCCGGAGCAATGGCCCAGACCGGCCCGGGCGCCCTTTATCTGCCGGGACCTTTCCTGCACCTCGTCCCGGAGCTGCCAGGTAAGCTCGGCCACCTGGGCGACGCCGGTGGCGCCCACCGGGTGTCCCTTGGAGAGCAGGCCGCCGCTGGCGTTGACGGGGAAGGCCCCGTCCAGGTCCCACCGGCCCTCGTCAAGCAGGCGGGCATACTCGCCGCGCTTGCAGATGCCCAGGCTCTCGGCGCGGATCATCTCGGCGATGGTGAAGCAGTCGTGCAGCTCGGCGAAATCGAGGTCTTCGGGGCCGAGTCCCGCCCGCTCGTAGGCCGCCCTGCCGGCGCGCTCCTCGAGCTCGTGATAGGTGACATCGCGCGGCTGGGAGTACTCGCCGGAGGTAAGCTCGGAGGCCGCCAGGTAGACCGGTTTTGTCGTAAAGCGGCGCGCCGCCTCCTCGGAGCATAATATTGCCGCCGCGCCGCCGTCGGTTATCGGGCAGGCGCTCAGGACGGTCAGGGGATCGGACACCATGGCGGAGGCCAGCACCTCCGCCACCGTGGTCGCCTTGTGGAACTGGGAGCGCGGGTTGAGGCAGCCGTTGCCGTGATTCTTCACGGATATCCGGGCAAGCTGCGCGGGGGTTATGCCGTATTCGTGCATGTAGCGCTTCGCCCGGAGGGCCCACTCGCTTACCGGGTTCATGCCGCAGAGGCCCTCGACGTTATGGCCGACGCTGGTGAGCGGCGCCTGGCCCTGCGCCGTGAGCTTTTCTACGCCCAGTGCCAGGGCGATATCATAGAGGCCGGAGGCCACCGCCATCCAGCACTCCCGGACGGCGCACGAGCCGCTGGCGCAGGCGTCCTCGACGCGCATCATGGGGATGCGGTTGATGCCGTTCAGCTTGAGGATGGACTGGGTCAGCGTGCTGACATGGCCCGAGTACTTGCTTTCGGTGAGGTTGCCGCAGTAGGCTGTTTGAATATCCTTGGGGCTCATGCCGGCGTCGGCCAGGGCGTCGCGGACGGCGCTCGCGCCCAGCTCCTCGATCGTCTTGCCGGGGAACTTCCCGAAGACCGTCATGCCGACGCCGACGATGGCGACTTTTCTCATCTGGTTACCTCCTCAAAAGGGAACGCTATTTTACCGGCCGGAACGAGTAGCCGATGATATCGTTGCCGTCCCGGTCGGCGCCGACCTTGCCTGTGACCAGCTCCGCCTGCCCGCCTACCGCCAGCCCGTCCGGCTCCCAGTCGATGAAGAGCGCGGTGGCGCGGGCGCCCTCCGGGAAGTCCACGAAGCCGAGGGCATAGGGGAACGTGCCAGACCAGTGCTCCGGCTTGATGCCCTTGTGCCGCACCACGGTGTAGCTGTAGATGGCGCCGGTGCGGGCGAGGGCTATCTTCGCCATGTCTGACGAGCCGCAGTTGACGCAGGCCACGTGCTGCGGGAAAAAGGCCTTGCCGCACTTCTGGCAGCGGCTGCCCCACAGGTGCGGCTTCTCCGCGTCCGACCCTATGTTGAGTATCGTGTCATCAAAGGACTTGGGCATTGGCTCTCCTTTAACTGTACCAATAAATAAAATTATAGCACAAGCTCACGTCAGCGATATCACGCCCGCCGCCGCCTTCCCTACAGGTTAATATTGGCGAACTTTTTCCAGGGCCGGGCTTTGGGCGCGATCTCCCACTTGTTCTCCAGGGAGTCGAGCGCCCGGTTCAGCACCGCCCGGGTGGTGCTGGGCAGGATGATATCATCGATATAGCCGCGCTCGGCGAAGCGGTAGGGGTTGTCATAATAGTCGGCGTACTCCTGGGTCTTCCTAGCCTTGGTCTCCTCGGGGTTGGCGGACTCCCTTATCTCCCTCACGAAGATGACGGAGGCGGTTGTCTCCGGCGCGGCGGGGCGGAAGGTGGGCCAGGCGAAGGTGAAATCGGAGCCGATGCTCTTGTCCAGCATCCCGTAGAGAGCGCCGCCCAGCGACCGCCGGATGATGACCGATATCAGCGGCACGGTGGCCTCGGTCCAGGCGAAAAGCAACTTGGAGCCGTGGCGCAGGATGCCCCGCCAGTCCTGGTCGGAGCCGGGCATATAGCCGGGGCAGTCGACGAAGCTGATGACCGGGATGTTAAAGAGGTCGCAGAACCGGACGAACCTGGCCCCCTTGTCGGAGGAGTCGACGTCCAGGATGCCGGCGGCGTAGGCGGGCTGGTTGGCCCAGATGCCCACCGGGCGTCCGTTAAACCGGGCGAAGCCGGTGATGGCGTTCCTGGCGTGCAGCGCCATTGTCTCCAGGAAATAGCCGTCGTCCACCACGGCGCGGATTATCCTGTACATGTCATACGGCTGGGTAGGCTTGTCGGGGATGACGCCGTCGAGCTCCGGTACCAGGCGGAACGGGTCGTCGCCGGTGGGGACGCGCGGGGCCTTCTGCCGGTTGTTGTCCGGGAAGAAGGACAGGAGGGTCTTGCACTTGTCGATGGCGTCCTTGTCATCCTCGGCGATGAGGTGCGTCTGGCCCGACTTAATGGCGTGGGCCTTCCAGCCGGAGAGGTCCTCGAGCGAAATCTGCTCGCCGAGCTGAGTCCTGACGAAGGCCGGGCCGGCGATGCCCATGAAGCCGGTCTTCCGGCACTGGATAAGGAAGTCCTGCATTATCAGGTGGTAAGCCTGGCCGCCCAGCACCGGGCCCATCACCAGGGCGATTTGCGGGACGATGCCCGAGCCCTGTATCTGCGACCGGAAAACGCGGCCGTAGGCGTCCATGGCGTCCGCGCCCTCGTGGAGCCGCATGCCGCCGGAGTCGTTCATGCTGACGAACGGCCACCCTTTTTCCTTGGCGAAGTCCAGGATGTAGGAGAGCTTCTTGCCGTGGTACTCGCCGGAGGTCCCGGCCATCGCCATGTAGTCCTCGGCCATGGCGACCACGTCCCGGCCGTTGACCTTGCCGAAGCCGGTGATGATGCCGTCGGCGGGTATCTCCCGCTTGTCCATGCCGAAGGCGGTCGCCCGCTGCTTGACGAAAAGGCCCACCTCGGTGAAAGTGCCGGGGTCAAAGAGGTAGTCCAGCCGCTCCCGCGCCGTCCACTGGCCGCCCTCGTGACGCTTCTTGATGGTCTCCGGGCCAGCCATCGCCAGCAGCTTTTCCCTTTTCCGCTGGAACTCCTCGATAATCTCTCTGGTCGTCGCCATTCGCAGTCTATCTCCTTTTTAACTTAGTCGCCTGGGCCGGAACATCGAGGGTGAGGTACGGCGGGTGGAACGTATGCCGTTCGGGCGCTCACTAAGGTGAAATTTAGCCTTTATCGGGCCTGCTTGTCAAGAAAAACAGTGAGAAAGCGCCGCCGGGCGTAACGCGAGTTGGCGGCCTTGACAACCACCGGGCCGGTTCACTAACATTTTATCAGGTCGCGGCCAGGCAACGCGGCGGCCAGACGGGACCGGAAGGAACGCCCGGGGAGGTTAAGATGCCCGTAGCCATGCTGTTCCGTCCCGAGCTCAGGGAATACGACTTCGGACCGGGGCATCCCTTCCGCGGCGACCGGTTTGACACCATCACCGGATTCCTCAAAGAAAAACTTCCGCCCGAGGGCCGCTATGAGGTGCTGGCGGCCCCGCCGGCCACCGAGGAAGACCTGCGCCTCATCTGCGACGAGGACTATATCGATTTCACCCGCCGCTACTTCGAGGCGGCGCACCAGGGGCTCAACGACAACGGCCAGTTTTCCCGCTACCACTCCCCGGACAACCATCCGGCGGGCCGGCCGGGGAAGGTCGAAACGGCCGCCCGGTACATCGTCGGCCAGGCCAGGCTCGCCGCCGACCTGGTGCTTTCGGGGCGGCAAACGAAGGCGATTTCACTGGGGGGCGGCCTGCACCACGCCAAGCGGCGCTACGGGGAGGGTTTCTGCCTGTACAACGATGTCGCCTTCGCCGGGACCTACCTGCTGGAAAAACTGGGGCTGAAAAGGCTCCTCATCCTGGACACCGACGCCCACGCCGGCAACGGCACCCGCGAGTACTTCTACGCCGAGCCGCGGGTGCTGTTCATCGAC
>JACPQH010000104.1 GCA_016190585.1 Chloroflexota bacterium | reverse complement strand
GTTTAATTATTCGCAATTATATCCACTCGAATTAACGATACAAGGCTATTTTCAAGACTCCTATAAAATTAAGGCCGCACGCCCACCTCAAATAGGTAGCCTTACGTATGTCCGGCTGTCCCGCCGGACGCCTATCATCGTAGTAGGCTTAGGAGGTGAGGCATGAAAATCCTGGTTACGGGCGGCGCCGGCTTCATCGGCTCGCACATCGTGGACGCCCTGATTGACAGCGGGCACGAGGTGGCCGTGGTGGACGATCTCTCGACGGGCTTCGAGCGGAACGTCCACCGGCGCGCCCGCTTCTTCCGGCTGGATATCCGGGACGCGGCGCTGGGCGGCCTTTTCGAGGAGCTCCGTCCCGACGCCGTCTTCCACGAGGCGGCCCATACCGTGGTCACCCGCTCCATCACCGACCCGGCTTACGATGCCGGGGTGAACATCCTGGGCAGCTTGAACGTCATCGCCGCCGCGGTGCGGTCCGGGGTCAAGCGGTTCGTCTACGCCTCGTCGTGCGCCGCCTACGGCCCGCCCCGCTACGCGCCCGTCGACGAGGCGCACCCGCTCGACCCCCTGTGCCCCTACGGCGTCTCCAAGCATACCATCGAGCACTACCTGCTGCTTAACCACGGGCTTTACAGCCTCTCGTTCGCGGCGCTGCGCTACGCCAACGTCTACGGCCCGCGGCAGAACCCCGCCGGGGAAGGCGGCGTCGTCGCCATCTTCGCCGGCCTGATGCTCGCCGGCGGGCGGCCGGTTATCTTCGGCAACGGCGACAAGACACGCGACTACGTCTACGTGGGGGATGTCGTCCGGGCGAACCTGCTGGCCCTGGAGGCCGCGTCATGCGGCGTGTTTAACATCGGCACCGGCGTCCGCACCAGCGACCGGGAGGTCTTCGACACCCTGAGCCGGGAGCTGGGCTACGCGGCGATACCGGACTACGCCGCCGAGCGCCCCGGGGAGATCCGGCATATCTACCTCGCCTGTGATAAGGCCTGCAACGAGCTGGGGTGGCGGGCGGCCACCACCTTCAGCGAGGGGATCCGGCGCGCCGCCGAGTACTACCGCGCCGCGCTGCCGCCGGTAAAGCAAGACCGGGGCGGTCTTCAGATCAACCGCCCCGGTCTTCAGGCCTGGCTCAGGCGTGATGCCTGATTATTTCGCCGTTTGGCTTAGCAGCTCGCCCAACTGCTGTTCCTCACCCTCTTCGAAACCGGCGACGATGTTCGGTTCCTCCTCGGCCTGCATCTTCTCCTCCATGCGCTCGCCCGGCCGCAGGCCGACCACCCTGGTACGGGTCTTGTTGTTGCCGTAGAGGCTTATCGTCTCTTTGACGAGCTCCCGCAAGACCCGGGCCTCGCCCCGGGGCGTCACGTAAATCTTGCCATTCTCGCCGCGCTCCAGCACGGCCAGGTAGAGCTTGATGACGCCCTCCACCGAGGTATAAAAACGCAGCATCTCAAGGTTGGTAACGGTTATCTCGTTCTTCTCCTCGATCTGTTTCTTCCAGATATCGATGACGCTGCCCGTCGAGCCCATGATGTTGCCGGAGCGGATAATCATGAAACGCCCGTTCCGGGTGTGGCGGGCCTGCTCCTGCACCAGCTTCTCCGCGACCAGCTTGGTACCGCCGTAGCAGTTTACCGGCTCAACGGCCTTGTCGGTTGACATCAGGACGAAGGTATCACCCTCGAAGGTGTTCAAGATGTTGAGCGTGCCGATGACGTTGGTCGTCACCGCTTCCTGACAGTGCTCTTCGCTCAGGTCAACCCGCTTCATGGCCGCCAGGTGGATGACGATGTCGATCCCTTTCATGGCGCACCTGACGGCATCGTAGTCCCTGATATCGCCCATAGCAATCTTCAACCGTTTGCTGGGGCATTCCGTTAATAGCTGGGAAATCACGCCCTCGCTCCGGGACAGCGAGGTAACCTCGGCATGAGGGTATTTCCTCAGCAGTTCCGCAATCAGGTGGCGTCCCACGAAACCACTGCCCCCGGTTACCAGGATCCTTTTCATCCGTTCCTCCTTATCACCTACCGGCTTTCCAGGACCCTACCAGGCTCGCGCTCGCTCACCAGTTGTTCGCTGACGATTAGGTAGTGTCCTTTGAAGTTCAGGTCAATATAATCATAAGAGCCCGCTGTAATGCCGATGTATCCGTAACCATACCTAATTAGGCAAGGCCAGTCTACCTATTTTGACACGGTACGGGCAGCTCCATGAACCCGAAGGGCAGCGGAACCGCCCCGCGCCGTGTTATCACGGGGTCACCGGCAGACCTAGGTAGCGCGCAATGCGTTAGCGGAAATTAGGTGAAGCCCGGCTCGCCAATTAGGTAAAGCTACGGATACTCCGCCTTCGCCCGCGCCACTAACATGAACTTAGGCACAGTGGTTGAGGAACGATTATGGGGCTTATCAGGCCGACAGGGCTCAAACGAAAGGCAGGCGCCGCGACCGGGCCGGGGCAAACCGACCGCCTGGTGCGGTTTATGGTCGATGTCATGAACCGGCGCCGGGTACTGCCCTCCCAGCTCGCGGCGCAACTGGGCGTCAGCCATGCCACGGTGGGCCGCTGGCTCGCCGGTAAAGACCTGCCCAACACGGGCTCCTGCCGCCGGCTGGCCGAGTTCAGCGGCGAGACGGTCACCCGGGTGCTGCGGCTCGCGGGCCACCTACCGCCGGCGGAGGCGCCGGCCCCCGACTACCCGGATTTCCGCGAATACGCCCGGAGCAAGTATCCCGATGAACTGGACGAAGACCTCATCTCTTTGATCGAGGACCTGATAGAACGCCGGCGCCAGCGACGGTACACCATCAGCCATCAGGGGATGCCGTAGGGTCATCCCCTCAAGCTCCGGCGGGGCCGCGCGCCCGCGCCGCCAGCCCGGTGCTACTCCGAGACAGGGCCGCCGCTCGCGGTGGTGTTATCCGCCGGCAGGATGCCCCGCTGAACCGCGTACTGCACCAGCTGGATGTGCTGGGTCCTCAGGCCCAGCTTGCGCAGCATGTTGGCGCGGTGGATCTCCACCGTTCGCCGGCTGATAAAGAGGCGGTTGGCGATCTCGGCGTTGGTGTAGCCCTGGGCGGCCAGGTGCAGGACCTCCCGCTCGCGGGTGGTCAGGGTGTCGTAGGCGTCCTGGGTGGTCGGTTCCGTCTTCTGCAGGTAGACCTCGATGGCCCGCTCCGAGAGGGGTGCCCCCAGATAGCGGTAGCCCTTGATGACCTCCCGGATGGCCCGGACCAGCTCTTCCGAGGTCGACTCCTTGAGGACGTAGGCCTTCGCCCCGGCGCGCAGCGCCTCCAGGACGTAGCTCTCATTCCCGTACATGGAAAGGATGACGACGCTGGTCTCGGAGGGGTGCTTGGCCACCTGCCGGGTGACCTCCAGGCCGTTGATGCCGCCCATCATCAGGTCCAGCACCAGGATACGGGGCTTGAGCTGCTCCACGACACGGGCGGCCTCGAGACCGTCGGAGGCCTCGCCGATGACGCGGAAGTCCGATTCGGCTTCCAGCAGGGCCTTGAGACCCTGCCTCACCACCCAGTGATCATCCGCGAGAACGATGGAAATAATCTGCCTGTCCCCCGTCTTCTCTTTCTCGGCGGGTCCGGAAACCGCGCCGCCGGGCGTCATCTTCTGTTTTTCCCTGATCTCCTCAACTTCCTTCAATGTGTTACCCATTTTTTTCCAAATCCGATATCAAAAAATACTGCGCGCTATACGAGGGCGCCTATCAGGCTGAGAATGCCGACGATTATCAGGTAAAGGCCGATAACATAGGCGATAATGTGCGGCCACACGATGACGATGATGCCAACGATAATACTGATGATCGCCCACAACAGTCCGCCGGCCTGTAAGAACTCCACTCTTTTGTCCTCCTTTATCTCATCGCTGCCTATTCAACGGTTACCGATTTCGCCAGGTTGCGCGGAAAATCGATTGGGCAACCCCGGTATTTTGCCACGTAATAGGCCAGGAGCTGGAGGACCACCGCGTTAACCACCGGCGAGAACAGGGGGCTGATGGCGGGCAACCGGATTACCCGGTCCACGAGGTCCCCGATCCTCTCGTCGTTGCTGGCGGCGACGGCGATGACCGGCGAGTTGCGGGCTTTTATTTCCTTGATGCTGGTGAGCATGGAATCATAGGTGCCGTCAGGGCAGGCCAGGGCGACCACCGGCGTATCTTCCCGCAGCAGGGCGAACGGGCCGTGCTTCAGCTCGCCGGCCGCGTAGCCCTCGGCGTGGATATAGGAAATCTCCTTCAGTTTCAACGCCCCCTCGAGGGCCACCGGGTAATTGATGCCCCGCCCCACGAAGAAGACGTCGTTGTAGCCGGCCAGGAAACGCGCGCAGTCGTCGATGAGTTCCTCGTCGCCGAACACCTGCTGGATGACCGCCGGGAGCTGCTTGAGCTCCATGGTGAACTGGTCGGCCAGCTTGCGGCTGAGCTGCGGGCTGGACAGCGTCAGCTGGTAAAGGACGATGAGCTGGGCGAGAAAGGTCTTGGTAGCCGCGACGCTTACCTCGGGCCCGGCCTTGATGAACACCTTCTGGGCGGCCAGCCGGCTGGCGCTGCTGCCGGGCACGTTGGTGATCACCAGGGTATTGATGCCCCGTTCCACGTACCGCTTCAGCGCGGACAGCACGTCCGCCGTCTCGCCGGACTGCGTGATGAAGATGGCCTCGGTACAGGGGATGATGCGGCGGAAGTGATTGACCTCCGAGGCCAGCTCGACCCGTACCGGAACGCCCAGGAGCTCTTCCAGGAGGTATTTGCCCACCAGACCGGCGTGGTACGAAGTGCCGCAGGCGATGATGACCAGGTCCGGCAGGCCGGCCGGCAGGCTCAGGTTGGACAGCAGGTATTCGACCAGGGTGTCCCGTATGACCCTCGGCTGCTCGTGGATTTCCTTGAGCATGAAATGTTCGTACCCGGACTTCTGGACATCGTCGCGGGTCCACGATACCTCGTGGATCTCCCGCGGCGTCAAGACGCCGTCTTTCAGGACCTGGACGGCGTCGCGGGTCACCACGGCCACGTCTCCGTTCTCCAGGTAGATGACCCGGTTGGTGTAGTCCAGCACCGCCGGGACATCGGAGGCGATCATGTTCTCGCCCTCGCCGATACCGATAACCAGGGGGCTGTCCCGGCGCGCCGCGACCAGCTTGCACTCGTCCTCGGCGATCACGGCGATGGCGTAGGAGCCCTCAATCTCGTCCAGGGCGGCCCGCACGGTCTCTTCCAGGTTGCCGTTATAGTATTTTTCGATGAGGTGGGGAATCACCTCGGTATCCGTCTCCGAGACGAAACGGTGGCCTTCGGCGGTCAGCCGGCGGCGCAGCTCCTCGTAGTTGCTGATGATGCCGTTGTGGACGACGGCGATCCTGCCGGTACAGTCCAGGTGGGGATGAGCGTTGACCGTGGACGGGCCGCCGTGCGTCGCCCAGCGGGTATGACCGATGCCCGTGGTCCCGGTCAGCGCCGGCGCTCTTTGCTGCAGCAACCCTACTCTCACGGCGTCTTTACATACCTTGATAGGGCTTCCCCGCACCGCCACGCCACAGGAGTCGTAACCCCGGTACTCCAGCCGGCTGAGCGAGTCCAGCAGAATGGATTTGGCCTGCCTGGTTCCGATGTAGCCTACGATACCGCACATATTTTGCCCGCCAGAATTACTTAAGTGTGAGTGATTACCCTACCATGATAGGCTTCTCACCGGAAACCCGTATATTCGAGAAGCTACCTAATTTGCCAGCGGGTATCCCCTAATTTCGGCGGCGCAGATACGTAGTTTCTTATCTGACGATATAGCCGCGGGTATGTGCCATACCGAGAGATACGGATGAAGATTACGGTTGAATCACGTAAGTAGTGGTAGCGGCCAGCGTGCGAAGGGCTGGCGCTCGAGGGGCGGCGGGGAAAACCGGGATCTAAAGCCGGGCAGGTTACGGGTAGGGGACGGCGAGCGGCTTCATCTTGTCCAGGATTTCCCGGATGCTCAAGACGGCGATATGCTTCCGGCCGTGCCGCCGGTCAAGGATGACGATCTTGTCACCCCGGATCTCGGCGAGGGTTTCCATGCCGCAGCAATCGCACTTTATCTTGATTCGCCGGTTGTTTTCTGGGTTTTGTTGCTCCAATATCCTCTCCCCCCACGCGGATTCAGTCTGAAAGGCAGTAACTGCTCCCTTCCATGTTAGGGGAAAACCCCTGGCGAGTAAAGGGAATAGGGTAGTCAAATGGTCAGGGTCAGATAGGGGCATAGTTCCCGCGCCGGGCCGTTTCATACCTAAATCATGGCCGGTAAAAACTAAGGGAGAAATCCCCGGCCAAATACGTACGCTTACGAATGGTAGCTAACAGGCAGACTAATTAATATTGATTGCGTGCCGGATAAGCTTGTGAGGAGGACCGTATGAAGACCGTGAAGGATATTAGCGTCCGAGGCAAACGCGTCCTGGTCCGGGTTGACTTTAATGTCCCGATGGACGAGAAGACCGGGGCCATTAGTGATGACAGCCGGATAAAGGCCGGGCTGCCGACCATCCGCTACCTGATGGAGCAAGGGGCCCGGACGATCGTGGCCTCGCACCTGGGCCGGCCCGAGGGCAAGGTGGTGGAGCCGCTGCGCATGGGGCCGGTGGCGCGGCGTTTGTCGCACTACGCGGGCAAGAGCGTCACGGCGCTGCGCGAAGCCGTCGGGCCCGAGGTGGAAAAGGCGGTGTCCGCGATGGCCGGGGGCGAGGTGGTGATGCTGGAAAACCTGCGGTTTTATCCCGGGGAAGAGGCCAACGACCCGTCCTTCGCCGAGGGTTTGAGCCGCCTCGCCGATATTTATGTCAATGACGCCTTCGCGGCCAGTCACCGCTCGCACGCCTCGGTGGTCGGCATTACCGCCTACCTGCCCTCGGCGGCCGGTTTCCTGCTGGAGAAAGAGGTGGATACCCTGACCAATCTGCTCAAGTGCCCGGCCCGGCCGTTCGCCGCCCTGGTCGGCGGCGCCAAGGTCAGCGACAAGCTGGGCATGATGCGGCATATCATGGATAGCGTCGATTTCCTGCTGGTCGGCGGCGGGATGGCGGCCACCTTCCTCAAGGCCAAGTCCTATGAGGTCGGCCGGTCACTGGTGGAAAATGACAAGGTCGATGTGGTGGGCGACCTCATGTTCCGGGCGCGGAAGGTGGGGTTGTCGCTGCTGCTGCCGGAGGACGTCGTCGTGGTTGATGCCGCCGGCGAGTCCGCCATCACCCAGGTAAAGGAAATACCCCCCGGCTCGCGGATAGCTGATATCGGCCCGCGCACGATCGACCTCTTCGAGCACGCGCTGTCGCTGAGCGAGACGGTTTTCTGGAACGGCCCGATGGGGATAATCGAGGAGGCGCGGTTCGCCCAGGGGAGCAGGCACCTGGCCGAAATCCTGGCCCGCATCCCGGCGACCACCATCATCGGCGGCGGCTCGACGGTGGAGCTGGTCGCGGCCATGGGGCTGACCGAGAAGATGTCGTTCGTGTCCACCGGGGGCGGCGCTTCACTGGCCCTGCTCAGCGGCGAACCGCTGCCGGGGGTGGAAGCCCTGCTGGGCAAGACGGCCGTAACGTAGAGAGACGGCGGCTGGTCAGTATAAGACCCTTCGCGGCGGCTCAGCTAACGGTGCCTGGTCGCCTGAGCGGCGCGAAAGGGTCTTCTCGCTTGTGAGACCCCGCGGTCGGTCGCCGCCGCCCGTAGCACAGCCGTCAATTGTCCTGACACAGGCGGTATCCGCGACCGCGATTGCCTCCTTTCAATCGCCTTCAGTAACTGTAGCCTTTCTTCCTTCACGCTCAACATAACCCTATGGTGACATAGAGCATTGACACCCCCTGTGCAGTGACGCTTGACAGCCAGCATAATTGGTGCTAAAATCCCGCACAAGCTTTTGCTCCTCCCATTAGACCTGGTAAAAATTCAGCGTTGGAAAGATTTCAGGGGGAAAATGGCGCAAGCGGGTAAAAGATCACCAACCTTCATCCGGTGTTCCTTCTGAAAACTTGCTCTCAATTTGAACATCCTTCCCGTAAGCGGTTGATTCAATAGGAGGTAAAATGGCTAGAAAGATTGCTCTCATCTCCCTGGTCCTCGTCCTTGTCCTCGGCTTCCTGCTCGGCTGCACCTCGCCGTCACCGTCGCCGACCGCCCCGCCCACGACCACCGCGCCGCCGGCGACGACTGCCCCGCCGGCCACCACCGCCAAACCGACGACCGCGCCGGCGACCACCGCCGCACCCCCGGCGACCACCGCGGCGCCGAGCCCGGCCCCGATCACGAAACCCATCAAGTTCACCTACGCCAATCCCGGTGCGGAGACCTCGGCGCAGCACTACGCGTCCAGCGTCAAACCCTACGGGGAAGCCCTCTCCAAGCTGACCAACGGCATGGTCACCATCGAAGGCCACCATGCCGGCTCCCTGCTGACCTATAAGGACCTGTCGCGCGGCCTGGCCTCCGGCATCGCCGACCTGGGCTACGAGCACGTCAGTGATGACCCGGGTCTCTTCCCGGTGCATACCCTTTCCTACCTGGTCACCTTCGGCATCCGGGACAGCTACCACGAGACCCTGCTCGCCCGAATCCTGTACGATGAGTTCCCCGAGTTCTACAAAGAGTTCCAGAAGAACAACATCGAGCTCCTGTTCTTCATCGCCAGCGGCCCCCACCACGCCGTGCTGACGAAAGAAGCCCAGACCGTCGCCGACCTCAAGGGCCGCCGCGTCCGGGCCGGCGGTAAATACCTGCCCAAGTTCCTGGCGCCGAGCGGGCTCGTGGCCCAGGAGGTCTCCTTCGGCGAGGTCTACGAAGCCATGCAGAGAGGCGTTATCGAAGGCGCCGTCTCCGTACCGGGCGCCATGCGGGACGCCCAATGGCACAAGGTGACCAAGTACCTGCTGTATATCGGCGTCACGCCCATCCTGCCGCCGCAGGGCCTGGCTATCAACCTGGATGTCTGGAAGGGACTGCCGGACAGCCTCAAGAAAATAATGCTTGACGAAGCCTACAAGAGCGAGAAGGCCTTCGGCAAGTTCCAGACCGGCGACGACCTGGCCGCCGCCCAGCTCTTCGTCAAAGAGGGCATGAAGGAAATCCGGCTGACCGACGCCGAGATGACCAACTGGAAGAACCAGGTGCCCGACATCCTCGAAGACTACATCGCCGATATGAAGGCTATCAACGTGGACGGCGCCAAGATCGTGGCCCGCTTGAAGCAGCTCTACGCGATGTCCGACTCGCAGCTCGAGGTCCTGTTCGACAAGACCTGGCAGGACCGCATCCAGCGGCTCATGGCCATGAAGTAGGCTGGGACTTTAGAGGGGGCGCCGCGCGGCGCCCCCTCTATACCAGCTCAGATGTGAAATGGTCGAGCAAGTAGAAAAGCGGGAAAAATCGCTGGCGGAGAGATTCCTCCGCCTGGGCACCTTCGAGAAGGCGTTGGCCATCGCCGGGGCCGTCATCCTCTTCTGCCTGATGCTACTGATTTCGGCCGATATCATCCTGCGCGCCGTCTTCAACGCCCCCATCCAGATAGCCTTCGAGCTGGCCGAGGTCATGATGGTCTTTGTCTTCCTGGGTTTCGCCTACACCAAGCGGGAGGGCGGCTTCATCCGGATAGAGCTGCTGCTCTCGAACCTTTCCAAAAAGACCCAGGGACGCCTGGCCTACCTCGACTACCTGGTCTCCATCACATTTTTCATCATCTTCGCCTGGCAAAGCACCTTGATTGCGATCGATTCGATAGTCCGGACCGAGACCACCCGGGGCATGGTGCCGATACAGCTCGGCCCGGTGAGAACACTGCTGGCCATCGGGGTTATTTTCATGCTCATCGAGCTGGTGGTCGGTTTAGTCAAGCATATCCGAAGGAGCCAGACATGAGCCCGGAACTGCTGGGACTGATTCTTATCGTCGTCCTCTTCGCCCTGCTGCTGCTCGGCGTGAACGTGGCCGTCGCCCTGGCGACCATCGGTCTGGTCGGGGTGACCATCCTGACCAGCATGCGCTCGGGCCTGGGCATGATACAGGTTGTCCCGTTCACCACGGTAGCCAACTTCGCCTTTATCGCCCTGCCCCTGTTCATCCTCATGGGCGAGTTCGCCTTTAACGCCGGCATCACGCGGGACCTTTTTAACGCCGGCTACAAGTGGCTGGGCCACCTGCCGGGGGGCATGGCCATGGGCGTCATGGCGGCGGGCGCGGGCTTCGGCGCCATCTCCGGCTCGACCCTGGTCTCGGCCGCGGCTATGACCCGGGCTTCCTGGCCGGAGCTGATGAAGTTCAACTACGACAAGGGCCTCTCGGCGGGCACGGTGGCCTCCGCCGGCTGCCTGGCCGTCCTCATTCCCCCCAGCATCATGGCGGTAATCTACGGCATGTTCACCCAGACCCCCATCGGGCCGATACTCATGGGCGGCGTTATCCCGGGCATCATCACCACCGTCTTGTTTATGTCCGTCATCTTCATCAGGGCCGTGATGAATCCCAACCTGGCGCCCAAGGGTCCCCGGGCGAACTGGAAAGAGCGCTTCGGCACCTTCAAACACATGTGGGCCACGGTCGCCCTCATCCTGCTGGTGACGGGCGGCATCTACGCCGGCATCTTCACCCCCACCGAAGCCGCCGCCGCCGGCGCCCTGGGCGCCTTCATCATCGCCCTCCTGACCCGGAGCCTGAACTGGGCCATCTTCCGCAGCTCGATGCTCTCCACCCTGAAGACAAGCTCGTTCATCTTCCTGATAATGGTCGGCGCTTTCCTGTTCAGCCGGCTGCTGGCCCTGAGCAAGGTCAGCGCGCTGGTGGGCGGTTTTGTCGGCGGCCTGGAAGTCAACCGGGTCATCATCCTCATCGGCATCCTGCTCCTGTACGTGGGGCTGGGCATGCTCCTGGACACGGTCTCCATGCTGGCGGTCTCCATCAGCACCACCTTCCCCATCATCATCGGGCTCGGTTTTGACCCGGTCTGGTTCGGCATCGTCATCGTCATGATGTGCGAGATCGCCGCGGTTACCCCGCCGGTGGGCCTGAACGTCTTCGCCGACAAGGCGGTGCTGGGGGACGAGATCCAGACCTGGACCATCTACAAGAGCTGTATTCCGTTCCTGGCGGCCCACGTCACCCTTATGGCCCTGATTATCGCCTTCCCGCAGATTGTCCTCTGGCTGCCCTCGAAGATGGCGGGCTGAACCCCGCCGTGTTAAACTGATAAAGCTCAGGCGCGGAGAAACCACGAGCGGGGACCCAAAAAAGCTCAAGGAGAAGTGAATGATAAAGGAAGACCTGATTGAACGAGCCGGCTACATGGCGATGCGGCAGGCGGCGCTCCACATCCCGGACGACATCTTCGACGCCGTCAAGGACGCCCACCAGAACGAGAGCTCCGCCGATACCCGGCGGGTCTATGACGCCTTTTTCGAGTTCGCCGAACGCCGCACCCGGGCCGGGGAAGTCGTCTGCCCCGATACCGGGACCATCTACTACTACATCTCCATCGGCAACGTGGAAATCGACCGGAGCATCGATTTCTGGCGGGCGCTGGCCAGGGCCACCGTAAGCCTGTCGCGCGAGGGCATATTGGGGCAGAAATCCGGCGATGTCGTCCATCACACCAATAACAACATCAATGTCGGCGAGAACAGCCCCTCGATCCATTACAAGCTGGTACCGGAAATCGACTACATCGAGATAACCGCCCTGGCCAAGGGCGGCGGCGGCGAGATGCCGGGCAGCAAGTTCCGCATGCTGGTGCCGGCTGACGGCCTGCACGGCATCAAGAAGTTCTTTATTGACAGCGCGGTCTCGGCCGCCAAGGGCGGCCTAGCCTGCCCGCCGACCATCTTCGGCCTGGGCGTCGGCGGCGGCATCGCCATCGCCGCCAGCATCGCGCACGAGGCCGCCGTCCTGCGCCCCGTCGGCTCCCGGCACCCGGACAAGGACATCGCGGCGATGGAGGACGAGCTCCTCGAATACATCAACTATATCGGGGTCGGCCCGGCCGGTCTCGGCGGCCACCGGACGGCCTCGGACGTGCACATCGAATACTCCAACGGGCACATGGGGGTGGTCGCCACCGCGCTGGTCGCCCAGTGCCTGATGGCCCACCGGGCGACGGTCAAGCTGTTCGCCGACGGCCGCATGGAGCTGGCCACAGCCCCGGAAGGCTGGTTCACCCGGCCGTGGCGAAAAAGCATGAGCGAGGTAACGAAATGAGCATCTTCGGCAAGGAATACGAGTTCACCACGCCGCTATCCGAGGACGACGTCCGCAAGGTCAAGGCGGGTGACCTGCTCTACATCAGCGGCGATATCTGGTCGGCCCGTTCCTACGTCCTGAAGAAGTTCGTGGTTGACCGCGAGCCGCTGCCCGTCGACACCAAGAAGATGAACGTCTTCCTTACCGGCGGCGAGGGGCTGCGGCCGGTGGACAAAGAGCACACCTGCTGGGACCCCGTGCCCATCGGGGTGACGCTCGGCCTGCGGTTCGAGCGGTTCTTCCCCAAGCTCATCGAGTACGCCGGGCTGCGGTGCGTCATCACCAAGGGGAACATGGGCCCCGGCACCCGGGACGCCTGCGTGAAGTTCGGCTGCCTCCAGTTGACCGCCTTCGGCTGGCCGGTGCTGCCGCGCTTCAACGAGGTCCTGAAGGCGAAGGTCAAGGACGAGGAGGTCTACTGGCGGGAGGCCGGGATGGTCGAGGCCCTGATAGTCTATCACGTGGGCAAGACCGGCCCGTGGCTGGTCAACATGGACACCAGGGGCAGCGTGCTCTTCAACCAGATCTATAGCCCGGTGAACGACCGCATCGCCGAGGTCTACAAGAAAATCGGGCTGCCCGAGGACTTTGAATACAGCTCGCTAGAGCAGTAGGCAGCCGCCTAATCCGGGAACTGAGCCCCGCTCGGGCAGGCTCGCCGGCCGCCGGGTGGGGCTAGTTTGTGATTAATAATAAAGGAGGCGCACATGGATTTCACACTACCGGAAGAGCTCAAGCAGCTCCAGACACTGGCCCGGGACTTCGTCAAGAACGAGCTCCTGCCCGTCGAGAAGCTCGTCGAGGAGAAGGACGAGTTCCCCAGGGAGCTGAGGATGAAGCTCAGGAAAAAGGCCATTGACAACGGCCTGTGGAACTTCGCCATGCCGGCGGAGTACGGCGGCGGTGGGGTGGGCATGCTGGGCCTGGCGGTCGTCTCGGAGGAGCTGGGGCGTGTCAGCATGGCCGTCGGCTACCAGGGCGGCGTCGTCGGCGGGCCGAGCTCCGGCTCGGGCAAGGGCAACGATTTCGCCTTCGCCACCGAGGAGCAGAAGCAGAAGTACTTCATCCCCATCATTCGCGGCGAGAAAGGCATGTACTTCTCGCTGACCGAGCCCAACGCCGGGTCGGATACCGGCAACCTGGAAACGCGGGCGGTCAAGGACGGCGACAACTACATCCTCAACGGCAGCAAGATCTTCACCACCGGCCTGGATGATTCCGATTTCGGCACGGTCTACGCCGTCACCGACTGGGAGAAGCGCCGCTCCGGCGGCATCACCTGCTTCATCGTGGACATGGACGCCCCCGGCTTCACCGTGGAGCGGCATATCCCGCTGATGGGCCGGCGCGGGCTGCGCTCCTTCGAGCTGCGCTTTGACAACTGCGTCGTCCCCGCCAAGAACATCCTCGGCCAGCTCGGCAACGGCATGGCCGTGGCCGTCTCCATGCTGAACGAGGCCCGTCTCGGCGGCGCGGCTGCCTGCCTGGGCGCGGCGGTCAGGGCCCTGCAAATGGCCAAATCATACTCCAAACAGCGGGTCACCTTCGGCGAGCCGATATCCCGGCGCCAGCTTATCCAGCACATGATCTTCCTCTCCGAGATGGAAATCCAGGCCAGCCGGCTGATGCTCTACAGCACCGCCTGGGAAGCCGACCAGGGCGCCGACATCACCACCAAGGCGATGATCGTCAAGTACATGCTGACCGAATCGGCCTTCAAGGTTATCGACCGGTGCATGCAGATACACGGCGGCTACGGCTACTCCAAGGACCTGCCGCTGGAGATGATGTACCGCGATGTCCGGCTGCTGCGGATAATCGAGGGCTCCAGCGAGATCATGGAGTGGGCCGCGGCGCGGGCGCTGCTGAAATAAAAATTATCGGAAGGGCATATTAACGGGTCATGGCTAAGGCACTGGAGGGCATCAAGGTACTGGACTTCACCCAGGTCTACGTCGGCTCGCTCTGCACGCTGCTGCTGAGGGAGCTGGGCGCGGAGGTCGTGAAGATAGAACGACCAGGTACCGGCGACATGGTGCGTACCCAGCCGCCGTTCATCCCCGGCGGCCAGGAAAGCGCCAACTTCATCGCCTTCAACCGGGGCAAAAAAGGCATCACCCTCAACCTGGCATCGGCGAAGGGCCGCCGTCTCTGCCTGGAGATGGCCAAAAAGGCGGATATCGTTGTTGAGAACTTCCGGCCCGGCGTCATGGACCGGCTGGGGCTGAGCTACGAAGAGATAAGAGGGATCAATCCCGGCATCGTCTACGCCTCGGCGTCCGGCTTCGGGCACACCGGCCCCCGCTCTCACGAGCCGGGGTTCGACATGGTGGCCCAGGTGGCCGGCGGCGTCACCTGTGTCGAAGGCTTCCCGGACATGCCCCCCATCCCCTCGGCCGTCCCTATCGGCGACTGCCTGGCGCCGCTCTATGCCGCCATCGCCATCCTGGCCGCCCTCCGCTTCCGTGCCGTCAGCGGCCAGGGGCAGTGGATTGACATCTCCCAGCAGGACTCGGTGTGGTCGCTGGTCGCCCTGCAGTTCGGCGCGCCCTACTTCGCCACCGGGCAAATTCCCCGGCGCTGGGGCACCGCCATACCCAGCCACACTCCGTTCGGCATCTTCCCGGCTCAAGACGGCTATGTCGTCCTCTGCGTCGGCACGACCGACCAGTGGGAGGGGCTCCTGCGCGCCCTGGGCCGGGAGGACCTGGTCGGCGTCGAGCGGCTCCGGACGGCCGCCGGGCGGGTCAGCAACCGCGCCGAGGTCGAAACCCTGGTGCGGGAGTGGACCGTGACCCGGCCCAAAGCCGAGATACTGGCCGCCTGGCAGGCGTTCCGCCTGCCCTGCACCGTGGTTCCCGAGTTCACCGACGTGGTCAGCGACCCGCAGCTCCTCGCCCGCGACATGATCGTCGAGATTGACCAGCCCGGCTCGGGCCGGCTGAAGATGCCGGGCTCGGTGCTCAAGCTCTCGCGGACGCCGGGCGACCCGGTAGCCCCCAGCCCGGGGCTGGGGCAGCACAACCAGGAGGTCTACACGGACCTGGGTCTCACCGCGGCGGATATCGAGGCGCTGCGGCGGGAGGGCGTCATCTAAACGGGCTTCGCAAGTTCCCTCGAGAAGGGCCGGCGTTAACGCCGGCCTTTCTTATTTAAAACTCCCCTCCCGTCTCCCCCTGGCAAAGAGGCAGAGGGATGTCCCACGCATAAATACGCGTCTCCGGCCTTCATAACTATGTACCGCTACGGATGGTATTCCCCTGGAGGCGCTAATACCATTAATCAGGGCAAATATAACCCGGCGCGAGGCATGAAGATGGTATCAGTCCGTTCGCTCACCAGGCGTTGCAACATCCTGGTCTTGACCTGCCTGCTGTTCAGCCTGTTGAGTTTCGGCTGCGCCGCCGGGGGTTCACCCAGCCCCACAGCCTCGTTCCTGGCCGGTCCCGATACCCTGCCCTCCCTCTCCCGGGTGGTGAACCGGGTGCTGCCGAGCGTGGTCTACATCAATGTCCTCTCCGAGGAGACGGACTTCTTCGGCGAGCCTTTCGAGGCCGCCGGCTCCGGGGTAATCCTCCGGTCCGACGGCTATATCCTCACCAACAAGCATGTGGTGGAGGGCGCCCGGACCATCGAGGTCACCCTGCATGACCGCCGGGTCTACCAGGTGAGCGCCGGCAATAAGTGGCTTGATGACATCGTCGACCTGGCGGTGTTGAAGATTGATGAAAAGGACCTGCCCACCGTGACCTTCGCCGACCCTGACGGCATCGAGGTAGGCGACTGGGTGGTGGCCATCGGCCACGCCCTGGGCTTGTCGCCGGTGGAGGGCGGGGCCACCGTCACCCAGGGCATCGTCAGCAACCTGGGCCGCTCCATATCCATCGACGGGGAGGACTACTACGACCTTATCCAGACCGACGCCGCCATCATTCCGGGCACCAGCGGAGGCCCGCTGGTCAACCAGGCGGGGGCGGAGGTCGGCATCAATGCTGCGGGCGCCACCGCGGCCCAGGCCATCGGCTTCGCCATAAATGTCGGCACCGCCCGGCACGTCTTCGAGGACCTGGTCAAGTACGGCCGGCCGCACCACCCCTACATCGGCATGGCGCTCGGCGACGTCACCCCGGCCAGCGTCAAAGATGCCCGGGCGCCCCGGGCGGGCGCCCTGATAACCGACATCGAGCCGTCAAGCCCGGCGCACCTCGGGGGTCTGCTGGCGGGCGACATCGTCACCCAGTTCGGCAAAGCCCAGATACGGACCGCGGCCGATCTCATCAAGGAGCTGTGGCGGCTCGATGTCGGCGACAAGGTGGACATCGTTTACTGGCGGGAGAACACGGAGGTAAAGATAACCGTTACCCTCGGCCAGCGGCCGCAGACCCGCGCCGTCTAGCCGGGCCGGCTACTCCGCGAGGAAGTCCAGCGTCGCCTGGGCGAACTCCGCCGGTTTCTCCAGCAGGCCGAAGCCGTCGGCCTCCTCGAGGACCAGCGACCGGCTGCCCTTGATCTGCTGGAGGAGGGTCTCCAGCCGGTACAGAAAAACGTCTTCCTTGCCCATGACCAGTAGCACCGGCGCCTTGACCCGCGGGAAACGCTCTTCCTCGTTATACTTGAAACAGGCGACCTCGCCGTGGAAGGGGCCGCCGCTCGCCATCATGGCCGCCGTGGTGACCAGGTTCCAGTCAGCCACCGAGGCCCGCGGCCCGACCCGCTTGGAGGCGACCTTCCAGATGCGGTGGTACAGGTGGGAGCCGTCTTCCGCGACTACCACCGGGCTGAAGGTATAGGCCTTGAGGCAGGCCTCGCGCACGCCGGGACCGAACGAGGGCAGGCCGTAGAGTACCAGCTTGCCGACCTTCTCCGGGTAGGCCGCGGCCATCTCGATGGCGATGGAGGCGCCGGTGTGCACGCCGACGATGCTGGCCTTCCTGATGCCCAGCGCTTCCATGAAGTTAACCGTGGCCCGCGCGTAGTCCTTGATCTCGAAGTCCGGCGGGTTGGGGTCGGAATTGCCGTAGCCCAGCATGTCCGGGGCCACCAGGCGGTATCTCCGGGAAAGGATGGGCGCGACCTTGGAGAACTCGTCGGACGAGAAAAAACCCTGGTGCAGCAGGAGGAGCGGCTCGCCGCTGCCTTCGTACTGGTAGTGCACCTGACCTTCCGGAATGTCCGCGTAGGCCCGCTTCATGGTCATCCCCCTTATCCGGCGCGAAATCCAGTTAAGTCTAGCTTCACCGGGGGATTTTGTCAATCAAAGCACGTTGTATTTTACAGCCCGACCTGCTACAATATTGACCAATCGAATAGCTACTGGGGGAGCTGAAAGGCTGAGAGTCCCGTCAGGGACAACCCTTGGAACCTGAACTCGGTAATGCGAGCGGAGGGAAG
>JACPQH010000093.1 GCA_016190585.1 Chloroflexota bacterium | reverse complement strand
TTTCTACACTCACCTCGAGTTCGAGGTGCAGCCGCCGCAGCAGTTCATGACGTGGGACCGGGGCGCCATCATGGACCAGATGGGACTGGCGGAGACCGACAGGTATCTCCTCTACTTCCCGGAGATAATGCTCAACCCGAACGTGGGCCAGGCGGGCGCCAAGGTTACGGTAAGCGCCACGGCCTTCCCGCCTGATGCCAGCGTGACGCATCTCCGGTTCGGCGGGATGGAGCTTCCGGTGCCGGCAGGCACGGCCAGCGATGACAACGGGGCTTTCACGCTGGTGTTCAACGTCCCGAAGACGATGTGGGGCGGCAACACGGCGTCCGGCTGGTATGATGTGGCCGTGGAAGCGCAGAAGGCCGGTGAGCCGCCGGTGCTCATTATGAAACCGTTCCAGGTAACGGCCCCGGATATCGCTTTCACGCTGAAAGCCGACCCCGGATGGCTGCCGCCGATACCGGCCGCCGGCAGCAGCACGACCATCAAGATAAACTCCCTGGGCGCCGGCGCTACGGTCAATCTGACGGTTGACAAGATACCGCCGGGTGTTACCGCCTCGTTTTCCAGCAGCCAGGTGACGGTGCCGCCGGGCGGCTCGGGCAGCTCCACCCTTACACTGACGCCGACCAGCATCCCGCCGGGCCGCTACGGGGCCGAGATAAAAGGTACGGCCACCGTCGAGGGTAATACCCGGACGGTCTACACCCGCGTCGAGTTCGAGGTCCAGCCGCCGCAGCTATTTACCAACATCGACTGGATGACGCAGCGCGGCGTCTGGTTCCCGGAGATAACCCTCAATCCCGGATCGGGCGCGGTAAAGAGCAAGGTAACCGTGCAAGCCACCAGCTTCCCGAATGGCGCCACCATAACGGCGCTGCGTTTCGGCGGCCGGGCGATGCCGGTGCCGGCGGGCACCGTCGCTGACGCCAACGGCAATCTAACGCTGGTCTTTAACGTTCCGGCCGACTTCGGTACCGGTAATTACATGGTAGAGGTCGAAGCTCAGAAGGCCGGATTGCCGCCGGTATTCATCGCCAGGCCTTTCTTCGTGCGGGATGCCGGCGTATCCTTTAAGCTCAATACGGTACCGGGCTTCCTCCCCGGCGTCATCCAGGGCCAGTCCGGCGAGACCACCGTCATCGTGGAGGCCACCGGGCAAGGCACCACTGTCAACCTGTTCGTTGACGGCCTGCCGCCGGGGGTAACGAGCGCCTTCGATAGCGCCACTGTCGACGTGCCGCCGGGTGGCTCTATCAGCACCCGGTTGACCATCACCACCAGGGCGTCGACGGCGCCCGGTTACTACCCGCTGGTGGTCCGCGGGGTGAACGACGGCGAGGTCCGCACGGCGCCCTTCGGCTTCAGCGTCACGCCGCCGGCCAGCTTCCAGATACCCAGGCTCACCCTGGAGCCTGATTTCGCCCCGGCGGGTTACGCCGACAAGAAATATACGGTGACCTTCTCCGGTTCCGGTTTCCCTGCCAACCAGGCCGTCAGCAGCCTCAAGTTCGGCGCGGAGACGGTGGCGATACCGGATGACCTTGCTACGGATGCCGGCGGCGCTTTTAACGGTGTTTTTCAGATGCCGACCGGACTGGCCGCCGGAACATATGACGTCTCCGTAGCGGTAGCCAGCGGCAGCGGGTTCATCTACGCCTCCCGGCCGTTCAAGATACGCGGCTCTGACGCTAAGTTTATCCTCCAGCTCTCACCGCCCTACCTGCCGCCGGTCGTACAGGGCGGTGAGGGTACTATCAATGTGACCGCGAGGTCGGTCGGTACCTCGACTGCCAACGTAACACTGGCGGCCGAGGGGCTGGCCCCCGGTATCACCGCGGCCTTCTCGTCGGGCAACACGGTCACGCTGACGCCGGGGACCTCCGGCAGCGTCTCGCTGACCTTCAC
This sequence comes from Chloroflexota bacterium, assembly GCA_016190585.1. The sequence goes on along the minus strand of JACPQH010000093.1, from coordinate 7,004 downwards.
CGTGAGCGCCAGCACCTCTCCCGGTCCTTACCCGGTCACGATTCGCGGCACCGCCGGCGCGGAATCCGTGGTGGTGCCGTTCGGGTTCGGCGTCATGCCCGACATCGGGGCCGGCGCCGGCTACGCCACCATCACCATCAGCCCGCCGCGCGCCCGGCCCGGCGAGCATGTCGGTATATCGGGCGCCGGTTTCACCAGCGGCCGGAACGTAACGCTGGCGGCGGCGCCGCCCGGAGCGCCGACAACCATTGACATCACTCCCGGGACCGTCCAGGTACAGCCGGACGGCACCTGGGCCACGGAGATAACCGTCCCGCCGGCCGGCCAGGTACCCCCTGGTGCCTACGTCATCAGGGCGACGGACGGCGTCCGGGACGCCAGGGCACCGTTTAGCATCGTCCCGGCGGAGAACGCCGATTTCTTCCTGAACCTGTCGCCGCAGTTTCTCAAGGTGACCCGCGGCGCCTCCGGCAATACCACGCTGAACCTCAGTTCCAAGAACGGCTTCAACCAGGCCGTGAGGTTCAGCGTCGGTTACCTGGCGCCGGGCGTTACGGCCACCTTCAAAGATACGCACGGCGCTATCATCGGCCAGTTTTCCGGTATGCCGGGCGGCACCCGGCAGGTGGTCGCGCTGACACCGGTGACGCCGCTGCCCGGTGAAGACCTGGGTATAACCGTGGTGATTGAGACTAACGCCGCCACGCCGGTCGGCCCGTATAACGTGCCGCTGCAAGCGGAGACCGGCACGATATTCCGAGCCGTGCCCCTTAACCTGATGGTGGTCGCCACCGGCGCCAGCATGGTAATCTCCCCGGCGAGCGGGCCGGCCGATACCGACATCAAGATATCGGGGACGGGCTTCAGCGCGGGCGAGACCGTGGCCGTGACCTTTGCCGGCAGCGCCATCACCATCGTTCCGGCCGCGGTGACGGTCGCCCAGGACGGGACTTTTACCGCCCTGATAAAAGCGCCGTCCAGGGCCGCCGGCATCTATCCGGTCAAAGTAACCGGCGCCGCCAGCGGCATCAAAATTGAACGGCCGTTCGGCTTGATGCCTTCATCGGCCAGCGCCTTCGTGCTTTTCGCCAGCCCGATGAAGATCGATATCCCGCGCGGCGGCTCGGGGTCGATAACCGCCAAGATTGAGCCCATCGGCAATTTCCAGTCGGATGTGAGTCTGAGTCTCGCCGGGCTCGGCGCCATCACCGGGGCTACCGCCAATATCACCCCTTCCGCGACGGTCGTGCCCAGTATCGCCACGCCGACGAACGCCACCCTGACCTTCGATATACCCGCCGGGGCCGCCGAGGGGCGGTATGTGGTTACACTCTCCGCGACCAGCGGCGCGGTTGTGCAGACCCGGAACCTGACCATCGCCGTGGTGCCGCCGGCCGATACGCCGGACTTCGCCATCAGCCTCGCGCCCAACACCGTGCCGGTAAAGACCGGTGCCTCGGGCAACACCACGGTGACCATAACGGCCATCAACGGCTTCGACGGCGCCGTCGACCTGGCGGTCGCCCTGAGCGACCCGGCGGCCACCTGGCCGGAAGGCATCACCTACACCGCCGACAGCATCACGCCTGCCGCCGCCACCGGCCTGGGCAAAGGGGGCGTGGTCTTTACGGCCGCGGCCGGCGCCCAGACCGGCAACTGGACGATAAAGATAACCGGGACCAGCGGCGGGTTGACGCACAGCACCGAGGTGATGCTGGTGGTTACCCCGTCCAGCGCGACCGTGACGGAGTTCGCCTCGCCCAGCCTTGACCCGACGACGATTACGGAAAGCACGCCGGTCAACATGACGCCGCCGTGGGGCGACACCATCTCCATCAGCAGCCTGGCGAGTGACGGCTCGGAAGCCAGCATCATCACGCCGGCCAAGATCGACGTGGCGCCCGGCACGCTGGGCGCGATGCCCGACGGGACGTCAGCCGCGCTCGGGCGGATAACTAACGTTGAGTCGAGCGCGCCGATAGCCGGCGTGCAATGGAATATCGGCTTCCCCTATAGCCTGGCCACGCTGGCGGCCCTGGGTCTTGATCCCAGCACGCTCACGGTAGCCTATCTCAACCCCGCTACCGGGACGTGGACGGAGGAGACCACCATCCTCGATACCGTCAACCGGATGGCTTATGCTTCATCGACCCACTTCAGCTCGTGGACGCTGATCGCCCAGGCCGCGCCCGCCGCCGCGCCTGCCCCGGCGCCGGTAACGGCGGACGCGCCGCCGCTGGATGTGAAACCGGTAGGCTTGGACGGCTACCTGACCCTGAAGTCCGACGGTACCACCGCGGCCCGCTCGCAGCTCGTCACCCAAGACACCAGGGTAACCCTGGAGCTGCCCGCCGGCACGAAAGCCCTTGGCGCGGCCGGTCAACCGCTGTCCACCATATCGGCCAGCCCGGCAGCCGCTGTCCCGGCGGCCCCGCCGGAGAGGGCCGTGGTGCTGGCGTACGAGCTGGGTCCGAGCGGCGCTACTTTTGACCCGCCGATAACCCTGAGCATAAGCTACGATCCCGGCAAGCTGCCGGAAGGCGCTTCGGCCGCTGACCTGTACATTGCCTGGTGGAACGGCACGCAGTGGGAGTCACTGGCGAGCTCGGTTGATACGGCTAACCTCACGGTATCGGCGCCGGTCAGTCACTTTAGCAGCTTCGGTCTGTTGTCCCGGCTGGCGCCCCAGCCGGCGCCCACGCCCACGCCCGCGCCCACACCGACACCGACTCCGACACCGACCGTCAAGCCGACACCGCCGGCAACACCCTCGGCGTCACCGACCGCCGCGCCGACCGTCGCCCCCACAGCGACGCCGACGCCCCCGCCGGCGACACCGGTATTGACGCCCACGCCGGGCCCGGTACCCACCACCACCCCGACCCCGGTACCGGCGCCGGATAAGGTAAACTATATCCCCTACCTGGTTGGCGGGGCGATATTGCTCACCCTGGTAGCCTGGCTGCTAATCTACCGGCGGCGGTCCGGGAGGTAAGAAAAAAGGGGGGAGCTTTCGGCTCCCCCCTTCCTGTATCAAGGGTTAGCCTTCTACGAACATACGTATAGACTGCGCCCGGCTGTTAAAACGGACGATAAAATTCGTGAATAATGCCTAGAAAAAATGTGAAAAATGCTTAGTCTCATTGACAATATCAGGCTCAGATGATAAACTTTAGGAACTTTGCCTGGAGTGATTGACACGTATGGCGAAAGACACTACAATAATCAGAATTCGGGGCAGGGAAGTGAACGTGGAAAGGGGTTCCGCGGCCTTGCTTATCATCGACATGCAGAATGATTTTCTGCACGAGAAAGGCTACATGGGGAGGCGGCCGGAGCGATGGGGCGATGTCATCAAGTTCCGGAAACCGGCGATACCGCGTATCCGGGCGCTGGCCCAGGCAATGCGTGAAATGGGGGTGCCGGTGGTCCACTGCCAGACGATGTGGGGTGCCGATTATGTTGACTGCGGTATTCCGCCCCTGCCGGATGATGACTGGCGCGAAGGTTTCCTCGTCAAGGGCAGCTTCGGCGCCCGGATTCTTGACGAGCTGGCCCCGCAACCCGGGGATATCGTCATCGAATCCAAATGCTTCAGCAAGTTCCCTTATACCCCGCTGCACCTCATCCTCCAGAACAAGGGGGTCCGGACCTTGATTTTTACCGGCGTTGACACCGCCGCCTGTGTTGAAAGTACCGTCAGGGACGCCACGGCCCTGGGCTATCACTGCATCATCACCTCGGACGGCACCAGGGGCCGTTCACCGCACCTGCAGGAGGTCGCCGAGGAGAGAATCGCCGACCTTTTCGGGGCGGTGATGACATGTGAGGAGGTGACAAAACTTTTTAGAGAATGAACGACTCCGTGTTGCGACGGGTATTTAATTACCAAATGTTAAAGGGGGTTTAATGAAAAGGATCCTAGTCAGTCTACTCCTCGTTCTCGTCATCGTCAGCATACTGGCGGCCGCGTGCTCCACGCCGACCACCCCGGCGCCCGCGCCGACCACGACCGCCCCGGCGCCGGCTCCGACAACGGCCGCGCCCGTGCCCGGGACCACCACGGCCGCGCCAACGGCCACGGCCAAACCGACTGCCTCACCGACCGCGCCGGCGCCGACCACACCCACCAAGCAGATTACCCTTTCTTTCAGCGATTTCGGCCAGCCGCGCGGCCAGAGCAAGATTTACGAATGGGTCGCCGACCAGATGGACAAGCAGACCAACGGCCAGGTCAAGATCCAGATTACCTACGGCGCCACCCTGGGCCCGGCCGCGGAGAACCTTGACGGCCTGCGCCTGAAGGTCTTTGACATGGCCCTCTACGCCCCGGCCTACGCGCCCGGCAAGACGCCGCTGCTCTCGGTCGGCATGCAGCCCCTGCTCACCGGTGATGTTGTTGCCGCCGGCAAGGGCTACATTGACTACCTCAAGCTGCCCGATGTCCAGAAAGAGCAGGACCAGTGGAATATCATCACCCTCTTCCCCACCGCGCTGCCCACCTACAACCTCCTCGGCCGGCGTCCCATCCAGAAAGTGGAAGACTACAAGGGCGCCAAGATTACCGCTCTGTCTGGCTTCGCCAAGCTGATGGCCGCCATGGGCGGCGAGGTCTCATCGATGCCGGTCATGGACGCGTTCAGCGCCATGGAGAAGGGCATCATTGACTTCGGCAGCTACTCCCTGTACACCTACGTAGCCTACGGCATGCACAAGCTGCCCGGCATGAAGTACATCAGCTTGGTCAACCACGGCGTGCTGGTATCCTTCGTCGGTATCAACCGCGATGTTTTCAACAGCCTGCCTCAGAATGCCAGAGACATCCTGATGAAGCTCTCCGCAGAGAGCGCGGTCAAGAATGCCGAGTTCCATCAGGTGGAAGAAGACAGGGCGGTTGCCGAGTACAAGGCGACCGGCGTGCAGTTCTACGAGATGCTTCCCGGGGAACACTCTCGGCAGGTGCAGATAGCCCAGGAAAAGGTCTGGCCTGAATGGATTGCCGACATAAACAAGCGGGGCATTGACGGTCAGAAGTACCTTGACTCACTGCGAGCGTACTTCAAGAAATATGAGTCCAGCTAAAGACAACGTTCTAGTCCGGATATTTACCGTTGCCGAACGGTGGCTAAACTGGGGGGCGGGGGCGGCGATATGTCTTCTGGGCCTGCTTGTCGTGGGGCAGGTCTTCCTCCGTATCGTCTACCGCGCCCCGCCAGGGGTCTACGACATCACCAAGTTCATCGTGGCGGCCACGGTGTGGATGGCGGTCGCCCATACGCAAAAAGTTTACGGGCATGTCAGGATGGAGCTCTTCCTCGAGAAGATAAACCCGCGCCTCAGGCATATCCTGGAGTTCTCTTACCTGATCCTCTGGTTTGTCGTCTTCGCCATAATCACGGTATACAGCGCCAAGAGCGCCTACTTCGCCTACCAGATCGGCGATATCAGCATGGGCGTGATCAACTTCCAGTTGTGGCCGTCCAAAGCCCTTGTCCCGCTGGGTACCGCTTTCCTCAGCCTTCGATTCCTGGTGCAGATATTCGAGCACCTGGCCGCGATCAGGGCTCCAGCCCCCGTGACCATTGAGAAAACCAAAGAGACGTGGATCTAGTTTGGGAGTGAAATGGACCCACAACTGCTTTCGCTTATCGGCATAGGCGGTTTCGTCACCGTAATCGTCCTGGGATTGATCGGCTTTCCCATAGCTTTCAGCACGGCGATTATCGGGCTGTTCGGTATGGCGTACCTGCGGGGCTGGGAGGCGGCCACCGGTTTCTCCGGGGCGATTCCCTACGAGGCGACCACGAGCTATGAGCTGAGCGTTCTGCCCTTGTTCGTCTTCATGGGCTACCTGGCGTTCCAGATGGGCGCGACGTCCGAGTTCTACTGGGCCTGCCGCCAGTGGTTGGGCCGGATACGCGGCGGCCTGGCAATGGCCACGGTCATGGGCTGCGCCGCATTTGCCGCCTGTACCGGCTCAGGCTCGGCGACGGCGGCGGTGTTCGGGAAGATGGCCTACCCGGAGATGAAGAAGTACGGGTATGACCGGAACCTGTCACTGGGCGCCGTCGCTTGCTCGGCGCCGCTGGCTATCATGATCCCGCCCAGCGCCGCGCTGGTTATCTACGGCGTCATGGCCGAGACCAATATATCGCAACAGCTCCTGGCCGGGTTCTTACCGGGCTTGCTCACCGCCACGCTGTTCATGGCAATGATCTCGTTCCGCGCCTGGCGCAACCCGAACGTGGCCCCGGCGGTTGCCGGGGTGACCTGGCCGGAACGGATTTCCTCGCTCAAAGGCGTTTGGCCGATTATGACGGTAATATTAACCGTTGTCGGCGGGCTGTACTTTGGGATATTTACGCCCACCGAGGCCGGCGCCTTCGGCGTCTTCGCCGCCTTTGCCATCGGCATGGTGCGGCGCAGCCTTTCCTGGAAGGGATTCAAGAGCGCGATAATCGATGCCACCCGGACCAACTGCATGCTGTTCACCATCATCGCCGGGATTTTCCTTTTCCTCCGTTTCCTGGCCATCACCCGGCTGCCGTTTACCATCGGCGACTGGATAACCGGCCTGGAGATACCCGGTTTAGCCATCATCGGCATGATCCTGTTGCTCGGTATGGTCCTGGGCATGTTCATGGACGTCCTGGGCATCTTGCTGCTCGTGGTGCCCATCGCCCTGCCGGCGGTGCGCGCCCTGGGTTACGACCCGATATGGTTCGGGGTGTTGCTGGTACATGTCTGCGAGATGGGGCTGGTAACCCCGCCGGTAGGGCTGGTAAGCTTCGCGCTCAAAGGGGTGCTGCCTGAAGTGCCCCTGGAGTCTATCTTCCGCAGCATCATCCCCTACGAGATGATGATGGTGGTGACGCTGGCTGTCCTGCTGGTCTTCCCGCAGATAACCTTGCTGCTGCCGAACCTCATGAGCGGCTAGCCCTCGGCTTGACCTGAGATATTCGCCGCGCTCAGGGTGACGGAAAAGGTCGTCCTGGGCGCGGCGA
>JACPQH010000106.1 GCA_016190585.1 Chloroflexota bacterium | reverse complement strand
GGTCGGTGGCGGTCTCCATGTGCTCGTAGATTTCGCGCCACTTGATGACGTCGGTGGTGTTCGCGGAGTCAGCGAAGAGCTCCGCCATTGCCGCGCGGTAGATGTTGTCCCCGACATTCTCCAGCCGGTTGATCTCGACGCAGCGGCGCAGGAGCTTGTTGCGGTCGATGTGGGCGCGCATCTCGGCGATGCCCTTTTCCACCTCCGTAACGGCCTGGACGAGTATCTCGGCAAGCTGCCGCGCCCGCTCGGTAGGCTGGTCTACCTTGTACAGCAGCATGGCGTCCGCGGCGGCATGAACGAGGTCGGCGATGTCATCGAGGGAATGGGCCAGCAGGGCGATATCCTCCCGGTCGAAGGGTGTCACGAAGGTGCGGTGCAGTTCGGCGATTATCTGGTGGGTGATGGCGTCGCCCTGGTGCTCGAGATCGGTAATAACCCCGACCCTCTCCTTCAGGTTTTCCCAGATGCAGACCATGTCCTTGAGCTGCTGGGCGATACGGATGACGTTCTGGATGCTCTGTTCAAAGAGCACAAAGAATTTCTTTTCCGTGGGGATGAGGGAAAATCTAGACAATCAAGCGTCTCCTTGCCGGGCTGCCGGGGAGCGGTTGCGGCCGGTTGTCGGGCTGGCGCGCGAGGGGAAGAGACAGGAGAGCTCCGGGGCCGGTATTTTCTGGGTAACTATGTGTGACCCGCATTGTCGCTACCATTTTAAACGATTGCCGGCCGTCTGGCAACCAGTGAGGCCGCTGACGGCCGGGGTGTTACCGGAAGGCGGGCCGGCGAGACAATCCCGGGGCAGGCTCACAGCGTGTAAATCTCTTTGCCGAAGGTCTGCACCCAGTTCCGCGCCAGCACCTCGATGGCCTGGTCGGTCTTGTCGACGCCCAGGATGACGATGGGCTGGCCGCTCTGCCCGCGCCCCAGGTAGGTGTACAGGTACAGGACGTTGATATCCGCTGCCTTGAGCGGTTTGAGCACCGCCTGGAGGCCGCCGGGGTGGTCCGGCACCTCGACCGCTAGGACGTCCCTGACCTTGATCGAGTAACCGCGGCTCTTCAGCACGTTGGCCGTTTTGACCGGGTCATCGGTGACGAACCTGACGGTGCTGATATCGGAGGTATCGGCGACCGATATCGCCCGGATGTTGATGCCTTCCATGCCCAGGTGCTCGCTGATCGCCAGGAACTGGCCCGGCGTGTTGTCCAGACTGACCGAGACCTGCTTCACGCACATGTCCTCACTCCCGCTTTGCCATATCGTATCCCGCCTTGAGGGCGGCCTCGTTGGCGGTTATCAGTCTCGGTTTATCCTGGAGCAGCTCCTTCATCCGCTCGATAATCGTGGTAAGCGAGACCAGGCGGCTCCGGGCGGTAAACGCCCCGAGCATCACCATGTTGGCCGCCCGGGCGTTGCCCAGCTTCTCCGCGGTGGCGTTAGCCGGCACTTTAACCACCTCGATGTCTTCCCGGCGCGTCTCGCCGTCGACCAGTGACGAGTTGAGCAGCAGCACGCCGCCCGACTGAAGCTGGTTCTCGAACCTGGCCAGGGAAGGCTGGTTCATCACCACGATAAACTCGGGGGAGGAAGCCACCGGCGAGGCGATTTCCTCGTCGGATATGGCCACCGTGCAGTTGGCGGTACCGCCCCGCACCTCGGCCCCGTAGGCCGGGAGGTAGGTCACGAATTTCCCTTCGAGCATGGCCGCCTCGGCCAGGTTAAGCCCCATCGAGAGGACACCCTGCCCGCCAAACCCCGCGAACACCGACTTAATCAGCACGTTTCTTGCCTGTCTCGTCCTTGATGACGCCCAGCGGAAACTCCTTGAGCATCTCGGTTTCCACCCAGCTCCAGGACTCCATCGGCGACATCTTCCAGTTGGTCGGGCACGGCGACAGCAGCTCGACCAGCGAGAAACCCAGGCCGTCTATCTGGCACTGGAAGGCCTTCTGGATGGCCTTCTTGGCCCGCCGGATATGCGCCGGCGAGCTCACGGTGACCCGCTCGATATAGACCGCCCCTTTGACCAGCGCCAGCATCTCGCTGATTTTCACCGGGTAGCCTTCCAGGCGGCCTTCCCGCCCGTAAGGCGTGGTCGTGGTCTTCTGCCCGCAGAGCGTGGTCGGCGCCATCTGGCCGCCGGTCATGCCGTACACGGCGTTGTTGATGAAGATGGCGGTGATGTTCTCCCCGCGGTTGGCGGTGTGGACGGTCTCCGCCGTGCCGATAGCCGCCAGGTCGCCGTCCCCCTGGTAGGTAAAGACGATGCCTTCCGGGTAAGCCCGTTTGATGCCCGTCGCCACCGCCGTCCCGCGGCCGTGGGCCGATTCCACCATGTCGACATCGAAGTAGTGGTAGGCGAAGACCGAGCACCCCGGGGGCGGGACGCCGATGGTCCTTCCCTGGATGCCCATCTCGTCGATGACCTCGCAGGTCAGGCGGTGGATGATGGAGTGCCCGCAGCCGGGGCAATAGTGGAACACCGCGGTTTTCAGCGACTTCGGACGGCTAAATACCTTTTTCATAGCTAGGTTAGACCCTTTTGATAATACAGCCGGGAGACGACCCGGGCGATCTCGATGGGCGCCGGCACGACGCCGCCGGCCCTCCCGTAAAAGTTTGTCTCGGCGCTGCCTTCCAGGGCCAGCCTGACATCTTCCACCATCTGGCCCATGTTGAGCTCGAAGACCAGGAACTGCTTCGTCCGGTTGGCCAGCTCCCTGATTTTCTCAGAGGGGAACGGCCAGAGCGTGATAGGCCGCACCAGTCCGACCTTAAGCCCCCTGGCGCGCACCGTCTTGATAGCCCCACGGGCGATGCGGGCGGCGATGCCGAATGCCACCACTACCAGGTCGGCGTCCTCGACCATAAAGGTCTCGAAGGTGGTCTCCTGCTTCTTGATTAGCTGGTACCGGCGGAACAGGCTCCAGTTTGTTTCTTCGAGCGTGCTCGGGTTGGAGGTAAAGGTCTTGACAAACCGGCTGGGGCGGCCTCTGGCCCCGCGCAGCGCGCCGCTGCGGACGGGCAGCTCGGCGGGGGCTTCATGGTTGAACTCGACCGGCTCCATCATCTGCCCCAGCATGCCGTCCCCCAGTATCATGACGGGTATCAGGTATTTGTCGGCCAGGTCGAAGGCGCGGTGAGTGAGGTCGGCGAGCTCCTGGACGGATGACGGGCCCAGGACGATGGTGCGGTAGTCGCCGTGACCGCCGCCGCGCGTCGCCTGGAAGTAGTCCGACTGGGACGCGCCGATGCTGCCCAGGCCCGGCCCGCCGCGTGACATGTTCACGATGACAGCCGGCAGCTCGCAGGCGGCGAGGTATGATATCCCCTCCTGCTTCAGGCTGATGCCCGGGCTGGAGGACGAGGTCATCGACCTGACGCCGGCCACGCTCGCCCCGTAGACCATGTTGATGGCCGCGGTTTCGCTCTCGGCCTGGACAAAGGCGCAGCCCTTTCGCCGGCTGAGGTGCGCCGCCATGTACTCGATAAGCTCGTTCTGCGGGGTTATGGGGTAACCGAAGTAGCACTGGCACCCGGCCCGGATGGCCGCCTCGGCCACCGCGCTGTTGCCGTTCATCAGGACCTTAGCCACGGTAGACCTCGATGGCCACCTCGGGGCAGACCTGCGCGCAGATAGCGCAGCCGGTGCACTCGCCGGCATCTTTGAAGGCGGCCGGCAGGTATCCGGCGGCGTTCAGCTTCCCGGAGGCGCCCAGCGCCCTGGTGGGACAGAAATTGATGCAGATCTCGCAGCCCTTGCAGAGCTCGCGGTTTATCTCGACAGAACCTTTCACTTATAGTTCTATCCTAAGCCAAACGGGCTATCGAGCGCAAGTCCGCGCGGCTCGGTCGACGCGTTAACGGGCGCGGGACAGTCTCGCCGCGTGCAATAAACCGGTTCTTGTTGATAAGCCGTTCGCACAATTGTAAAATATAGTCGAAATCGGGGTGCGAGGAGGAATATGGAAACTGGAACGTGGAAGGTCAAGACGGGCCTGGCCCAGATGCTCAAGGGCGGCGTTATCATGGACGTGGTCACCGCCGAGCAGGCCCGTATCGCCGAGGAAGCCGGCGCCTGCGCCGTGATGGCCCTGGAGAGGGTCCCGGCCGATATCCGCGCCGCCGGCGGCGTCGCCCGCATGGCCGATCTCAGCGTGGTCGAGGCCATCATGAAGGCCGTCTCCATCCCGGTAATGGCGAAGTGCCGCATCGGCCACTTCGTCGAGGCCCAGGCGCTTCAGGCCATCGGCATCGACTATATCGACGAGTCCGAGGTGCTGACCCCGGCCGATTACGCCAACCACATCGACAAGTGGCGCTTCACGGTGCCGTTCGTGTGCGGTGCGACCAACCTGGGTGAGGCGCTGCGGCGGATCACCGAGGGGGCGGCGATGATCCGTTCCAAGGG
>JACPQH010000105.1 GCA_016190585.1 Chloroflexota bacterium | reverse complement strand
CTATTGGCACTTCCCGGTAAAGTGTTATAATTTAGCCAGATGATAATAAGGTGCGGTAGCCGGCGCATCTCCGAGATACACTCGGTGATAAATGAAGCCGCCAGAGCCTATGACGGCGTTATTCCGGCCGACTGCTACCACGAGCCTTACATGCCCATCGACGAGTTCCGCAGCGAGCTCGAGCGGGTCACCTTTTTCGGCTGGGAAGAAGACCGGCGCCTCAAGGGCGTCATGGGACTGGAGCCGGTACGCGACGTCACGCTCATCCGGCACGCCTATGTCCTGCCGGGAGACCAGAAACGGGGCATCGGTTACAAGCTGCTCGACCACCTGAAAAGCATGACGACTACCCCGAGACTACTGGTTGGCACCTGGGCGACGGCCCTCTGGGCCGTCCGGTTCTACGAGAAGCACGGGTTCCGTCTTATGCCTGATAAGGACAGGCTGCTGCAGGAATACTGGGATGTGCCGGCAAGACAGATCGAGACCTCGGTTGTCCTGGGTTTTAACCTGGCAGGAGGTGAGAAATGAAAAGGAAGCACATCGGGAGATTGCTCGGGGTGACCGCCGTTACCCTGGTGACGGCGGCCTTGATGCAGGAGCTGAGCAAGCCGCGTGACGCGCGCACCTGGTCCGGCAAGATCGGCAACGTCGTCCCGTACGATCTCCGGCCGCCGACACCGGAGCGCGTCAAAAAGTGTTTCTGGGACCCTGACAGTCCCCGGCTCTTCAAACCGGAGCCGTTCGGCTTCGGATGGGGCATCAACCTGCACGCCGTTATCGACCGGCTCAGCCTGAACGAGCCCGCCGGCCTCTCCGAAGAAGACTTCCTGATGCCGAACCTGGCCATCAAGCGGCTCATCAGCCCGGCGAACCCCGCATCCCGTCCCCCGCCAGGCCGGTAAGCTTGACCGCGACTAGCTCGTTGGCCAGGTCAGCCCGGCTCTTGGCATAGACCTTGATGTAGTTCCCGGTGAGACCCGACCACACCCCCTCGCTCCGCCCCTCCATGAGGACGAGCATTTCCCGCCCGAGGTAATTCTCCATGAAGAGCCGGGTGCTCTCCCTGCCCAGCTCCAGCATCTGCCGGCTGCGCCGCTTCACCGTGGCCGCGGTCGTCCGGGGTCCCATCGCGGCGGCAGCCGTACCCGGGCGCTGCGAGTAGGGAAATACATGGATGCGGGCGAAACCCATTCCCCGGCAGAACTCTAAGCTCTCCTGGAACTCGGCGTCGGTCTCCCCGGGAAAACCCACGATGATATCCGTCGTGATGGCGGCGTCCGGCACCGCGGCCCGTATGCCCTCAACCGCTCTCCGGTAGTCGGCCGGCGAGTAAAGCCGTTTCATCCGGCGCAGCACGCCGGGACTGCCGCTCTGGAGGGAGAGGTGGAAGTGGGGGCACAAGCGGGGATCGCGCCACAGGCGGAGCAGGTCAGAGCTGATTTCCTGCGGCTGGAGCGAAGAGAGCCGCAGACGGGCGATGCTGGTCCCGGAAAGCAGCGCCGCCAGGAGACCGGAGATGTCTGAACCACCATGCTCGTATAAACCGACCTCGGTGCCGGTAAGCACGACCTCTTTATAGCCTTCGGCCGCCCGCCGGCTGACCTGCTCGACGACTTCCCTAATGGGCCGGCTGCTTACCTCGCTCCTGACGAAAGGGACGATGCAATATGTGCAGAAGTTACGGCAGCCCTCCTGTATCTTCAGGAAGGTCCGGGTGCGCCGGTGAAAGCCCGGCTCGCCCCGCGGCGAACCCGGAGTGTCAACCCCGGAGAGTTCCCGCAGCAGACCGGGCAGCCGTCCGGTTTCCCCGTCGCCTATTACCAGGCTCAAACCCTGGATGCCATCCAGCTCGCGGGCCGCCCTTTTCGCATAGCAGCCGGTTACTACCAGCCTGGCCCGGGGGTTCTCGTCATGCGCCGAGCGCAGCATCTGTCTTGCCTTGCGGTCGGCCTCGCCGGTCACGGTGCAGGTATTCACCAGGTAGATATCCGCCTCGGCCACCGACGAAACGAGATTGAAACCGGCGGCGTATAGCTGCCGGGCCAGGAGCTCGCTCTCCGCCTGGTTCAGCTTGCAGCCCAGGGTCGCCAGGGCCACGCTGGGCCGGGATTTATCCGCATCCACGTTAAAATTATAGCCGCGCCCGCATGACCCGGTCAAAGCCGAGCCTGCCCCGGCGCGCTTCCTGTCTTGCAGGTGAGAGGGAAATATGGTACAAAAAATAGAAACTTAGAAAAGGCAGGTGTACTGATATCAATAGCTCACCGTTCAACCGAGTTGTTGTTACCGGGATGGGTATATTCAGTCCCCTGGGTCTGGATGTCCGGAGCACCTGGGAAAATGCGGTCGCGGGTAAATCCGGTATCGACAGTATCACGCTCTTCGACGCGTCTAATCTCGAGACCAGGTTCGCCGGCGAGGTCAAGGGCTTTGAAGCGACCGACTATATCAACCGGAAAGACGCGCGGCGCATGGACCGCTTCGCCCAGCTCGCGGTGGCCGCTAGCCGGCAGGCGGTCGAGGACGCCAGGCGGGCCATAAGCTCGGAGAACGCCGGGGATATCGGCGTCATCATCGGCAGCGGCATCGGCGGCCTGACGACCCTCTACGAGCAGACCAAGGTCCTGCTGGAGAAAGGCCCGGACCGGGTTAGCCCGTTCCTGGCGCCCATGATGATATCCGATATGGCCGCCGCGCAGGTATCCATCGCGCTGGGGGTGCGCGGCCCCAACTTCTGCACCACCTCGGCCTGCTCGTCCGGCTCGGATGCCATCGGCGCCGCCTACGAGCTTATCAAGCACGGCGACGCCCGGGCGATGATTACCGGCGGCGCCGAGTCGATTATCAACCCGCTGGGCATCGTGTCCTTCAACGCGCTCAAAGCCTTGTCCACCCGGAACAGCGATCCTAAAGCCGCCTCCCGGCCCTTCGACGTCGAGCGCGATGGCTTCGTCATCAGCGAGGGCGCGGCTATCCTGATATTAGAAGACCTGGAGCACGCCCGGCGGCGGGAAGCGCGCATACTGGCGGAGATTGTCTCCTACGGGGCTACGGCAGACTCGTTTCACGTCACCCAGCCGCTGGAAAACGGCGAGGGCGCCGCCAAGGCCATGAGGGTAGCCATGAACAAAGCGGGTATTACCCCGCAGCAGATCGACTACATTAACGCGCACGGCACCTCCACTCCCCTGAATGACCTGATGGAGACCCGGGCCATCAAGACCGTTTTTGGCGATCATGCCCATCGGGTGCCGGTAAGCTCGACGAAATCAATGACCGGTCATCTTATCGGCTGCGCCGGCTCGATCGAGGCCGCCTTCTGCGTCATGGTCATAAACACCGGCGTCATCCCGCCGACCATTAACCTGAACCAGCCGGATACCGAGTGCGACCTCGACTACGTGCCCAACGTCGCCCGCCAGGCGGCCGTGACTACCGCCCTGTCGAACTCCTTTGGCTTCGGCGGTCACAACTCCGTACTAATCTTCCGGAAATTCGTCGAGGCCTAGTATTGAGCCGCTTTCGCTGGAATCTGCGGCCGCCGGTTCCAGAGGGGCATCCCCTGAGAAACGGCCTGCCGCCGCTGCTCGGGCAGCTCGTCTATAACCGCGGCCTGAGCGAGCCGGCCCAGGTAAAGTCGTTCCTGGCCGGTGACGCCGGCCTCGCCGGCGACCCGTTTCTCCTGCCCGATATGCCCCAAGCCGTCTCCCGGCTGTACCGGGCGCTGCTCTCCGGCGAGACGATAGCCATTTTCGGCGATTATGATACGGACGGCGCCACCTCGACCGCGCTCCTGACCCTGGGCCTATCACGACTCGGCGCCGTGGTAATCCCGTACATTCCCAACCGGTTTACCGAGGGCTACGGCCTTACTTCCGCGGCGCTGGAAAGACTGGCCGCTCAGGGCGTCAGCCTGGTGATTACCGTTGACTGCGGCATCACCAGCCTGGCCGAGATAAAAGGGGCCGGGAAGATGGGTCTGGACGTGATCGTGACCGATCACCATACGCCGCTCGCCGAGCTGCCCCCGGCCCTGGCAGTGGTGAATCCCCGCCTGTCCACCTCGGTTTATCCCTTCCCGGAGCTGGCCGGGGTCGGTGTAGCCTGCAAGCTGCTCCAGGCACTGCTGCGGAGCCTGGGACGCGAGGAAAGCCTCGAGGAGCTCGCCGACCTGGCCGCCCTGGGCACCATCGCCGATCTGTCTCCCCTGGTCGGCGAAAACCGCTACCTGGTGAAAAAAGGGCTCAAGCTGCTCAACGGCCGGCCGCGCCCGGGCCTGAAGGAGCTCATGACGCAGTGCGGCCTGAGCGCCGGCGAGATTGACGCCGAGAAGATTGCCTGGGTCATCGCGCCCTGCCTGAACGCCGCCGGACGGCTGGAGCACGCCCTGACCAGCTACAAACTGCTGACGACGGATTCCGCCGGGGAAGCCGCCGCTCTCGCCCGGCAGCTCTGCGACATCAACACCGAGCGGCAGAAGATGACCGCCGATACCTTCGCCCGGGCCAGAGAGCGGGTAATGCGGCAGGCCGTGGCCGAAATCATCTTCTCGGCCGACCCCGCAAACCATATCGGCATAACCGGGCTGGTGGCGGGCCGCCTCTGCGAGGAGTTTTATCGCCCGTCCTTCGTCATCAGGACCGGCGAAGAGATGAGTACCGGCAGCGCCCGCAGCATACCGGAGTTCAACGTGGTCAACGCCCTGGGCGAGTGCGCCCACCTGCTGTCGCGGTTCGGGGGCCATTCCCAGGCCGCCGGTTTTACGGTACCGACATCGAACCTGGAGGAGCTCGAACGCAGTTTAACCCGTCTGGCCGGGGAGCGGCTGGCCGGCATCGACCTCCGTCCAGCGCTTGATATCGACCGGCAGCTCAGCCTGAACCTGCTGGCCGGCGATACCTACCGGACTATCCGCTCGCTGGCGCCCTTTGGCCGGGGTAACCCATGTCCCGTTTTCCTCAGCCGCGGGGTCGAGACGCTGGAGTGCGCGAGCATGGGCAACGGTCAGGAGCATCTCAGGTTCAAGCTGAAACAGGACGGCATCATCTGGGACGGGGTCGGTTTCCGGCTGGGGAACTACCTCGGAGAGGCTGCCGGCAGGCTGGACATCGTCTACAACCTGGAGGTGGATAGCTGGGGCGGCGTCGAGAGGCTGCGTCTCAACGTGCTGGACTTCCAGGCGGCCGTGGTATAACCCCTTGGCTTGACCTGTTGCCTCCTCTTGAAGCTAATTGATATAATATGTTAAGAAACTTGTTCGAGGTGTAATGATGCCCATCTACGAATATGAATGTCAGGGTTGTACCTGCCGGTTCGAGGTACGGCAGGGATTCAACGACCCCGCCGAGGCCCTGTGCCCCCGGTGCCAGAGCAAAGCCCAGCGCGTCATCCTGCCGGTCCCGATAGTGTTCAAGGGCTCCGGCTTTTACATTACCGACCACCGCAAGGGGAACGGCGAAGCCGACCCTTCCGCGGAGAAAGCCCCGGTGAAACCCCCGGAAAAAGAACCATCCTCCAAACCCAGCTAGCGTGAAGGCGCTGCTCCAGAGAGTGACCCGGGCCGCGGTCAGCGTCTCGGGGGAGACGGTAGGCCGTATCGGGCCCGGGCTTGTGATACTCCTGGGCGTCGCTGCCGGCGATACCGAGAAGGACGCCGGGCTGCTCGCCCGGAAGATAGTCAACCTGCGCATCTTTGGCGACGCCGCCGGCAAGTTCAATCTCTCGGTGCTGGACGCCGGCGGCGAGCTGCTAATCATCAGCCAGTTCACCCTGCTGGCGGAAGCCAGGAAGGGCCGGCGCCCGAGCTTTACCGCGGCGGCGCCGCCGGCCGAAGCCGAGCGGCTTTTCAACTATTTCGTGGAGCAGGGCCGCCTGAGCGGTCTCAGGGTGGCGACCGGCCGTTTCCAGCAGCAAATGCTGGTCGAGATTCTCAACGACGGCCCGGTCACCCTGATGCTCGACAGCCGGGAAATCAATTCGCAATTATAGGCAATTGCAACAGCTTGCAATATTCTCCCGCTCATGCTATAGTGCTGGTTAGCGGTTACGTCCCGGCACAACGCCGATGCCTCGCCGGTACTCGCCTTGAGCAGACCTGGAGATAAATGGTGGACAACACCCGGCAAATCATACGCGAGCTTAGCGAGAAGGGCTACCGCCTGACGCCCCAGCGCACCATGGTCCTGGAGGCTATCGAGGCAAGCACCAACCATATCAGCGCCGAGGAGATACACTCCCAGATCGTGCGGCGTTACCCCCATGTTAATATCTCGACCATCTACCGGACGCTGGACCTGCTGGAAAGACTCGGGCTGGTAACGAAAACCGACCTCGGCGGCGGCCGGGTGAAATATCACCCCGCCCACCGCGGCCGTCACCATCACCTCGTCTGCCAGAAGTGCGGCCATGTCGTCGACCTCGAGGAATCGATCCTGCACCCGCTTAAAGCCGCCCTGCTGGGCGGGTACGGCTTTGAGGCCGATTTGAGCCACCTGGCGATATTCGGGCGCTGTACCCGGTGCAAATAAAATTTTTTAATCGTAGATGCATATTGTTGCAGGTGCATCTTGATGTGGAGGCGATATGCACATACCGGACGGGCTGCTTAGCATCCCCGCCGTAGCCGCCACCGGGGCGGTTTCGGTGACCGCCATCACCGTCGCCGTCAAACAGACCAACCGCCGTCTCCAGGAAAAACAGGTGCCCCTGATGGGCGTCCTGGCGGCTTTTATCTTCGCCATTCAGATGCTCAACTTCCCGGTCTTCGCCGGCACGTCCGGCCACGTGCTGGGGGCCGGGCTGGCCGCCATCCTGCTCGGGCCATGGTCGGCGGTGCTGGTCATGAGCAGCGTCGTTATCGCCCAGAGCCTGATTTTCCAGGACGGCGGCCTGCTGGCGCTGGGGGCGAACATTCTCAACATGGGGGTTATCGCTACCCTGACGGCCCACGGAGTCTACCGCCTGTCTGCCAGGCTGGCGCGCGACAGTCATAAAGGCAAAATGTCCGCGGCCTTCGCCGCCGGCTGGGTTTCCGTGATGACCGCCGCCGCGGCGACCGCGCTTGAGCTCGCCCTGTCCGGCGCCTCGCCCTTGCCTCTCGTCCTGCCGGCCATGACCGGTTTTTATTCCCTTATCGGCATCGGTGAGGGTCTGATAACCGCCGCCGTACTGGGCCTGGTGCAGACCAGGCGCGCCGACCTGCTTCAGGCGCAGAAGGTGTAACGATGAGAACAAAATGGTGGCTGATTACCCTGGGTATCTGCCTGGCGCTGGCGATAATATCCCCCCTCGCCTCCTCCCAGCCTGACGGCCTGGAGCGGGTGGCCGAAGACCAGGGCTTCCTCGCGCTGGCGCGTCCCGCACCGTTCCGGGTCATCTCGGACTATCTCTTCCCGGGCGTCGAGAACGAAACGGCGGCCACGATTCTCGCCGGCGTTACCGGGACCCTTCTGATGTTTGCGGCCGCCTACAGCCTGGCCCGGTTGCTGGCCCGGCGACCGAAGCGAGCGTAATAACATGAGACACAGCTTCCTGGACAGGTACAGCGACCGCCACAGCGTCATTCACCGGCGCCATCCCGGGGTGAAGCTGGTTGTTACCGTTATTTTCGTCCTGGCAGTCAACATCACGCCGTTTCTGTCCTGGCGGCCTTTCCTTGCCTACCTGCTTATCCTGGCCGCGCTAGCCTGGCTGGCCCGCGTGCCCCCGCTCTACGTTCTGAAACGCTCCCTGGCCGTTATGCCCTTCGTGCTCATGGTTGCCCTGTTCCTGCCATTCTTCAAGCCCGGCGAGCCCGCGGTCACGGTGCCGCTCGGTGCCTGGAGCGTCTCAGCCACCTACCAGGGACTGGCGGCGCTATTGACCGTTATGGCCCGGGCCTGGCTCTCGATGATAAGTCTCGTCCTCCTCATCTCGACGACCCGCATAACCGCCCTGCTGTCCGGCATGGAAACACTGGGGATGCCGCGGGTGATGGTCATGGTGCTGTCTTTCATGTACCGCTACATCTTTATCCTGACGGACGAGGTGCTGCGCCTGAAGCAGGCGCGGGAAAGTCGTGATTTCGGCGGTACCCGGCTGTGGAAGTTGCGAACCCTGGGCAACATCATCGGCTCTCTTTTCATCCGGAGCTATGAGCGCGGTGAGCGCGTCTACGCCGCCATGCTCTCCCGCGGTTTTGACGGCAGTTGCCGGGCATCCGGCGGGACTTCCCTCCGGCCGGCCGATACCATATTCACCCTGTGCCTTGTGGCCGCTATCCTCGCCGTGTATCTGGGTACCCACTATGCCTGAGCCCGTTGAAGTAATCGTTAAAATCGAGGCCCTGTCTTTCTCGTTTCCCGACGGCCAGCCGGCCCTCGACGGTATCAACCTGACCATCCGCCGCGGGGAATCGGTCGGCCTCATCGGTCCCAACGGCGCCGGTAAGTCAACGCTGCTGCTGCATCTGAACGGCGTGTTGCGCAGCAACGGTCACGTCAGGGTCTTCGCCATGACGACCGAGCCGGCCAACCTCAAGGAGATTCGCCGCCGTACCGGCCTGGTCTTCCAGGACCCGGACGACCAGCTTTTCTCGGCCACGGTTTTCGACGATGTCGCCTTCGGGCCGGTGAACCTGGGCTACAGCCAGGACGAGGTGCGGCGGGCGGTGTCCCGCGCCCTCGGGGAGGTCGGTCTCCGGGGCTACGAGGCACGTTCACCGCACCACCTCAGCCTCGGGGAAAAGAAAAGAGTCGCCCTGGCGACCGTGCTGTCCATGGACCCGGATATTCTCGTCCTTGACGAGCCGACCAGCAACCTTGACCCCGCCGCCCAGTGGAACCTCACCCGTTTGCTCCGGGGTTTGCCGGTGACCAAGGTTATCGCCACTCATGAGCTCGGCCTGGTGAAAGAGCTGTGCCGGCGGGTGGTGGTGCTGGACGGGGGACGAATTGTCGCGGACGGCCCGGCGGCTCAAATCCTGGAAGACCGTCCGCTGCTCGCGGCTCACGGCCTGCTTTTCGGCGAGCGCGCCTAGCCGGACTTAACCGAGCCGGGGTCGATTTCCAGGCTCATGTTCAAGGACCGGTAGGAGTGGGTCAGGGCGCCGATTGATATTATGTTAACCCCGGTCATGGCGACCTTGCGGACGTTGGAAAGGTCAATCCCCCCCGAGGCCTCTACCAGGGCGCGTCCCGCGATCAGGGTTACCGCCTCCTTCATGTCCTCCAGGCTCATGTTGTCCAGCATAATGATATCGGCGCCGGCGCCGGCGGCTTCAAGCGCCTCTTTGATGCTGGTGACCTCGACTTCAACGCGCAGACCCGGCGGCGCCCCGAGTTTCGCGCGGGAGACTATGTCCGGCAGCGTCATCCCCAATTTGCGCAGGACGGCCAGGTGATTGTCCTTGATAAGGACGCCGTCAGCCAGGTCGAGACGGTGGTTCTGGCCGCGGCCCATCCGCACGGCGTATTTCTCCAGCGTTCTCAGCCCCGGGGTTGTTTTCCGGGTATCATAGATGGAGACATTATAGCCGGAGACTTGCTCCACGAACCTCGAGGTCAGGGTGGCTATGCCGCTGAGCCGCTGCAGGAAGTTGAGAGTTACCCTCTCCCCGGAGAGGATGCCGGCCAGGCGGCCGGAGACCGTCATCAGCTTGTCGCCCGGCCTGACGGCCTCGCCGTCCTTCACCAGGGTCTGCGTCAGCAGGCCGGGATCAATCTTGAGGAAAACCCGCCGCGCGACCTCCAGGCCGCAGGCGATGCCCTCGTCCTTGCTGAGAACGGCGCCGCTGCCGGTCAAACCAGCCGCGATGAGCAGCCGGGTAGTGACGTCGTTGCCGACGGCGTCCTCAGCGAGAGCGCCCGCGATAATCCGGTCAAGCTCCCTTTCAGGCAGCGCCGGGTCATTCATTCGCCTATTGGAGCGGTCTTCGGGCGATGACGCTGCCGCGGGCAACGCGCATGGTCGCCCCGGATTCCAGCTTGATAATCACGCTATCCGGGGAGATAGACTCGATCTGCCCGTAGATGCCCCCCGCCGTGATAACCTGGTCGCCTTTCTGGAGCTGCGAGACGAGCTGCTCATGCTCCTTCTGCCGTTTGCGCTGGGGCCGCACCATCAGGAAATAGAAGATACCGAATATCACCGCCAGGAAAATGATGGTGGGGATTATGCTCTGGTCGGAAGTCCCGCCGGGAGCCGTGGTACAAGCGCCGGCCAGTAGAAGTGCTAGGATGAGCAACCCGGCTATGAGAGACCTGAACATTTCGTTCCTCCTGTCAGCTTTCTGGTTCGCCCTGCATGGACCAGGCGCCGGTCCTGGTTATCCGGACCCGGGTCAGCTTTCCCGTGCGCTCGGCCTTATCCGTGGAAAAGACGATCTTGCCGCCCCGCGTGCGGCCGGACCATTTGCCCCTTGTTTTACGCTCGACCAACACCTCGACTGTCCGGCCGAGGAACCGGGCGTTGATTTCGGAAGCGATCTCTTCCTGCCGTTTCTCGATAACCGCCAGCCGGGCTTTCTTATCGGCCGGCGCGACATCGTCATTTAGCTCCCGGGCGGCGAGGGTCCCCTCCCGCGGCGAGTAAACGGCTACATGAACTGTATCAAACTTTATTTCCGAGAGCAAGTCCAGCGTCTCCTGGAACTGCCCGCCGGACTCCGACGGGAAACCGACGATGACATCCGTGCTCAATGACACCTGCGGTACCTGGTTCCTGATGTCTTGCACCAGCGCCCGGTAACGGGCGGCGGTATAGCCGCGCCGCATCAGCCTTAATATTTCATCGCTGCCGGACTGCACGGGCAGGCCTATCTCCTCGCAGACCTTATCCAGGGAGGCGACCGCCCGGACAAGCCGCGGGCTCATATCCTTGGGGTGATTGGTCAGGAAGCGCAGGCGTGCCAGCCCCGGCAGACCGTTGAGCTCGGTGAGCAGGTCGGCCAGCTCCGGGCCGCCAGGCGTATCCCGGCCGTAGGAGTCCACGTTCTGCCCCAGCAGGGTGACTTCCCTGACGCCGCGGTCGACCATGGCGCCGACCTCGCATACCACCTCCGCCACCGGCCGGCTCTTTTCCTGGCCGCGGCGGTAGGGGACGATGCAGTAGGAACAGAAGTTGTTGCAGCCCTGCATGATAGGCACGAACACGCTGACCGGCGGCTTATCCGGGAAGATGATCGCCCCGTCCTCGCGGCCCGGCAGCCAGGACGGCATATCGCCCGGCCGGAAAAAGTGGTCGACATGCCCGAAGCGGTCTTTGAGGCCGTTAGCCTCCGGCTTGACCAGGCACCCGGTGACCGCCAGCAGCTTCTCCGGATAGAGCTTTTTCAAAGCCTTGAGGTCAAGCAGCTTGTTCACGACCCTGTCCTCGGCGGACTGCCGGACAACGCAGCTATTCAGGATAATAAGATCGGCCTCGTTCACGGCCGCCGCCGCCCGGTAACCCGAGGAATCGAGGCAGGCGCTGAGCCTGGCCGACTCGGCCTTGTACAACTGACAGCCGGTTGTCCAGATATCATACTTGGGCATTTGAGTATTGACTCGAAATCAGCGGATTTCTGGCGGAGGG
>JACPQH010000098.1 GCA_016190585.1 Chloroflexota bacterium | reverse complement strand
GGTGGTGGCGAGCCGACAAAATACAATAAGTTCGTTAGAAAAAAGGCAAGAACCGCAAAAAATCGGGGTGAAAGGCCAAAGACGGCGGCTTCAAGCCCCATTTTTCATCACCCTGCTAGAACCCTTCATGGGAATGCAATTTAAAATTCCTACTCGACTCAGGTATTTTACTGAAAACATTATGTTGTTCGCGGATTCTGCTGTCCCATCTGCTGATACAAGCAATATCGAGTCTGAAAAGATAATCGGTCTCACTATCGCCAGATCAAAAGCAGTCCATAAGCCTTTGGGTCTAATGCCGTTTAGGTTGATTTGAGCGTCATAATCTATCTCGCGTATAGCCTTCGATAGCGACTCCATTATGCCAAGGATCCTATTGTGCTCCTTACGGAATATCATGTCTCTAAATCCCATAATATCTAAAAAAGCAACGAATCTCTCACACGTATCGACCCATTGAACCTTGTTTGTAGAAACCAACTCGTTTCCCATGCCGTAAATATATCACAAAAAACTGTAAGCAAGATAGTGAATCACGACATGATCGCCGCGTAAAGCTTCAGCGAATCCTCGAACTTAACCGACCTCGTGTAGCGCTCAACCATCAGGACAGAAATGATCAAGTCCCGGAAAGCAAGTCAACCCTGGGGAGGGCAAGCCATAGCAGGATAAAAGTAGTGAGGCGACGACCGGATTCGAACCGGTGAATAGGGGTTTTGCAGACCCCCGCCTTGCCACTTGGCCACGTCGCCCTGAGAATCCTCCTAATTTTACGCTAACGTCTCCGGTCCGCGCAAGTTGCGGGAATAGCGTCCGGTCAGGTTGTTAATTAGCCGTGGGTGGTGTATACTTATTCGGGTTTTGCCAGACAACTGGCTGGGAGGAGGGCTTCATGGAACAGTTCAATTTCCCCAAATGCCAGAAGTGCAGCACCGGCGACCTGGTACCATTATCTGATTTCGGCAGCCAGGGCGCGCCCATTAACTTCAAGGCCTGGGTCTGCACCAATCCTGATTGCGGCTTCAATCTGAAGATCAGGAACGGGGATGTCTACATCAACGAGCCGATCATGAGCGGGGCGCTGCACAACTCCCGTTCCCGCTAGGGTTTCCGGTTCAATACGGCACCGGTGATACTATGCTTCCTCAACTCGTCAAACTCAGGGAGGTGGCAGTTGACCTTCTTTTTCCCAAGCGGTGCGTCGCCTGCGGCAAAGAAGGGGATTACATCTGTCGCGACTGTCTGAAGCTCCTTATCCCTATCGAACCCCCTATCTGCCCGAGGTGCGGCCGGCCGTCGCCGGCGGTGTGCCCGGAGTGCGCCGCCCGGCCGGCCCGCATAGACGGCGTCCGCTCGCCTTTCCGCTTCGAGGGGGTGCTCCGCGAGGCCGTCCACCAGTTCAAATACCGGAACCTGCGCAGCCTGGCCGGCTGCCTCGCCGCGCTGCTGTTCGATTACCTGGCGGCCAATCCCCTGCCGGCCGACGTCCTGGTCCCGGTGCCCCTGCACCCCGCCCGCCTGCGGGAGCGCGGCTACAACCAGTCGGCGCTGCTGGCGCGGGAGCTAGGCAAGCGGAACGGCCTGCCCGTGGCCGGCGGCCTGGTCCGCTCCCGGAAGACGCCGCCCCAGGCCCGGACGGGCAGCCTGGAGGAGCGCCTCGCCAATATCGCCGGCGCCTTTGAATGTGTCGATGATAGTCTTGACGGGAGAAATGTCCTGCTGGTTGACGACGTCGCCACGTCCGGGGCCACGCTGAACGCCTGCGCCGCCGCCCTGAAAAACCGGGGGGCCGCCTCGGTGTGGGGGCTGGCGCTGGCCCGAGAAATTTAGCACAAGGAGGCATTTTCATGGTACTTCGTTTGACCGGGACCAATATCGAGATAACACAAGCGGCGCGGGCTTACGTCGAGCGCAAGATCGGCAAGCTCAACCGCCATTTCCCCAACATCCTTGAGATGAAGGTCGAGGTCTCCGAAGAGAAGACCAAAAACCCCGCCAAGCGCTACCTGGGGCACCTGACCGTGGATGCCGACGGCACGGTCTTTCACGCCGAAGAGAGGGCGGACGACCAGTTCCAGGTGATTGACAAGCTTGCCGACAACATGACGCGTCAGCTCGAAGACTACAAAGGCAAGCGCTCGGACACGTCCCGGGCGACCCTCGCCAAGGAAGCCGCCGTGGAAGCCGTTGTCCCGAGCGAGCCGCCCGAGACCGGCCCCCAGGTAGTCAAGATAAAGAACTTCGTCATCAAGCCCATGACCCTGGACGAAGCCATCGACCAGATGCTCCTGCTCGGTCATGACTTCTACATCTTCCACGACAGCGACGGCGAGAAGATGAAGGTGGTCTACAAGCGCAAGGACGGCAACTACGGCCTCATCGATCCCAGGCTGGGCTGATGATGCTGCGCCATGTCGTCTTTGAAACGCGCCTGGGCTGGATGGCCCTGCTGGCCTCGGCCTCGGGCCTGAGGGCGGTCTGCCTGCCCGAATCTACCCCGGAGGCCGCGCTGGACCAACTCGGCGACGACCTCAGGCAGTCCGAATTGTCCGCCGCGCCTTTCGGCGACCTTATCGAGCGCTTCCGCGCCTACATCAGCGGGGAGAGGGTGGACTTCCCCGACCGGCTCGACCTCTCCGGCGGCACCGGTTTTCAGCGCAAGGTGTGGGAAACGGCGCGGGCGATACCCCACGGCCAGACGCGGAGCTATGGCTGGCTGGCGGAGGAGGTGGGGCGGCCGTCAGGCCCGCGGGCCGTCGGCCAGGCGCTCGGCCGCAACCCCGTGCCGATCATCGTGCCGTGCCACCGCGTGGTGGGGCGGCGCGGCGCCCTGACCGGATTCCGGGGCGGTCTGGCGATGAAAAAAAGGCTCCTCGAGCTCGAGGGCGTCATCTCAACCGGGTTGACTAAAGACCCGGCCCGGGATAAGATAGAGCGATATCTTCCGGCGGAGATGGCTGATGATGCTTCTTGAGGGAATCAGGATTCTCGACCTGTCGCAGTACGTTCTGGGGCAGTACGCCACCCAGATAATGGCGGAGCAGGGCGCCGATGTCATCCGCATCGAGCAGCCGCCCCGCCCCAACATGACCGGCCAGCGGACCAACTACTTCCGCGAGTTCCAGAACAACCGCAACAAGCGGAGCATCGGCG
Organism: Chloroflexota bacterium; assembly: GCA_016190585.1. Next base: position 48,745 of record JACPQH010000098.1, on the reverse strand, counting down.
TAAACCTGAAATCACCCGAGGGCCGCGAGGTCTTCTACCGCCTGGCGAAGCAGGCCGACGTCATCTTCGAGGGCTTCCGCCCCGGCGTGGTGAAGCGGCTCCAGGTGGACTACGATACCATCCGCCGGATTAACCCGCGCATCGTCTACGCCTCGCTGAGCGGCTACGGCCAGGACGGCCCCTACCGCAACCTGGTGGGGCATGATATCAACTACCTCGGCGTCACCGGCTTCCTGAGCCTGCTCAATGACCCCATGCCGCCGGTCAACATGGTGGGCGACATGGCCGGCGGCAGCCTGTTCAGCGTCATCGGCATCCTGATGGCGCTGCTGGGCCGCGAGCGGTCGGGGGTCGGCCAGTACGTCGACATCGCCATGGTGGACGGCGTCATCTCGATGAACAACTGGTTCATCCGCATGACCGACCAGGAGCGCGATGAGTACCGGGGCAACCCCTATTACTATGTCTACCCGACCAAAGACGACAAACATATCACCATCGGCTGCATCGAGCCGCAGTTCTGGGAAAACCTGTGCCGCGCCCTGGGACACGAGGAGTACATCCCGCACCAGCTCGATATGAGCAAGCGGGCCGAGATAAAGGGCGCCTTCCTCAAGGTCTTCCGCACCCGGACCCGGGACGAGTGGTTCGAGCTGCTCAAGCAGAAGGACATCTGCGCCGCACCCGTCTACTCCTTCGAGGAGATGTACAAGGACCCCCAGGTGGTCAGCCGCGGCATGGTCATGGACGTGAACGACCCCTCTGCCGGACCGGCGAAGCAGCTCGGCCCGGGCCTCAAGTTCTCCAACGCCGCCCCCCGGGAATGGCGGGCCCCGCCCCGGCCCGGCGAGAACACCGCCGCGGTCCTGACCGAAGCCGGCTTTAGCCCTGACGAGATAAGCAGCCTGCGTCAGACAGGCGCCGTCAGCTAAGATAAAGGAGGTATAGATGTACATTGCCGATGTGGTCAACCCCGCCGACCTGGACGGTGTCGAGCCGACGATTGTCGGCGGCCCGATTGTCGGCACCGTCGAGCGCTTCCCGCTCAAGATCTTCTTCAACGCCCCGGAGGGGACGGTCGGCATCGAGAACTTCCTGCCGGGCGTCGAGACACACTGGGCCTTCTTCCACAACGAGTTCCAGTACATCGTGCAGGGTGAGGCCGAAATCTCCTATACCCTCGTCCCCAACCATGACAAGGTAAACACGGTAACTATCAAGAAGGGGCAGTGCTACCTCATCCTGAACGGCACCCGGGCCACCTTCCGGGTGAAGTCCAAGGAGCCGTTCACGCACCTGTTCGTCATCATGCCCCGCTACAACATGGACAAATGGCTGCTCAAGCGGGAGTATGACGGCGTGCCGGTGGCCGAGTACATGAAGAAGATCGGCCGGCCGATATAGGACAAGAAGGGACGCGCGCTGTTCAGAGTCCCGGCCCGTGGTCCGGGACCAAGCCCTTAGAGGCTGTCCGAAGTTTGTCACTGAACGCAGCGAAACATCCGGCTGACCCCGAGGTTACGGATCCTTCGGGTACTTCGTATCTTCAGGATGACACAGCGCTTTTCGGACGACCTCAGTAAGTAGCAGGTAGGGGCGCAGTACAAAAGCCCCTACCTGAAACCTCTTCCCCCTCGCCTGCCAGGCGAGGGGGATAAACCGTTGGTCTTACAGAAACCGGTCACGCAGGAGGTGTCCCATGTACCTTACCGACGTGGTCAACCCCGCCGACCTTGATGGCGTCGAGCCGGTAGTTGTCGGCGGCCCCATTATCGGCACCCGGGAGCTTTTCCCGCTTAAAATTCTCTTCAACCAGCCCGAGGCCACCGTGGCCATCGAGAACTTCCTGCCGGGCATCGAGACGCACTGGGCCTTCTTCCACAACGAGTTCCAGTACATCCTCCAGGGCGAGGCCGAGGTGTCCTACACCCTCGTCCCCAACCACGACAAGGTGAACACGGTGACTATCAGGAAAGGGCAGTGCTACCTCATCCTGAACGGCACGCGGGCCACCTTCCGGGTGAGGTCCAAAGAACCGTACACACACCTGGCGGTCATCATGCCCCGCTACAACATGGACCGCTGGCTGCTCAAGCGGGACTATGACGGCGTGCCGCTGGCCGAGTACATGGCGAAGTCAGGGAAACAGGCAGAGTAACATGTTCCGGCTGATCGACACCCACGCCCACCTGGAAGAGGTCGCGGACCTGCCCGGCGCCCTGGACCGGGCGCGCCAGGCCGGCGTCATCGCGGTGGTTGGCGTCGGCTCGGATATCCCCTCCAACCGCGCTATCCTGAAGCTGGCGGCGGAGCACCCCGGCTTTGTCTATCCCGCCCTCGGGCTCCACCCCTGGCGTCTGGGCGGCGTGGATATCGAGGCGAGCCTGGAGTTCATCCGCGCGAACATCGACCAGGCTGTGGGGGTGGGCGAGGTGGGGCTCGACTACAGCAAGCCGGTCCGGGACACGGCCGACAAGGCGCTGCAGCAGCGGGTCTTCAGCGAGACGCTCCGTATCGCCCGGGAGCACGATAAGCCGGCCCTCATCCATTCCCGCTACGCCTGGGCCGACGCCTTTAACCTGGCCGAGAAGGCCGGCGTCAGGAAGGCCGTCTTCCACTGGTACACCGGCACTTCAAGCGTGCTGCGGGCCATCCTCGCGGCCGGCTACTACATCTCGGCCAACCCGGCCGTGGGCTACCACGATGAGCACCGCCGCGCCGTCAGAGCCACGGGCCTCGACCAGCTTCTTTTCGAGACCGATTCGCCGGTGGTCTACCAGCCCGGCACGCCGTCGGAGCTGAAGGCCGCCCCGGCCGACGCCGGCCTTGTCCTGAAACTGGTCGCGGAGCTGAAAGGGCTGAGCGAGGCGCGGGTGGCCGAAGCCGCCACCGCCAACGCCGCCCGGCTGTTCTCCCTCATCGCGTCCGGCTGAAAACGACCTTATCGTCCCGCGTTTCCGGCGTGACCAGGCCTTCATCCGCCAGGTACTGGAGGTGGGCCAGGGTCTCGCCGAAGGCGAACCATTTCTGCGCCGGCGGAAAGTCCCCCCAGGAGCGGGCCGGGACATCCCAGGTAACGTGCGGCGTTATCTCGAAGACGTTGCGCGGGCCGTCTTCCAGGTAGTCGAGTATCTCGCCGGCCCTGGCCTGATGGTGCGCCTGGAGCCCGCGGATACGGGCGCGGTGGTTGCGCTGGCCGTTACGGTGGCCGGGCAGGGCAAGGTCGACATCGAGATGGTAGACCTTCTCCAGGCTGGCCAGGTAGCTCTTGAGAGCCTTTTCGGTATCGCTCCAGTAGGTGATGTTAGGCGTGATGTCGAACAGGATGTGGTCGCCGGAGAAAAGCAGCTTTTTCCCGGCCTCATAGAGACAGAGATGGCCCGGACTGTGGCCCGGTGTTTCGATGACCCTCAAGACGTAGTCGCCAATGGCTATGGTATCGCCTTCGGACAGCAGGGTGAAGTCCATGCGCCGGAGGCCGGGACGCCGGCCCGGGTGTACCTCCAGGGCGGCCCGAAGCACGTCTCCGGGGAAGCCGTGGGCCAGGTAGGTCCGGTTGGTGGCCTCCCAGAAACCCAGCCGGTTTTCCCGCACGGCCAGGAAATTGACGATATCGGCTTCGGGCTTGTTGAAATAGACCTTCGAGGCGGGTGCGGCCAGCTTCGCCAGCAGCCCGAGGTGATCGACATGGAAGTGCGTCACAAAAAAGTCGGTCCGCGTGCGGTCGACCGCCAGCTTCGCCAGGTCGGCGAGCATCTCCGCAAGGCACTCCTCCCGGTTCAGGCCGGTGTCGATGAGCAGGGCGCGGTCTTCCCCCCGGAGCAGGTAGGCGTTTATCGACCGGAGCGGGTTCCGGGGCAGGGGGACTTCGATCCGGAAAAGCCCGGCCGCGATTTCCTCTATCACCTCCGAATTCTACCCCGGGGCGACGCCTCGTGGCAATCCAACCGGCGACAGGCGGGTCCCGTTGTCGAGGCTGCCTGAAAATAATCACCGCGCCCCTCACCAGTCACGGGTCTATTTGACGGGCGGCGAACGGGGCGCGGTACAATACAGATATCTCCTCGGGAGGTCCGGTATGAGCCACCATACGGAGCATCACGAGCACCGGCCGTCGCCTGAGCACCGGCACCACGAGACGCCGGCCCCGGCTGAAGGCGCCGCCGGGGCGGGGGAACACGCGGGACACGACCCGGAGAATGGCGGCTACCAGCGGCACGCCGGCCACCGGGTTTCCGATTTCCGGCGGCGTTTCTGGGTATCCCTCGTCATCACCGTCCCCATTCTGGCGCTCTCGCCGCTCATCCAGGAGTTCCTCAACTTCAGCCTGACCTTTCCCGGAGACGCCTATGTCCTGTGGGGCCTCTCCTCGGCCATCTTCTTCTACGGCGGCTACCCCTTTCTCAAGGGCATCCTCGGCGAGCTGACAGCCCGCCGGCCAGGCATGATGACCCTCATCGCCCTGGCGATCACCGTGGCCTACGCCTACAGCAGCGCCGTGACCTTCGGCCTGCGGGGGGAGGTCTTCTTCTGGGAGCTGGCCACCCTGATCGACGTCATGCTGCTGGGCCACTGGCTCGAAATGCGCTCCATCATGGGGGCCTCGACCGCGCTGGAAGGGCTGGCGAGGCTGATGCCGGCGGCGGCGCACCGGGTCATGCCCGACGGCGCGATAAAGGACGTGCCCCTGGGCGAGCTGGCCCTAGCCGACCGGGTACTGGTACGGCCCGGCGAGAAGGTACCCGCCGACGGCAAGGTGACGGACGGCGAGACGTCGGTGGACGAGTCCATGCTCACCGGCGAGTCGAACCAGGTCTTTAAAAAGGCCGGGGACGCTGTCATCGGCGGCTCGATCAACGGCGAGGGCGCGGTGACGGTCGAGGTGCAGCGCACGGGCCAGGACTCCTACCTGGCCCAAATGACCGAGCTGGTGAGGCAGGCCCAGGCCAGCAAGTCGCGCACCCAGGCCCTGGCGGACAAGGCTGCCCTGGGGCTGACCATCATCGCCATCAGCGCGGGCGGGCTCACGGTATTCCTGTGGCTGGCGGTGCTCAACCAGGACTTCGCGTTCGCGCTGGAGCGCATGGTGACCGTCATGGTCATCTCCTGCCCCCACGCCCTGGGGCTGGCTATCCCGCTGGTGGTGGCGGTGTCCACCTCCCTTTCCGCCCGGAACGGCCTGCTGATAAAGGACCGGGACGGCTTCGAGAAGGCGCGAGGCATCCAGGCCATGATATTCGACAAGACCGGCACCCTGACGTTGGGCAAGTTCGGCGTGACCGACGTCGTCAGCCTCAACGGGATGCCGGACGAGGCGCTGTTGAAGCTGGCGGCTTCGGTCGAGGGCCACTCGCAGCACCCCATCGCCCGGGGCGTCGTCGCCGCCTCCCCCGACCTCTTCCCCATCGAGTCGTTCCTGTCGGTGCCGGGCAAGGGCGCCCAGGCCCGGGTCAACGGCCGGGAGGTCAAGGTGGTCAGTCCCGGCTACCTCCGGGAGAACGGGCTGGCGGCCGATAATCCCGAGGCCGCGCGGCTGACCGCCGAGGGCAAGACGGTCGTCTATGTCGTCATTGACGGCCAGGCAGCCGGGGCTATCGCCCTGGCCGACATCATCCGGCCCGAGTCACGGGAGGCCATCGCCCGACTGAAGCAGATGGGCATCAGGTGCCTGATGGTCACCGGGGACAACCGCCAGGTGGCGGCCTGGGTGGCGCGGGAGACCGGCCTGGACGAGTACTTCGCCGAGGTGCTGCCGGACAAGAAGGCGGAGAAGGTCAAAGAGGTGCAGGCGCGCGGCCTGAAGGTGGCCATGACCGGGGACGGCGTCAACGACGCCCCGGCGCTGGCCCAGGCCGATGTCGGCATCGCCATCGGGGCGGGCACCGAGGTGGCCATCGCCACCGCCGATATCATCCTGGTGCGGAGCAACCCGCTCGACGTGGTGACCGTGGTCAACCTGGCGCGGACGACCTACCGCAAGATGCTGCAGAACCTCGCCTGGGCGACCGGCTACAACGTGGTGGCCATCCCGCTCGCCGCCGGGGTTCTCTACGGCTTCGGCGTCCTGCTCAGCCCGGCGCTGGGCGCGGCGCTGATGTCCCTCAGCACCATCATCGTCGCCATCAACTCGCGCTTCATCCGGCTCGCGAAGCCGGGGCAGGCCCCGAAATAGGGGGGATTCCCCGCGGGAACTAGGTAGCGCTACTTATCTCGCCGGGTGCAAGCTCGGCCTATAATTAGGCTGAGACGGTGCGGCGAGTAGATGATAAAACGCATGTACCCTTAGCTTATGCTGACTGAGGCTGTCCGGAAACGTCATTGCGGGACCGTTCCGGCCGGGCCGGCAGGGGACCGGCGAGATTTAACTATGGCCGGCCATATAAAAGGGTCGTAAGCGGGTGATGAAAGCGCTGAAGAGATTCCTCCCATTCGTTCTGCTGGCCCTGATAATGTCGGCCACGGCGGCGCCGGTCCGGGGGCAGACCGCCACGCCCTCGCCGCCCTCCCTTACGGTCAGCCCCGCCACGGTGCGGGTGGGCGAGCAGGTCACCGTCTCCGGCGAGGACTTCAACCGCAGCACCCCGGTCCTGGAACGGCACCTGGCCCTGTACCTGGCCAGCGACCAGGCGGACGTCGCCGAAACGGTCGGCAGCGACAAAGTGCCGTACTATGGCCTTATCCCCGGCGATATCATCCTGGACAACGAGGGTGAATTCCGCGCGTTCCGCTTCACCGTCCCCGCGACGCTGGACCACGGCGATCCGGCGGCGGTGCGGGCGGTGACCAGCGGCACGTACTATATCTACGCCGTTTACTATTCGCTGACGCTGCCGCCGCGCATCGTCCCCATCATCGTGGCCTCGGCCAGGATCACCATCAACGCGAGCCGGCTGACGCTGGCCGCCAGCCGGGGGACGGTGGGCAGCGCCCTGCGCGTCAGCGGCGCCGGCTTCCTCCCCGAGGGGAGCATCGACCTGGAGCTTAACGCCGTTCCGGTGGAGATCACCGGCGGCGACACCCGGACCGGCGCCGCCGGGGACTTTGAAAGCACGGTACTGGTGCCGCCGACCACGGCGGGGGCGCACGACCTGGTGGCGAAGGTGGCGGGGCTTGACGCCCGGGCCGCGTTCCGCATCGACCCGGACGTCGCCGTGGCGCCCGCCTCGGCCCAGCCCGGCGCCGTCGCCATACTGAGCGGCAGCGGTTTCGGCGGCAGCCAGCCGGTCACCGTGTCCCTGAACGGCGTCACGGCGACCACGGCCACCACGAGCGTCCAGGGCGCCCTGCTCGCCTTCTTCACCGTCCCGGACCTGGCCGCCCGGCAGTACAACCTGGAAGCCCGGGACGCCGCCGGCAATGTCGCCCGGACGGTCTTCACCCTGCTGGCCGCGCCAATGCCGACGCCGCCCCCGCCCAGTCCCACGCCCAGCCCGACGCCCACCCAGCCGCCGGTCGCCAGCCTGAACCCGTCATCCGGCCATATCAGCGGCCTGGTGGCGGTCAGCGGCGCCTTTTTCCGGCCCAACGGCACGATCACGGTGCGGTACGATGAGGTCATCGTGGCCATCGCCGCCGCCGACCGCCAGGGCAGCTTTACCGCCGGCTTCGTGGTGCCGCAGGGCGCCTCCGGGCAGCATAACATCACCGTCTCCGACGGCTTCACCAGCCGGAGCCTGGCGTTCATGATAGCGGCGGTGACGCTGCCGGCGCCGGGCCCGGTGGCGCCCGCCGACGGCGCCGAGGTAGCCGCGCCGGCCTTCCAGTGGCAGGCCGTGACCGCCGAGAACGCGCCGGTCACCTACGACCTCCAGGTGTCGGCCGACCGGGACTTCGCCGGCGCGCCGCTGGCGGCCAGAGCCGGCCTGCCCGGCACGGGCTACACGCTTACCGCCGCGGAGGCGGCCGGGCTGTCCCCGGGCGCGACCTACTACTGGCGCGTCCGGGCGGTGGACGCCGCGGGTAACCAGAGCGCTTGGAGCGCGGCGCGCGCCTTCACCATCAGCGGCGCGGGCGCGCCGGGGTGGCTTTGGTACGTCCTGGCCGGCCTCGGGGGGGCGCTGCTCCTGGCGCTCGGCCTGTGGCTGGGGCGGCTCTCGCAGCGCGTGCGCCCGGGCTGACGCGGGGCAGGCAGGCGTGATAGTGGCTGGCAGCGATCCTGCCGGGCCCATCGGACGCCGCCGGATGCCATTCGATAACGTCATTGTCAGCGATTTCCGGTGATTGACTTCTTACACGAAAGCGTGTAAGATGGGGCATGGTCATCAGGGTGCTGGACCGGGAGGTTGCCGCCCAGATCGCCGCCGGTGAGGTCGTCGAGCGGCCCGCCTCGGTGGTCAAGGAGCTGGTGGAGAACGCCCTCGACGCCGGGGCGAGCCAGGTGGCGGTCGAGGCGCGCGGCGGCGGCGTCGACCTTATCCGGGTGGCCGATAACGGCGGCGGCATCCCCGCCGGGGAGGCGGCGCTGGCCTTCGAGCGGCACGCCACCAGCAAGGTCCGCGGCCTCGCCGACCTCGAGGCCATCGGCAGCCTGGGCTTCCGCGGGGAAGCCCTGCCCAGCATCGCCGCCGTGGCCCTGGTCGAGGTGCTGACCCGCGCCGGGGACGACGAGACCGGCAGCTACCTCCGCCTGGAGGACGGCGCCATGCGGGAGCGGCGGGGCGCGGGGCGCGACCGCGGCACGACCATGACGGTGCGCCACCTGTTCCGCCGGGTGCCGGCGCGACTCAAGTTCCTGAAATCGACGGCCACCGAGGCGGCCCACATCGCCCAGGTGGTCAGCCAGTACGCCCTGGCCTACCCCGAGGTGAGCTTCAGCCTGACGCTCGAGGGCAAGACCACCCTGCGGACGCCGGGACGCGGCCGGCTCCTCGACGGCGTCATGGCCGTTTACGGCACGGAGACCGCCCGCCGGATGCTCGAGATAGACAGCCGCGGCGACGGGCCGTTGGTGACGGTCACCGGCCTGGCGGCCCCGCCGGCGCTGAGCCGGCCCCGGTCGGCCCTGTCGCTGTTCGTCAACCGGCGATGGGTGCAGAGCCGCCGCCTCGCCTGGTCGGTGGAGGAGGCCTATCACGGCCTGCTGATGACCGGGCGCCACCCGGTGGCCGTTATCAATATCGCCCTGCCGCCGGCGCTGGTGGACGTCAACATTCACCCCGCCAAGAGCGAGGTCAAGTTCCGCGACGAGTCGCTGGTCTTCGCCGCGGTGCAGCGGGCGGTGCGGCGCACGCTGGTGGCGCAGTCGCCCGCGCCGGCCCTGGCCGAGCCGCCGGCCCTCTTCACGCCGCCCGTCCGGGGGCTAACCGAGCGCCGGACCGCCCCGGAGCCTGTCCCGGCCCCGCCCGCCGCCCCGCCCCTGCTGGCCGGCCTGCCGGTACTGCGCGTGCTCGGCCAGGCGATGGGCATGTACATCGTGGCCGAGGGTCCCGACGGCCTCTACGTGATCGACCAGCACGCCGCGCACGAGCGGGTGCTCTTCGAGAAGCTCCGGGGGCAGGCGGCCCGCCGCGAGGCGGCGTCGCAGGTCCTGCTCGAACCGGCGACCTTCGAGGTCAGCCCGGCGCAGGCGGCGTCCTTGAAGGAGCGCCTGGCGGCGCTGTCAGGGCTCGGTTTCGGCCTGGAGCCTTTCGGCGTCCGCGCCTACCTGGTGAGGTCGGTACCGGCCGTGCTCGATGGCCGCGACTGGCGCGCCGCGCTCGGCGACCTGCTCGACGCACCGGAGGCCGGGGCGGAGGCCGCCGTCATGAGGGTGGCCTGTCACGCCGCCGTCCGGGCGGGGCAGGCGCTCACCACGGCCGAGATGCGGGAGATCATCATCCAGCTCGAGCAATCACCGAGCCCGCACACCTGCCCGCACGGCCGCCCGGTCATGCTCAGCCTGAGCGCCGGCCAGCTCGGCCGGACGTTCCGGCGCTAGCCGCCGGGCCGGGTCAGGGGCAGACCGGCGGCGCACAGGGGGCACGCCTCGGGCCGGTAGGTAACGGTCTCGGAGCGGTGGCAGGCGAACAGCGGCACCCCGAAATCGATGTGATGCTCGGCGCGGTCCACCAGCACGGCCACCCCCGCCAGCTGGCCCCCCAGGCGGGTCACCGCCTCGACGACCTCGCGTACCGAGCCGCCGGTGGTCAGGATGTCGTCCACTACCAGGACGCGCTCGCCGGGGCGAACGCTGAAGCCGCGGCGGAAGACGCGACCACCGCCCTCGGCCTTCTCGGCGAAGATGGCGCGGACATCGAGCTGGCGGGCGGTCTCGAAGGCCAGGACGACCCCGCCGGTGGTGGGCCCGGCCACGACCTCGATGCCCTTATCGCGGAAATGCCCCGCCATCAGGCCGCAGAGCTGGCCGGTGTACCGCGGGAACTGGAGGACCTGGAACTTTTCCCAGTAGACGGGGGAGTGGAGGCCCGAGGTCAGCAGGAAATGGCCCTTGAGGACGGCGCCCGATCGGACGAAGAGCTCTTCAACGTTGCTGATAGTTCACCCCCGTTAGCGAAATGGACGCGGCGTCAGCCAGCTGCTCCTGCAGCGGGAAACCGGGGATGATACCCCACCGGCCCGGCGGCCAGATAGAGATCCAGACCTTGCCCACCAGGTTCTGGCGCGGCACCACCCAGCCGTTATGGGAGTCGTTGCTGTTACCGCGGTTGTCCCCGAGCACGAAGTAGCTGTCCTCCGGGATCTTCAGCCGGGCGACGGTGTAGTCGGGCGGGCTGGCGATGTAGGGCTCGTTCACCGGTGCGTCGTTGATGTAGACCTTGCCCTTCTTGATCTCGATGGTGTCGCCGGGCAGGCCGATGACCCGCTTGATGTAGTCTTCCTGGCGGCCGTTGTTGGGCGGCTCGAAGACGACGACCTCGCCCCGCACCGGCTCGCGGAAGGCGTAGACGGCCTTGTTGACGATAAGCCGCTGGCCGGTCTCGAAGTTGGGCTGCATGCTCTGGCCGATGACCACGAAGGTCTGCACGGTGCCCTGCACCAGGACGAATATGGCCACCGCCAGGGCGGCGGTAATCACTATCTCGCGGAAGAAAGCCTTCATTCCAATACTAATTATAGCCTATTTGCCCCGACCCGCAAACCGGGAGACCGGCCGGGCTAACCGGCCTGGCCAGGGTAACACCCGGACTTGCCTGAACGGTATTCTCCCAGCCGCGCCCTCCCCCGATTTGCCAGCCAGTTCAGGCTTATGATAGTATTTGATAAATCCAGTCTTCGCTGAATGTTCCCGTGACCAGGTATGAGCTTTGAAGCCGAGTTAGCCAGGTACCAGACCGATAGGGATACGCTCTTGACCGTAGGTGTTTTCGATGGCGTGCATCTGGGCCACCAGCACCTCCTGAAGACCCTTGTCGAAAACGCCCGGCGGCATGACCTGCTGCCCGGCGTGGTCACCTTCGGCCAGCACCCCGATGAGCTGCTCTCGCCGTCGGGCCGGCTGCCGTACCTGACCAGCCTGGAAAAACGGCTGGAGCTGCTGCGCCGCCAGGGGGTGCCCCTCATCGTCCCGCTGTCCTTCACGCGGGAGCTGGCTGCCTGCCCCGCCCGCCGGTTTGTCACCGCGCTCCGGGAGCATCTCAGGATGCGCGGCCTGGTGATCGGGCCGGACTTCGCCCTGGGCCGGCGCCGTGAAGGCGACCCCGCCCGGCTGGCGGAGCTGGGACGCGAGATGGGCTTCAGCGTTACCGTGGCGCCGCCCTTCGTGCTCGACGGCGAGGTGGTCAGCAGCACCGCCATCCGCAAGGCGCTGGCCGCCGGGGATATGGACCGGGCCGGGAAGCTGTTTGGCCGCCCCTTCGGCCTGCATGGCCCCGTGGTCAAGGGCGCCGGGCGGGGCGCGGGCCTCGGCTTCCCCACCGCCAACCTGGGGATCGACCGCCGCCAGGCCCTGCCGCCGGACGGCGTTTATGCCGGCTGGGCCTTCTACAACGGCCAGAAATTCGCGGCGCTGACCAACATCGGCACCTGCCCGACCTTCGGCGACTGTCCCAGGACGGTCGAGGTCTACCTGGTGGACTTCACCGGCGACCTTTACGGGCGGGACCTGGAGGTTGATATCGTGCAGCGGCTGCGCGAGGAAAAAAAGTTTACCTCGGTGGACGCGCTGCGGCGGCAGATGACCGAGGACGTCAGGCGCGGCATCGAGATGCTCGGGGTGAAAAAATGACCGTGCCGCCTGACCTTGACCGCCTCCTGAAGCGGGGCGTCGCCGAGATCATCGTGGCGGGCGAGCTTATGGCGCTGCTGCGCTCCGGGCGCAAGCTGCGGCTCAAGGAAGGCTTCGACCCCAGCTCGCCGGACATTCACCTGGGGCATATGGTGGCCCTGCGTAAGCTGCGCCAGTTCCAGGAGCTCGGCCACCAGGTCGTCCTCATCGTGGGCGACTGGACGGCACAGATCGGCGATCCCAGCGGCGTCTCCGTCACCCGCCCGATGCTCACCGCCGAGCAGGTGCGGGCCAACGCCGATACCTACATGAAGCAGTTCTTCAAGATAGTGGACCGGGACCGGACCGAGGTGCGCTGGCAGAGCGAGTGGTTCGGCAAGTTCACCCTGGCCGATGTCATCGGCCTGACCAGCAAGTTCACCGTGGCCCAGATGCTGGCCCGCGAGGACTTCAGCGCCCGGTACGCGGCTTGCCGCCCCATCGCCGTCACCGAGCTCCTTTACCCCATGCTCCAGGCCTATGACTCGGTGGTGGTGCGGTCCGACGTCGAGTTCGGCGGCATCGACCAGAAGTTCAACCTGCTGGTGGGCCGCGAGCTGCAGACGATGCTGGGACAGCCGGCGCAGCAGTGCTTCATGACGCCGCTGCTGGTGGGCACCGACGGCGGCAAGAAGATGAGCAAGAGCCTGGGCAACTACATCGGCGTCGCCGAGCCGCCGGACGAGATATTCGGCAAGGCCATGTCCATAAAGGACGACCTTATTATCCAGTACTTCGAGCTGGTCACCGATGTTCCCGACGAAGAGATAGAGGAGTTCAAGCGAAAGCTGGCCGGGCAGGGCGTCAACCCGATGAAGCTCAAGAAGCGCCTGGGCCGCGAGCTGGTCGCCGCGCTTTACAGCCCGGAAGATGCCGCCGCGGCCGAAGAGCGCTTTGCCCGGGTCTTTCAGAAAAGGGAGAACCCGGAGGATATCGCCGAGCTCCGACTGAGCCTGAAGGACGCCGACCTGCGTGACGTGCTGGTCAAGACCGGCCTGGCGGACAGCCGCAGCGAAGCGGGACGCCTGATTACCCAGGGCGCGGTCAGCATTGACGGCGAGAGGGTCGCCGGCGGCCCGGTAAGGATACCGAGCGGCGCCATCATCAAGGTGGGCAAGCGCCGTTTTGCGAAAGTGGTGGACATCACGTAGAATAGACAGCGATATCGAATTAAAAGTGAGGAAAACAATGGAGCAGCAGTTGCGCATCCCCGGCCCGACCCCGTGCCCCCCGGAAGTTCTGAAGGCCTTGTCCCGGCAGATGATAAACCACCGGGGTGAGGAGTTCCGCCAGATAATGGTGGACGTGACCGACAAGGTAAGGCAGATATTCCAGACGAAAAATGACGTCCTTATCCTCACGGGCGCCGGTACGGGCGGGCTGGAAGCGGCTGTAGTCAATACGCTCTCGCCGGGCGACAGGGTCCTGGGCGTGAGCATCGGCGTCTTCGGCGACCGCTTTTTGAGCATCGCCAAGCAGTACGGCGCCGAGGTTGTCCCTCTCAAATTCGAGTGGGGCAAGGCGGCTGACCCGGCTGCCGTGAGCAAGGCGCTGCAGGCCGACGCCGGCATCAAGGCTGTCCTGGTGACGCACAACGAGACCTCTACCGCCGTCACCAATGACCTCGCCGCCATCAGCAAGATTGTGAAGGACGCCGGCAAGCTGCTCCTGGTGGACGCCATCAGCAGCCTCTCCTCACTGGACCTGCCGGTAGACGAGTGGCGCTGCGACGTGGTGGTCAGCGGCTCTCAGAAGGGCTGGATGGTGCCGCCGGGGCTAACCATGGTCTCGGTCAGCCCCGAGGCCTGGGCGGCCAACGCCAGGGCGAAGATGCCGCGCTTCTACTGGGATTTCGCCCGGGCCAAGGCCTCCCTGGAAAAGAAAGAGACCCCCTGGACGCCGGCTGTTTCCATCTTCTTCGCCCTGCAGGTCGCGCTGGATATGATGCTCAAGGAAGGCCTGCCCAACATCGTGGCGCGGCACGCCCGCGTCGGCAAGGCTACCCGCGAAGGTGTCAAGTCGCTGGGACTGAAGCTCTTCGCCGACGAGCGGTATGCCTCCAACACCGTGACCGCCGTCGCCGCCACCGATGGTCTTGACCAGAAGAAGCTCAACAAGATTATGCGGGAGGAGTTCAAGGTCGTCCTGGCCGGCGGCCAGTCAACGCTGGAGGGCAAGATTTTCCGCATCGGTCACCTGGGCTGGGTGCACGAGAACGAAATCGCCGAGGTGATCGCCGCGCTCCGGCAGGCGCTGCCCAAGGCCGGTTTCAAAGCGGGCTAGGCTAAAAGCGCAAATCTGGAAAGGTGAAGAATATATGAAGGTTCTGGTTACGGACCCACTCTCTGATGAAGGGATCGAGCTCCTGCGCAAGTGCGCCCAGGTTGACGTTAAAATCGGCCTCAAACCCGACGAGATAAAGGCCGTCATCGGGGACTACGAGGCTTTGCTGGTGCGCAGCCAGACCCGCGTCACCGCCGACATCATCCAGGCGGGCGGCAAGCTCCAGGTCATCGGCCGGGCGGGGGTCGGCATCGATAACATCGATGTCGAGGCCGCCACGCGCTGCGGCATCATGGTGGTCAACGCCCCCACCGGCAATACGGTCTCGGCGGCGGAGCACACCATGGCCCTGATGCTGGCGCTGGCCCGGTACATCCCGCAGGCCAACACCTCGCTCAAGTCCGGCCAGTGGAAGCGGAACGACTTCATGGGTACCGAGCTCCGCGGCAAGACCCTCGGCGTGGTCGGCCTGGGCAATGTCGGCTCCGAGGTGGCGCGGCGTTCCCAGCCTTTCGAGATGAATATCGTGGGCTATGACCCCTTCGTTTCCGTTGACTATGCCTCGAAGATCCAGGTAAAGCTCCTGTCCCTGGACGAGGTGCTGAAAGAGGCAGACTTCATCACCCTGCACATCCCGCTGACGGCGCAGACCCGCGGGCTGATCGGGGCGCGGGAGTTCGGCCTGATGAAGCCCGGGGCACGCATCATCAACTGCGCCCGCGGCGGTCTCATCGACGAGAACGAGCTGGTGAAAGCCATCCAGGAGAAGAGGCTGGCCGGGGCCGCCATCGATGTCTTTGAAAAAGAACCGATAACCTCCAGCGTCCTCTTCGGCGTGGATAACATCATCGTGACGCCCCACCTGGGCGCCTCCACCGCCGAGGCCCAGGTGCTGGCGGCCCGGGACGTGGCGGAGCAGGTGGCCGATGTCTTCGGCGGCAAGCCCGCCCGGTATGCCGTCAACGCCCCGTTCATCACCGCTGAGACCCTCGCGGTGCTGGCGCCCTTTGTCAGGGTGGCCCTGGCGCTCGGCAAGCTCGCGCGGCAACTGGCGGAAGGCCAGGTCAACAGCCTGCTCGTCAAGTACGACGGCGAGCTCGCCGGCCACGACACCGCCGCCCTGAAAGCGGCCATTCTGGGCGGTCTCCTGGAAGGCGTCAGCGAGGAGCGGGTCAACCTGGTCAACGCCAACCTGGTGGCCTCCCGGCGCGGCCTGAGCATCGTCGAGCAGAAGGAACTCGCCTGCCAGAACTACGCCAGCCTGTTGACCCTGGAGGTCGGCACCAGCCAGGGTAAGACCACGGTCGCCGGCACGGTGCTCAATAACGAGACCCACCTCGTGCGGGTGAACGACTACTGGTTCGACATCGTGCCGGCCGGGGCCTATTTCCTTTTCAGCGATCACGTGGACAAGCCCGGTCTTATCGGGGCGGTGGGCAAGATTACCGGCGACGCCGATATCAACATAAGCTCGATGCACCTGGGCCGGCTCAAGGCCCGGGGTGAGGCGATGATGATTCTCGCCCTGGACGAGCCGCTGCCCGAGAAGCATCGCCAGCAGGTGCTGAGCCTGCCGGACGTCCGCACCGCCAAGCTGGTGAAGCTTTAGCAAAGACCGGCCCTGTTACCTCATAAGCGGTTTTTTTGGAGACGGTTTGGAGGCTATCTAGAATCGAGCTGACAGTCTTCGCTAGGTCGAAGCCCGCGGCAATCTCCGGGTTGCTTCGCCGAGACCCTCCGGGAACCGTTTGTCATTCTTACAGTTTGTAAAGAATTGGCAACCATGTTAATCATGTCCCTTCTCCCTCAGGGAGAAGGCGAGGATGAGGGTGTCAAGCTCTGCGGGTCAACGCCCTCACCTTAATCCTCTCCCGCGGGGAGAGGAGATATCTTGAGATTCTCTGAGTTGGTCACAAGCTCTTAAATTACGAAGTACCCGATGGATCCGTAACCCCGGCGGGGGAGCCGGATGCCTCGCCGCGCTCAGCCTGACATTTTCGGATAGCCGCCGCGCCCGGCTTGATACCGGCGCCCTCCGGCCCCTTCTGAGCAAATCGAGCGCCTGGCAATCCCTCTCGGCGACTTTGACGTCAGCCTGGAGCCCCGGTGCCGCCCTTGCCCCCAACATATCGCCAGACTTGCCCGGTCTTGCCGCCTCCGCAGAAAAAGCGGGAGCCGCCACCCGGCGCAAAAAGAAAGCCCCCCGGTTAAGGGGGGCTTTCTCTACTTGGGTCAGGTTTAGACTAGACGGTGCGCCGTGTCCTGACAATCAGGACGATGACCGCGATGACCAGGACAGCGCCGATGATGATGATCGCCCAGATGTAGGCGGGGGCGGTGGTGGGCGGCGGGGCCGGCTCCGTAATAATTACGGTAGGCTGCGGCACCTGCGTGATGATGATCGTCGGCTGCGGTACCGTGGTCACAGTGATCGGCGGGGCGGGAGTGGTCGGCGGGGCGGGCGTCACGACCGGGGCGGTGGCGAAGGTGGAGACCGTGGACATGATGCCCCTGACCGGCTCGACCGCCTGGACGGCCCAGAAGTAGGTCCTGCCAGCCTGCAGCGCCGCGGGCGCGGTGAAGGCGGTGCTGCTGGTGGTGGTGTCAACTATGGGCGAGGTCAGCGCGGGGTTGTCCGCCAGCACGAAGCGGTACTGGGTGGTGCCGGAGACCGGCTCCCAGGAGAAGGACGGGGTGGTGCTGACGCCGCTGGCGCCGTTGGCGGGCGCAAGCGGTTTCGAGGCCAGCGCCGATCCGGGCTGGACAGTGAAGCTGCGCATCTCGGAGAAGGGGCTGAGAGCGGGGGTCTTGACCCTGACTCTCCAGTAGTAGGTCTGGCCCGGGACGTACTCCAGGGCGTTGGTGAAGGGGCCTATCAGGACCACGGGGACGCTGTCGGTGCTGGCGACATCCAGGGTTTTGACCTGGGTCGTGCCCGCGGCATCCGAGTAAATCCTGATGGTGTAGTCGGTTACCTTGTCGGAAGGCTTGTTCCAGGAGAAGGCGATGTCCACCGAGCGCCCGGTTACCGGGTTGACGGGGTTGGAGAAACCGGTGGCCGGGGAGACCAGGGTGGGCGCGGCGGCCGCCAGGGTGTCCAGGAAGCTGTAGAGGTCGTCGCCGGCATCGGCGTCGATGGCCCACAGCTTGTTGCTGCCGGCGGTGACCGTCAGCGCCTTGGGCGTGCGGCTGAACTCGACATCGGTCTTGGCCAGGACGCTCCAGGCCGGGGTCGAAGCGGTCGGGCCCAGCGTGCGCCAGGCTTCGCTGTCGTCGCCGTCGGTGACGAGCACGTAGAGGACGCCGTCCCTCAGGGCGATGCCGAACGCCTGGGCGTCGTCAAGGACGCCGGCGGTAGGCGTGATGGCCGTCCACGAGGTGCTGGTGCCGATCTGCCACCGGGAGACCGCGGTATCGGCGACATCGGTGGCCGCGTAGATGTAGTCGCCGCTGGCGAGCCCGCTGGCGATGGCCTGGACAACACCGGCCTGGAGGTCTTTGTCAATCTTGGTCCAGGTGGCGTTGCCGTCGGTCGAGTAGGCCACGGAGCCGGCGTCGCTGGTGGCGATGAGCCTGTCCGTGCCGACGAGGGTCAGGGTGGCGATTTCCCCGGTGGCCAGGCCGGTGGATACGGCCGTCGCCCAGGTGAAGCCGGCGTTGGTGGTCTTGCTGACCGAGACGCCGCCCTCAACGGCGATGTAGGCGACGTCGGCGCTCTGGACGGCCAGGTCGACGAAGTCGTTGCCGGCGGTGCGGAGCGACCAGCGGGTCTCGCCGCCGTTGTTGGAGTAGTACAGGTTCTGCGATGAGCCATCGCCCACGTCGGCGATGTAGATGTTGTTCGGGTTGTCCTTCTGGCCGCGGATGATGTACCCGTCGTCGTTGCCGACGGTGAAGATCCTGGCCCAGGAGGTGCCGTCGTAGCGGAACAGCGAGGTGACGGCGCCGTCGTTGCTCAGGAAGTACCGCTTGCTGCCGTCATCCGGGATGTAGATGTCCTCGATGGTGTCGATAGTGGTGTCAATCAGGCTGATGTCGGCGAAGGTCGCGCCCTTGTCCTTGGAGACGGCGAAGGCGCTCGAGTCCCCGGTATGACCGGCGACGACATCCGAGCCCGCCCAGGCGGCGATGGTCATCTCATCCGCACCCACGGTGTCGAGACCGGGCCGCTTGTACAGGGTGGCCGCGGTGATCGTCGGCGAGGACGCGGTGGCATCAGCGCTGCGGTAGACGGTGTTGCTCGAGAAAGCGCCCGCCACCAGGTCGGCGCCGTTGTAGGCCACCGAGTGCATGGCGGCGGTGCTCAGGGACTTGACCGTGGTGTTGCTGACGCGGAAGAGACCGCCGATCTGGGCCGGCGTGGCGTTCAGCAGGGACGAGGCCACGAAGCCCAGGCGCGACGCCTCATCAGCGCCCAGGTAGCCCGGGTCCAGGGCGATGGCGACGGACTCAACGGTAGCCACCGCGGTCACCAGTTGCACCGGATAGTCGGTGAAGCCGGCGTCCTCGTTCCATTTCTTGGTAGAGAAGAAGGCGATGTGGAAGCTGGCGACATCGACGTCATCCACGCCGACCAGGGTGGCGACCCTGTCCGAGGCGTAGTTGGGCGACCACTTCAGGGCGTCGAAGCTCACCATGACCGAGCCGGCGCCGACGCCCTCGGGGGCGGTCCAGGTGGCATCGGAGGCAGCGTCAATCCAGCTCGGGGCGGCCGCGCCCAGGTTGAAGTACAGGAAAACGCCGGCCCCATCGCCGTCGTCGCCGACGACGCCGATGTTCCGGACGCCGGAGACCGCGACCGAGATGTCGAGGTCGTTGATGGTGTCTATAGCGGCGGTGTCATCCAGCGACAGGTCGCTGAAGGTGGAGCCGCTGTTGGTGGACACCCAGGCCATCTGCTGGCTGCCATCCACGATGACGAGTATCTTCTCGTCATCAGGGGCCACGGCGACGAAGGTGACCTCGTCGGCGGCGCCCGGGACGTTTATCTTCGTCCAGGTCTTGCCGGCGTCGGTGGACTTGTAGAGCATGTCGCCGGTGTCGCCGGTGGCGGCGTAGATGTTGGTGCCGTTGGCGGCCACGGCGAGGTCAACGATGTCGAGGCCGTCAACTATGACGTTATTGGTGGCGCTGGGGATGGTCTCGGTTGACCAGGAGAGCGTTCCGGCCGTGGCAGGCAGGGCAGCGAACAGGCTGACCAGCATCACGACGACCAGCGCTACACCCCATATCTTGCTTAGTCTTTTCATATTCGACCTTTTTATCCTCCTTTAATGTATGAACATGTCTCCCCAAGCACTGTCTAGTCGTACCATCCTTGGGAGACTATTTTCGCTCAGCGGAGTTAAACTTAGAGCGTCTAGCTCTATTCCCCTTGCGGGCTTCAGGGCATACTATCACCTCCTTTTTTACTACCCCTAACTATATCATGATTCAGGCTTTTGTCAAGTCCTTGGATAAGAATTTATTAACTTTCTTATCAGGGTCTTTGAGAGGTTAGTACTATAGACCTGCCGGGTGTAAAGCCTGTCAACCCGCGCTCCGAGGCCGTCCGGAACGAGTCAGGGGATTTCAAAATCCCCTTCTATAAGGCTGTCCCGAAGCTGTCATCGCGAGAACTATTCCGACGGATTCGGAAGGCGAAGCAATCCCGGAGATTGCCGCGGGCTTCGCCCCCGCAATGACGATTAAGCCGTGGACCGCCTCAAGAACCGCCGGGTTACTCGCGGGCGCGCAGCCAGCCGGCCAGCCCGGCGGCATCCAGCGTGAACTGCCCGCCGCCTGACATATCCCGCACCGTGAGCCGGCCCGTCCTGACCTCCTCATCACCCAGTATTAACGTAAAACGGGCGGAAAAGTTATTGGCGGCGCGGAGCTGGGCCTTGAGACTGCGCCCCCCGAAGGCGGTCAGCGTGTAGAAACCGTCTTCCCGGAGACGGGCGGCCAGCCGGACGGACTCCCGGGCGGCATCATCCCCGAGGGCGGCGATGTAGACCCGGGGCGCGGGCGCCGGCGGTACCGCCACCCCTTCCCTTTTGAGGTTGGCGATGATGCGCTCGATGCCGGCGCCGAAGCCGATAGCCGGGGTGGGCTTGCCCCCCAGCTCCGCGATGAGGTCGTCATACCGGCCGCCGCCGCCGAGGGTGCTCTGGCCGCCCTCCGCCTCCGGCTGGACCTCGAAGACGGTGCGGGTATAGTAGTCCAGGCCGCGCACCAGGCGGTGATTGATATTATAGGGAATGTTCAGCAGCCCCAGGCAGGCGGTCAGCCGGGCGAAGTGCGCGGCGCAGTCCGGGCAGAGGTGCTCGACGCTCTTCGGGGCCTCGGCGGCGATGGCCTGGCAGCGCGGGTTCTTGCAGTCGAGCAGCCTCAGGGGGTTGCGCTCGACGCGGGCGGTGCAATCGGGGCAGAGCTCGCCGGCGCGGGCGGCGTAGTAGTGCTTCAGGAGCTCGATGTAGGCCGGGCGGCAGTGGCGGTCGCCGATGCTGTTGAGCTGCAGGGAGAGCTTTCTCAGGCCGAGCGTCCGGAAGAAGCGCCAGGCGGTATCGATGACCTCGGCGTCCAGGGCGGGGTCGGCCTCGCCGATGGCCTCGCAGCCGAACTGGTGGTGCTCGCGCAGGCGGCCGGCCTGGGGCCGCTCGTAGCGGAAGATGGCGGCGAAGTAGCAGAGCTTGACCGGCTGGGGGCGGTTGAACAGGCCGTGCTCCAGGTAGGCGCGGCAGACCGGGGCGGTGCCCTCGGGACGCAGGGTGACGCTGTTGCCGCCCTTGTCCTCGAAGGTGTACATCTCCTTCTCGACGATGTCGGTGCCGGCCCCCACGCTCCGGGTAAAGAGGCCGGTATCCTCGAACACCGGGGAGTCGATACGCTCGTAGCCGTAGAGCCCGGCCACCGCGGCCGCTACCCGCTCCACGTAGCGCCAGTAAGGCTGCTCCTCCGGCAGTATGTCGTTCGTGCCGCGCGGCGCCTGAAACAAGGTGTCCTCCCACGACTATTACCCCCTTTCGCAAAGGGGGCAAGGGGGATTCAAATCCCTCTCTTATCTCCCTTTACGAAAGGGAGAGGATGTTTTCCGCATCCGTTAGGCAAGGATACAGGATAAGGCCGGTTTTTGTAAAGCGCTGAATTTACATAAAAGCCTTGTTGGGCTATACTGAAGTTATAGTAATTACCTTATATTCTGTGGTGATTTCCAACGTCGCCGGAGGCTCATTGAGCGAGCATTCCGATTTCAGCCAGATAGAGAGCAAGGTCAGGTCTTACCTACCCGCCGAAAAGGTCCGCACCATCGAGGCCGCCTTCCGGTTCGCCGCGGAGGCCCACTGCGGCCAGACGCGCAAGTCCGGCGAGCCTTACCTGGAGCACCCCCTCCAGACCGCTCTCATCCTGGCGGAGCTCCAGCTTGACGGCTCCTCGGTGGCCGCCGCCCTGCTGCACGACATCACCGAGGACTGCGGCATCGCCATCAAGGACCTGGAGGCCAAGTTCGGCGCCGAGATCGCCCGGCTGGTGGACGGCACCACCAAGCTGAGCAAGGTCTCCTCGATATCGGCCACCTCCGGCGTCAGCAGCCCCTCGCAGTCGGAAAACCTGCGCAAGATGCTGGTGGCCATGGCCCAGGACCTGCGCGTGGTCTTCATCAAGCTGGCCGACCGCCTGCACAACATGCGCACGCTGGACGCCCTGCCGCCGGACCGGCAGCGGAGCATCGCCCAGGAGACGCTGGACATCTACGCGCCGCTGGCCCACCGGCTGGGCATCTGGGAGCTTAAATGGCAGCTTGAAGACCTGTCCTTCCGCTACCTCGAGCCGCTGAAGTACCGGCGGGTGGCGCGGCTGCTCGTGACCCGGCGCGCCCACCGCGAGCAGTTTATCAACCAGGCCGTCGAGATTCTGAAAAGGGAGCTCGACAAGGCCGGCATCAAGGCCGAGCTTTCCGGCCGGCCCAAGCATATCTACAGCATCCACCAGAAGATGGAGAAGTACGCCCGCTCCGGCAAGGAGTTCGATGATATCCATGACCTGATGGCCCTCCGCGTCATCGTCGGCGCCGTGCCCGACTGCTACAGCGCCGTCGGCGTCATCCACAGCCTGTGGCACCCCCTGCCCGAGGCCTTTGACGACTACATCGCCAACCCGAAGCCCAACGGCTACCAGGCGCTGCACACCGCGGTGATGTGCCTCGGTTCGACGCCGCTGGAGATACAGATACGCACCCGCGAGATGCACTACGTCTCGGAATACGGCGTGGCCGCGCACTGGCGCTATAAAGAGGGCGAGAAGAAGGACATCAACTTCGAGGAGAAGCTGGGGTGGCTGCGCCAGCTCGTCGAGTGGCACCGGCAGCTCAGCGGCGAGGAGTTCCTGGAGTCCGTCAAGACGGACATCTTCATCGACCAGGTCTTCGTCTACACGCCCAAGGGCGAGATCAAGGACCTGCCCAAGGGCGCGACGCCCATCGACTACGCCTACCTGCTGCACACCGAGCTCGGGCACCGCTGCATCGGCGCCAAGGTGAACGGCCGCCTGGTGCCCTTCAACTACCAGCTAAAGAACGGCGACCTGGTGGAGATAGTCACCTCGAAGGTGCCCAAGGGGCCGAGCCGCGACTGGCTGAACCCGGAGCTGGGCTTCATCAAGACCTCCCAGGCCCGCGAGAAGATACGGCAGTGGTTCAAGAAGCAGGAGCGCGCCGACAACATCGAGCACGGCCGCGTGCTGCTGGACAAGGAGCTGAAGCGCATCGGCGTGGTCGTGGCCTTGCAGGAGCTGGCGGCGATGTTCAGCTACGCCAGCCAGGACGACTTCCTGGCGGCCATCGGCTACGGCGGCCTGACGACGCACCAGATCGTCCTGAAGCTGGCGGCCCAGCGCGAGCCGCCCAGGGGGCTGCCCGAGGTGGCGCCCTCAAAGGCAGCGCCGTCAACGGTGCAGGTGCTGGGCATGGGCAACATGGTCACCCACCTCGCCCAGTGTTGCCATCCGGTGCCCGGGGATAATATAATTGGCTATATCACCCGCAACCGCGGCGTCACCATCCACCGCCGGGACTGCTATAACGTCGTCCACGAGGACGAGACGGAGCGGCTGGTGCCGGTGGCCTGGGGCGATACGGATGCCCTGTACCCGGTCAACGTCCAGGTGGAGGCCTGGGACCGGGTGGGGCTGATGCGGGATATCAGCACGATGGTCGCGGAGGACAACATCAATATAACCTCGATTAACGTCGGTTACCACGACGACTACACGGCCCAGATTGACCTGGTCATCGAGACCAAAGGCCTGGCGCAGTTGAGCCGCATACTGAAGAAGATCGAGACGGTGAAAGGCATCATCAGCGTGACCCGCGTCGGCAAGGAAGCGAAAGAGTCGGCTCCGGTGAAAAATCCCCGGAGCGATAGCCCGTAAAAATATTGGGAGGATCGGTTTTTGCCAGTTACGAAATCAGCCAGAAAACAGGTCAGGGTATCCGCCCGGCGGCATGCCCGGAACAAGTCCGCCAAGAGCCAGGTCAAGACGAGCGTCAAGAAGGCGCAGGGCCTGATTAGCGCCGGGGCCGCCGCCGCGCCAGAGGCGGTCGTCGCGGCGATCAGCACGCTGGACAAGGCCGCCGAGAAGGGTTTGATTCATAAGAACGCCGCGGCCCGGCGTAAGTCTCGCTTGATGAAAAAGCTGAACCAGGCCCCGCCCCCGGCTACCCCGGAGACCAGGGGCCCTGAATCAGCCTGAAGCTCGGAACTGGTTTAAGGGCCGGTGCCCTTAGCCCGGCTTTCTCCCGTCGCGGGAGAAGGATTTGTATCTGGCAGCGCTAGTCGGAAGACGGGACGGGTCTCGGCTCCTGGACTTCCATTTCCTGCCCGCAGCAAATGATGGGGCCTTCCCCGGCTTTGGTGCAGAGCACCTCGGTGTTGCAGAGCTTGCAGCGGTATCTCTTACCAAGCTGAATCGCCACGTGGGAACCTCCTAGAATTTCGCCAGGTTATTTCTTGATCTCCATCGGCTGCTTGCAGCAGTTGATACTGCCCTTGCCGCCGCGGGTGACGATGAACTCCGCGCCGCACTTGCCGCAGCGGTACCTTTTGCCAACTTCGTTTGCCATTGAGCACCCTCTCTGTGTATATTTTTCCGCGTATTATTATAGTGTACCACGCCGGGCTTGTCAAATAATCAGGCGTGGCTGATTACTCAATCCTGGTTGCTGTCAGACTGCCTCACCCCCAATCCCCTCTCCATCCTGAAAGATGGTGCCGCGCAAAGCGATATATGGATGGAGAGGGCAGTCAGGAAGCGAGGGGGTGAGGTTGCTTAACAATCTCAACCAAGATTGAGTAGAACCAGGCGTGGGGAGGAACGATGAGGCGGGGGAGCCGGTCAGGCGCCCGGCTTCCTGTCAGAGGCCTCTTCGACAATGTCAAAAACCCGGGCGTAATCAAGGGGTTTGGCAAACGCTGCTCTGGCTCCAAGGGCGAGAGCCTCCTGGATCAAATCGGGCACGGAGTAGCCTGTCATCATGACCACGGTGATTTTACGGCCGGATGAAGCTATCTGCTTTAATACGTGAACGCCGTCAATGTCCGGCAGCTTGACATCGAGGAACAGCAATTCGGGTAAAAATGCCTCCGTTTCTGCCAGGGCTTCGCGCCCGGAAAAAACACACCGGACCGCATGACCTTCCAGACTCAGAATATCACTGAAGGTCTCGCAAAATTCCTCATTGTCATCAACCAGGAGTATCTTCACCGTAGTCCTCAGACCTTGCGGGCAACGCGGGGAACTTCAATATAAAAGTGGTACCTGAACCCGGCCTGGAGTCCAGGGTGATAGCGCCGTGCTGTCTTTCTACGATGAGCCTGGTTATCGTCAGCCCCATCCCCAGGCCCTTGGCCTTGGTCGTAAACAGCGGCTCGAATACCTTGCGCAGGTTTTCCGGAGAGATGCCGTGCCCGGTGTCTCCGAACGAGGCTTCAACCGTGTCATCAACTGTTCTGACGCCCAGCGTGAGCGTGCCGTTACCCCGCATGGCCTGAACCGCGTTGGTGATAATATTTCTGATAGCAATCCTCAATTGCCGTTCATCCGCCTCGATGAACACGTCCTCTGCTGGAAAATTCTTTACGACCTGCACTCCAGGCGGAATATTATCACTGATGAATTCCGCCAGCAGCGATTTCATTTCTATTTTTTTTAGTATCATATCCTGCGAGCGGGTGATCGCCAGAAGCGCGTCGATCGTCCGGGTGCAATTCTCGACACCGTTCCTGATCCGCGCGAGATACCTGCCGGTGGCTTCGTTGCCGGCCAGCGTCCTTTCCAGCAGGTAAGCGGCGCTGTCGATACTGGCCAGGGGATTTTTCAGCTCGTGCGCCACTCCGCCCGAGAGCTGGCCTATCGTGGCTAGCCTTTCATAAGTCCTGACCCTTTCCTCCGCGCTGCGGCGTTCCGAAATATCCCGGAAAACCAGCACCGCGCCGGCAATCTGGCCTGCCTGGTCCTTGATAGGGGCTCCGCTGTCATCGATGGGTACAATCGAACCGTCTCGCCTGACCAGTACGGTATGATTGGCCAGGCCCGTTACCAGGCCGGTCTGCAGCACCTTGCTGACGGGATTTTCCAGGGTTTCACGAGAATCCTCGTTGACAATATTGAATACCTCAAGCACCGGTTTACCGACGGCCTCGCCATAGCTCCATCCGGTCAGCCGCTCGGCAACGGGATTCAAAAAAGTAATCAGGCCTTTGGTATCGGTGGCGATCACGGCATCCCCGATGCTGGACAGCGTGGTGACCCAGCGTTGTTCACTTGCCCTGAGCGCCTCCACCGCCTTCTTGCGTTCGGTCGTTTCCCAGGCGACGTTAAGGATTCCGCGCCCCCCTTTGGGCAAGTCTACCCGGTACAATGACCAGGTGAAGTACCTGGGCTCCGGGGGGCCTCCCGGGTAACTGGCGACCATGTTGAATTCATCGACCGCGTGGTATGGCTCCCCGGTGGCCAGTACCCTCCGGCACAGTTCCACAAACTGCTGCCGGGTCTCCGGCCACAGTTCATCCAGGTTTTTACCTATCATCTCTTTACCGGGCGCGATCGCCTGGTAGGCCGGGTTTACCAGCATGATCCGCAAATCGCTACCCATGAGGTTAACCTGTACCGGGACATTCCGGAACGTCGTGTCGAGCAGTTGCCGGTGGGCTTCCGTTGCTTCCTCGGCCTTCTTGCGTTCGTCAATTTCCCTCTCAAGCTCGGCCTTCGACGCGGTCACAAGCTTGAGGTCGCCGGTCATCCGGTTGAAGGCGCGCGACAGGTCCCCGATTTCATCGTTGCCTTTTACCTCGATCCGGTAATCCAGGTTGCCGGTGCCGATAGCGGCCGCCCCGCTTTGAAGCCTCGCCAGACCGCTCAATGCCCGCCGCTGCGTCAGCAGGTAGTTTATCAGGAAATAGGCGAGGAGAACGACGATAAGAATGATGATAATGGTGTCGTTGGTCGTCTGGAGCTGGCTAACCTGATTCTCCTGGACATTCGACAAGCGAGACGCGTCGGAGACAAGCGCCTGGCTCTGCACCGCGATACGGCTCCACGAAACGCTCAGCGCTACCGGGTCCAGAGTGCCGCCCGGACCCGGTGAGTCGCTGCCGATGGCGGCGACGATGCTTTTAAATACGTCTTCCAGTCTCGTGGTATTGGCTCGGATACTGCGGACCAGTCCCTGCTGCGCCGGGTTCTTTTCCTCAAGCCTGGCGACCGCGCCGGAGAAAGTATCAAACCTGGCCTGCCACCTGTTAAGCTGCCGGTCTTCCCGGTGAATCAGGTAGTCGTTCGCCAGGTAGCTCAGCTCGCTGGCGCCCTGGGCCACGCTGTCGGCGAGGTTCCCCTGTTCGCGGGCCGACTCCACCATCCGGCTGGTGACAACCGCGGAGGCGGCGACGGCCGCCAGCACGGCGCCGAATAAAAGCATAGTTATAACGAACTGGGTTCTGATTCTCATGCTCAGCTTCTTCAGCGGATTATCGTGACCGCCTCCGGCTTGATGGCTTTCAGGCTGTTTTCATAGATGTAATCCTCAAAATAGGGGACGTCCTTTTCGGTGGTCAGGTTGTTCTCTATCATCCAGCGGGCTTCGTCTTCCATGGCGAAAATCAGCGATTGGTAAAGGGTGAGCGTGAACTGGTTTTGCCGCCAGACCGTTTCCATGTAGCCGACGTCCAGGTCAAGCCCCTTCTAGACGATGGCTTTCGACTCCGCCGGGGAACGCAAGGCGTACTCCTCGGCCTGCGCTATCGCCTTAAGGAACCTTGTCACCAGTTCAGGATGATTGGCCACCCACTCGCCGGTGGCGACTATCAGCCCGTGTACGAAGCGATCGCTCTGTACCGGCCAGATAAAGCCGTCATCGCCCAGGCTGTCTTTGACCGTATTGGCGTCCGGCTGGGCGGTTGCCACCGCGTCAACGGTCCCGTCCAGTACCGCGTTCACCCACTCGGCCGGCGTCTTGAGGTCAACCAGGGTCAAGTCCGGCGCCTTGATGCCGTTCAACGCGAGGAACCTGCCGAGATGGAACTGCGCCACCGTCCCGAACGCGGTACCGACCCTTTTCCCCTTGAGGTCCGCGGCTTTCTCAATTCCCCGGTCCCGGCGTCCCACGAGGTAGATGAACTCGCCGTGGTCAGCGTTCGCGACAACAGTCATCTTCTCTTTCTGGAACGCCATCCGGACCACCGGGAACTCGCTAAGCCCGACCGCGATATCCGCCTCCCCCTTCAAGACCCCGACCAGCGAGGCGGCCCCGGAATCGTACCGGCGCAAGCTCACCTCGAGACCGTTGCTGCTGAAGAACTGCCGGTCCCGGGCGATCCAGAAAAGGGCCGTAGCCTCATACGGGGAATAGGCCACGACGACCGGCGCCCGTTCCGCGGAGCAGGCCAACGAGCCTGATGCAGGCAACCCGGCCAGGAGAGCCAACGATAGGGTTAACAGGTATTTCCACATTATTCTTCGGTCTCTGGAATGATAACAGCTTTCGCATATTTTATAAATCCAGGTTGGAGTCCGTCAAAAGCTGGTTATGCGGAGCGAGTGCCGCCTTCCCGGCCAAATCGGAAAAAATACCTGGCCCGGGAGAGCGAATTAAAGTATGGTCGTACGCCGGACGATGGTCGGGGTGGGCGGATTTGAACCGCCGGCCACCTGAACCCCATTCAGGTGCGCTACCAGGCTGCGCTACACCCCGATTTGCTTCCTGGACTATACTAGCATAATCTATAATCTAGAGCAATGCACGACGTTCTCGTTATCGGCGCCGGTCCGGCGGGGAGCCATACCGCCGCCCGGCTCGCCGCGTACGGCCACAGCGTCCTCGTCATCGAGAAAAAGCCGGGCGTCACGGGCAAGCCGTCCTGCGCCGGCATCATCGGGCGGGAATGCGCCGGTTTGCTCGACCTGGACGCCGGGGGCGTTCTCCGCGCCGCCCGCAGCGCGCGTTTCTTCTCACCTTCCGGCCTGGAGATCGCCGTCGCCCGCCCCGAGACGCAGTATTATACCGTCGACCGCCGGGCGTTCGACGGGCTCCTGGCGGACCGGGCGCGCCGGCTGGGGGTGGAGTACCGGTTCGATACCGCGGCGGCGGGCATCTTCCCCGGTCCCGGCGGGGTGACGGTGGAGACGGCGGCGGGCGGGAAGACCCAGCGGCTTCAGGCGCGGGCGGCCGTGTTCGCCGGCGGCTTCAGCCCGTCATTCGGCCGGCGGCTCGGCCTGGGGCGGATCAGGGACTTCGTCGCCGGGGCCCAGGCCGAGGTGGAGGCTGCGGTTGACGAGGTCGAGGTCTACTTTGACCAGGCCCTGACGTCGGGCTTTTTCGGCTGGCTGGCGCCCTCTGCGCCGGGCAGGGCCCGGGTGGGGCTCCTGGCGCGCCGCAGCCCGGCGGCATCAATTAGCCGGCTCATGGCAGCCCTCATCGCCCGCGGCAAGATTTTCCCTGGCGTCGGGCCGGTCCGCTACGGCGCCATTCCCCTGGGCGCGCTGCCGCGCACCTCGGCGGAGCGCCTGCTGGTGGTGGGCGACGCCGCCGGCCAGGTCAAGCCGACCACCTGCGGGGGTATCTACTACGGCCTGCTGGCCGCCGGGATAGCCGCCCGGACGCTGCATGACGCCCTCGCGGCCGGCGACCTCTCCGCTACCCGCCTCGCCGGGTACGACCGCGCCTGGCGCAAGAAACTGGGCCGCGAGCTCCGGACAGGCTACTGGGCGCGCCGCCTGTTCGAAAGCCTGAGCAACGAGCGCATCGACCGCATTTTTACCGTCATGAAGTCACGCCGGATCGACCGGAAGCTGGTCGAAGACCGGGACGTCTCCTTCGACTGGCACGGCAAGTTCGCCCTGAGCCTGGCGGGGCAACTGGCGCTCGCCGGCGTGATAGACTCGGTCAGGGCGCCCTTCCGGGCCAAGATTGACCCGAAGCTGACGAACGACTAGAATATATCTAGATAAAGAATTTGGGAGGACTGATGGTAATTGATGTCAAGAATCTGAGCCTGGGGGAGGGCGCCGGGCAGTACCTGGCAGGTCTGAAGGCGGAGGAACGGGCCAGAAGCCAGCAGGAGATAAACAGCTTTGTCCGGTGGTACAGTTGGGGGCGCTCTTTCGCGGCGCTGACGGCTCCCGAGATAGCCAACTATGCCGAGCAGCTTTCCCTGTCAGACACGGACTATGCCAGCAAGCTCGAACTGGTGAAGGCTTTCCTGGCTTACGCCAGAAAGGCGGGCTGGAGCCGGACCAATCTCGGCATCCACCTGAAGGCTAAAAAGGCAAAAAGCGCCCCCAACGGCCGCTGCGGGCTGCCCGAGGTGGTGGCGCTGACGGCGCGGGGCTACGCCGAGCTTGAAGCCGAGCTCGCCGGGCTCAAGAACAAGCGCAGCCAGGTTATCGAGGACATTACCAAAGCCGCCGCCGACAAGGACTTCCGGGAGAACGCGCCGCTGGCCGCCGCCCGGGAACAGAAGAGCTTTCTGGAAGGGCGCATCAAGGAGCTGGAAGAAACGCTCAAGCTGGCCACCATCCTTAACAGCGAGTCAAGAGTCGCCGTAAGAATAAATATCGGCGACCGCGTCTACCTGGAGAACCAGTCCACCGGGCAGGAGGTCAACTACGTCATCGTCCACCCCACCGAGGTTGACCCGGCCAACGGCAGGATATCCAGCGCCTCCCCGATCGGAAAATCGGTTCTCGGGCGCTGCCAGTCCGAGATTATCGAGGTCATCGCGCCGGCCGGCAAGATGTGCTACCGCGTAAGCCGGGTAGAGCGTTAACGATAACACCGCCTGTGCTATAATTGGGTAGTCTGGGGATATAGCTCAATCGGGAGAGCGCTGCGTTCGCATCGCAGAGGTCGGGGGTTCGAATCCCCCTATCTCCATTTAGCTGAACAGCGCAATGTCTGCGTCCAGGAGCCTGAACTCCGCGAGGATGCGTCATGGACAATGGAGAAGACCAGCTAGACCGCTTATGCGCCCGCGCTGAAAACGTGGTGGCTCTATCGCGCGATGAGTTCCAGAAAATACCGGCCCGGGAACTACAGACGCTCATTGACAAGCTGGTCCGCATGGCGCACCGGTTGGACCTGCGGGTGGAACAGTCCCGGCAGACCGAGCGCGAATGCCAAACACTGACCCGGCGGCTGACCGAGCTGTTCGACCTGGCGCCGGTAGGTTATTTCATCCTGAACGGTCAGGGCGTCGTGACCGAGGCCAACTTCACGGCCAGCCATTTGCTGGGCGCCCCCCGGCAAGAGCTGATCAACCAGCCCTTTCAGAGCCTGGTGGAGCCGCAGTATCACCTCGCTTTCTGGGCTTACCTCAAGGAGATCGCCGAAACCGGGCGCGTGCTGAGCACCGAGGTCGAAATGATGCGGCGCGACAACTCGGTTTTCCACGCCCAGTTGCAGACCGTTTTCATAAGCCAGGGGTCGAGCCTGACTTACCGCGTCTCGCTGGCCGATATCACCGAGCGCAAGCGGGTCGAGCAGTCCCTCCGCGAAAGCGAGAAACGGTTCCGCAGCGTCCTGGACAACATGCTGGAAGGCAGCGTCATCCTCGACTTCAACTGGCGCTATCTTTACGTCAATGACGCCGCCGTGAGGCTCACCGGCGCCAACAGGGAGCAGCGAATCGGCCGCACCCTCATGGAGGTCTTTCCCGGCATCGAGCAGCAGGATACCTTCGTTCATCTCAAGAACTGCATGGAAAACCGGACGCGGGAGCAATACGAGACCGAGTTCGTCTTCCCGGGAGGCAGGAAAGCCTGGTTTGAGGTCCGGTGTGAGCCCGTACCCGAAGGCATCTTCCTGCTGTACCTGGACATTACAGCCCGCAAGACCGGCGGGTAGCGGCGCTTGAGCGGCAGCTCCCGTTGGTAAGCCGGTGCAAGTCAGAGGTGTTGCAGATTTGAATGAGGCTTTACAAGCAAAGCATGTTAGTAAAGCGCGTAAGCTATATATCCTTTTAGCACTCGCAACTCCTTTTGCCGTTGTAGCAATCGGGTGGACAATAGTAGCAAACAAGCTTTTTATCGCTGCATATTATTCCTTTTTCTTAGTTGCCTGGATTGCATACGTATTAAGTTCAATACGAAAAGTGACGAAGAGATACCGGGTAAGTGATTCCCAAGCCATCTTTAAACGCAGACGTAATATGATTTTTGAAAGGATTTTCTGGCTGGTTATACTGGTAATAAGCATTGTAAGTTTTATCTGGCGATTGCATGACGCTGCTTCATTATTTCTCATCTTGGCTTCTGTATGGGCTCTAATAGTTAGTATAGGTCATTTGTTATACGTTGGACCTTTGACTAGTAAGTAAAGATTTAATGAAGACAGTGAAGCGGATTTTAATTAGTCCATTCCGGCATTACACAAAGCAAGCCATTCCACTTTCAAGCTGTAATGAAGCTAACCGGATTCGAGGAGGAAATTAATTACCTATCGGGCGAGATTTATTCGCGCCGGGAATTAGGTTAGCCGTGAAAGGACTTTAAGTAGTTCTGCCAATGGCCGGGACCGTCCCCGCCTCCTAATATTAATAAGGACGCCCCCAAGACGTCCTGGAATTGGGAGGCAAGTATCGTGAAGGTCCCGCTTTTCCGGTTGGAACGGCTCATTCAATTCGTCCTCGTTTTCGCCCTTATCCTGGTAAGTTTCCCCGGTTTCCCCGCCAGGGCGGCGGACGACAGCCCGGGTTATGCCCCGGACCGTATCCTGGTCAAATTCAAGCCGGGTACTTCGGCGGCCGTCAGAAAGGGGGTGAACGCCGCCCGGGGCGGTCGCGCAGCTAGGCGTATCGGCGGCATCGACGTGGACGTGGTCGCCGTCAGCGGCGACCCCCAGGAATTCCTGGCGGCCTACCGGACTGACCCGAGCGTCAGGTACGCCGAACTCGATTATACCGCGCGCGCCGTGGCGACTCCGAACGACGCCTACCTTCCAAACCAGTGGGCCCTGGCCAAGGTCCAGGCTTTCGACGGTTGGGATGTCACTTCGGGCTCGCCGGCGGTCAAGCTCGCGATTTTGGACTCGGGTATCGATCAAGACCATGAAGACCTCGCTTCCAAGATAGTCGACAACTACAACGCGACCGCCGAGCCGACCCTCGATGACCTCTATGGCCATGGCACCTCGGTCGCCGGCGCCGCCGCCGCCGTGACCGACAATGGCGCCGGTATTGCCGGTATGGCTCCGGGTGTCAGCCTGATGAACATCAAGGTGCTCAACCAGACCGGCGGCAGCTATGATAGCTGGATCGCCGACGGCATCATCTGGGCTGTTGACCACGGCGCCAGGGTGATCTCGATGAGCCTGATTACCCCGAACTACTCGAGCACGTTGGAGGAAGCCGTAAACTACGCCTGGAACCGCGGGGCGGTGGTCGTGGCCGCCGCGGGCAATACCGGCAGCAGCTCCCCGGCGTACCCCGCCGCTTACGCCAACTCCATAGCGGTTGCCGCGACCGACGCCAATGACGTCAAGGCCGCCTTTTCCAACTACGGCGGCTGGGTGGACATCGCCGCTCCGGGCGTCCAGATCTTCTCCACTTTACCCAATCACCCGAACGCCTTCGGACTTAACTACGGCTACGCCGGCGGCACGTCGATGGCCACGGCGATGGTCTCCGGCCTCGCCGCGCTGCTATGGTCGACGCCGACCGGCACCACGAACGCGGCGGTACGAAGTCGGATCGAGGCCACCGCGGACCAGGTTTCGGGCACCGGCACCTACTGGCAAAACGGCCGGATAAATGCCTACCGGGCGGTCAGCACCATCACGGGTTACGGGCTGAGTATCAACGTGGTCGGCACGGGCACCGTCACCAAGAACCCGGACCAGGCCGCCTATGCCGCGGGGGCCGTCGTCTCCCTGACCGCCGTCCCCGGCTCCGGTTGGGCCTTTTCCGGCTGGAGCGGCGACCTGGGCGGCGGCTCCAATCCCGCAACCATCACCATGACCGGAAACAAGACGGTGACCGTAGCCTTTACGGCCAGCGCGCCGTTACTGACGCGCTATGAGAATGCCGCCGGCATTAACGCCGTTGACCTCTTGGCGGGCGCCGGCTGGAAAGGGCAGACCTTCACGCCCCGGGAGACCCACAAGGTGACCAGGGTAAGCATCCCCTTCCTGCGGCAGGGCAACCCCTCGGGCGACGTGGTCGCCGGTATCCGGGCGACGGATGCCAGCGGCCGTCCCGCCGGGGCCGACCTGGCGTCCGGCTCGATACCGGCCGGCAGCATCCCGGCGTCCTGGAGCCTGGCGTGGTATAATTTCGACCTGGGCGCCGGCGTCACCCTGGTAGCCGGGGCAAAGTACGCCATCGTGATGCGCGCGCCGGGCGCCGATGCCGCCAGCCCCGTTTACTACGGGGCCGATACCTCCGGCGACTACGCCAGGGGCTGGGCCGTTTATGGCTCGGGAGGCTCCGGCTGGAGCGACATCGCCGACAAGGCCTGGGATTTCGCCTTCGAAGAGCTGGGCGTACCGGGAACGCCTCCCGCCAACCGGCCGCCCGTCCTCAGTCCTATCGGCAACCGGGCCGGGACGGTCAACCAGCTCCTGACCTTTAACGTGTCAGCGACCGACGCCGACAACAATCCCCTGGTATTTACCGCCGGCAACCTGCCTCCCGGCGCCAGCTTCAACGCCGCGACCCGCGCCTTCTCCTGGACGCCAGGCGCGCCCGGTACCTACCAGGGAGTGCACTTCGAGGTCTCGGACGGCATGCTCTCCGTCTCCGAGGACATCACGATTACGATTACCGACAGCGCACCGTCGTCGCTCCACGAAAGCTACCGGAGCTTCAACGGCGCCGACGTTTTTTACGGGCCATACTGGCGGGCGCAGGCCTTTACGCCGCCGGTGGGTTATGACATCATCCGGGTACGCTTGCCCCTCGTCAGGGCCGGCGTTCCGGCGGGCGACGTGATAGTGAGCATCCGCGAAACGGATGCCGCCGGCCTGCCCGCCGGCCCCGACCTGGCCAGCGCCAGTCTTCCGGCAGGCTCCGTTAACGCGGCGTGGACGGAGTCCTGGCACGACTTCAATCTTGCGGGCGGCTACCGGTTGACCGCGGGGAAGCGGTACGCCCTGGTCTGGCGCGCCCCCGGCGCCGGCGCCGCCGCTCCCATCTATTTCCTGCTCGATACCGCGGGTCGGTATACCGGCGGCTCGGTGGCGACCAGCGCGGACGGCGCCACCTGGTCAAGCGCCGGCACCCAGTCCTGGGATGCCGAGTTCGAGACCTGGGGGACCGGCGGCGGCTAGCCCGGGAGGGGCTGGGGTCAGGCCTCGGCCAGCACCCCGCCCCTGACGCCGATGGTTATTTCGTTCAGCGGGACATCACGCCCGCTGGCGGCGATGGCCTGCCGCGCCAGGTAGACCAGGCCGGAGCAGCAGGGGACTTCCATGTGAACGACGGTCAGGCTCGAAGGCGCCGCCTCTTCTATTATCCGGGTGAGCTTCCTCAGGTGCGCCGGGAGGTCGTCCAGCTTGGGGCAGGCGATGAGCAGGGCGTGGTCCTTCAGTAGGTCCCGGTGGAAATCGGCGTGGGCGAAGGGGACGCAGTGCGCCGCCAGCAGGATATCGGCCCCTTTCAGGAAGGGCGCGCCCGGCGGTACCAGCGCGAGCTGAACGGGCCAGTGCCGCAGCATCGACGGCGCGCTCACCCCGGGCGCGCGCTCCCCGGCCGGCCTACCGAACTCGGCGACGCTGGCCGACGGGCAGCCGCAGGGCAGGCTTTCCTCTTCGCGGCTCGGGCGCCCGTGCAGGTGCTGCTCGACCGCCGCCTCGCTGAACTCCTGGGCGGCCCGCTCCTCGATGGTGATAGCCCCCTGGGGACACTCGCCGAGACAGGCGCCGAGGCCGTCGCAGTACCGCTCGCTGACGAGCTTCGCCTTCCCGTCCACTATCCGGAGCGCGCCCTCGGCGCAAGACGGCACGCACAGGCCGCAGCCGTCACATTTTTCTTCATCAATCCTTACAATCTTTCTGGTAACTCTGGTCGTCATCTTACTCCTCTCCTTTCAAAGCCTTCCAGCGCTCTTCGCCGAGGCACTGCCTGGCCGAGGCGCACCACTCGATGCAGGTGGGTGTGTTCTCCTTGTAGACCCGCGTGCCGCAGCGCTGGCACCTGACCCGGGTCTCGTCGGAGAATATCTCCACCGGCGCCCCGCAGCCCGGGCACTTATACACCTCTACCCTGAGGTTCCTCGTATCCTGTCCCGGACATTTCGTCATGTCGGCCTCCTTCGCTACCAGAATGATACAACGCCCGCGGCGGGGAGAAATATGATCTGGGTCATACAGGGTGGCCCGATGCCGGCAACTACCCCGCCGCGCTCCCCTTATCTGCCTTGACCAGGTCGAGCGGCGGGCCCTCCGCCAGCAGCCGCAGCTTTTCCTCATTGACCACTGTTAGCTTGCCCCGCACCGACCTGATAATGCCCCGTTCCCGGAGCTGC
This sequence comes from Chloroflexota bacterium, assembly GCA_016190585.1. The sequence goes on along the minus strand of JACPQH010000098.1, from coordinate 12,270 downwards.
CCGGTGACGCGGATGGCCGTTTCCGTGGTGGTGCCGGCCATGTCGGCGAGCTCCTGCCGGGTAAAGGGCAAAGCCGGGCCGAGTTTGGCCGCCAGCATGAGCAGGACGCGGGCCAGCCGCTGCTCGACCCTCTCCCCCGCCAGGTCCTTGAGGCGGGACTGGGCGTCCCTGAGGCGCGCCGAGAGCATGCTGATGATGGCCAGGGCTACCCCGGGGTGCCCTCCCAGGAAATGCAGGAAGGCCTCCCGGCTGAGCACGAGCAGTTGCGTGTCCTCGGTAGCCTGGGCCGTGGCCGGGTAGGGTTTGCCCTGGAAAACGGCGGCCTCGCCCAGCATCTCGCCGGGGCCGAAAAAGGCGATGATGAACTCCTTCCCCGTCGAGGCATACTTCAGTACCTTGACGCGCCCCCGGGCGATAATGTACAGGTCCCGGGACTCGTTGCCCTCCCAGAAAACGAACTCGCCGGCCTTAAGACCGGCCTCACGCGCCAGCCCCGCCAGCGCCGCCAGGTCGGCCGGGTCGAGCGAAGCGAAGATGGGGGCCCGCCGCAGGATGTCTTCCCTGTCCACAGGTATGCATTATACTTGAAAAATACCCCTGTCGCCAGGGGCTTGGCTTCGCCCTCGCAATCGTCCCCGCCGCTTGCCGGCGGCATGGTGATGAACACCTCTCAAATAGAGGCAAGGGGCGAGAGCTTCACCTGCGCTTATTTTATCCGGTGGACGTCCACAATCGGGGGCGACTGTGGTCCGGAGGCGCGTTTGTTGAAGAGTGCCTGGTATTCCGCCGGCATGTCAGAGAGGATATCGGCAAGCTCGCCTTCGGCCACCGCCTCCTGGAGGACCCGGATGACGGCGTCACTGCGCTTGATCGCCTCGTGCACCCGCTGTCGCCCGGTGCGCGCGCCGACGCGGATATAGAACTGCTCCAGAGGAATCCTGTCCGTCTCCCGCGCCCGGAGCGCGGCCGGCTGGAGCTCTCGCGGCAGCTGGGTCGCCAGGTGCTGCCGGTGTATCCGCGTGAGGCGCTCGCCCAGGGTCTCGAGCACCGCGTCGGCGGCGGCTATCGCGTCGCTGGAGGAATCCAGCCCGGCGTATTCCTTTACCTTCTTGATGAACTCGTCGTACAACATGGTTTGCCTGCCCGGTGCGTGGTTTACTCGTAGTCTTCCGGCGTCCGGCCGGGGTCATGGATATGGGAGCGCCGGCCGCCCTTGCGGGCCCCCTCGACCTGCCGCCGCTTGCTTTCCGCGGTGAAATGCTTTTCAGCGACGCCGCCTTTCCGGCCGCCGCGCCTCGCCCCCTCGATCAGTCTTTCCTGAGCGTCCCAGGATAAACGCACCATCTCCGGCTCCTTTCAATTCAATCTGCCATATTATTGCCGTCCGGGGAGCCGGGGCGGCTATCCGTAAGGTTACCTAATTTTGCTGAAGGTTATCCTTAAATAGCAAGGCCCCCCGCGCGCGGGGGGCCCTGAAAACAGCCGGGGCAGTCAGGCCTTACGGTTTCCAGACACCGGTGACGCCGAGCGAGCTGGCGACGATGGCGCCGACGTGCCCGTCGACCGGTATGAAAATGGCCCAGCCATTGAACTCCCCGTAACCCTGCTGTTGGGGCAGGAGCCACTGGCCGCTTATCTGCAGCATCGGCAGGTAGGTCTGAAACTCTTCGACCCAGACTATCTGGAGCGGCGCGGAGACGCCGGCAATCTGCATCCGGTAGGCGCCGGACTCAAAGGAACCGCTAAAGGTCCCCGCCTGGGTGGCAAGCTCGAAGATGCCCTTATAGGTTATGGTGAAAGCCCCGTTGATGCTGCCGGCGATCTCCCCCTGGATTTCGCGATTGCGCACCAGCCAGTTCCCCGTATTACCCAGCGGACTGACATCGCCGGGCGTTATCGCGTCGATGGTGGCCGTCGCCGCGAACTCCGTGGCCACCGGCTTCGCCGAGATGACCGGCTTCGCCGCCAGGGCCGGAGCCGGGACGAGCAGAGCCAGGGCCAGTGTAACCAGCAACACAGAAACCAGTCTAACTTTCATTCTAACCTCCTGCATAGAAGCTACCAGCCCGGGACGAGGATTTAACAGGACTTGTTTTCCAGTACTTTAGTACTGGGTCGGGGGCGGTATCAGCCGGTAGCCTTCGCCGTGGTCGGTCAAAATAATCTGGGGCGGGTTGTCCTTCAACCGGTTGCGCAGCCGCCGGATATAGGTCCGGAGGAGTTCGGTATCGCGGTACTCCCTGCCCCAGACCTGCTGGATAAGCTCCTGGCTGCCGAGGGTGTTGCCAGCGTTCTTCATGAGAACGTACAGGAGCATGCACTCGGTGGGGGTCAGTTTCACCGAGTAGTCCCCGAGCTGCGCCTCGTTTTTCGTCAGGTGGAGGACCAGCCTGCCGCGGACGACAGCGGGCTGCTCCCGCGCCCGGTCGGCCAGCAACGTGCGGCGCAGGATGGCGTAAACACGGGCGACCAGGTCCCGGGCCCGGAAGGGCTTGACGATATAATCGTCGGCCCCAATCTCGAGCCCCCTGGCCTGGTCTTCCTCGCGCCCCCGGGCGGTGAGGATGATGATGGGCACGCTGGAGAAAGACCGTATCTGCTGCAGTACGAGGAAGCCGTCCATGTCGGGCAGGCCGATGTCAAGCAGAACGACATCGTAGCCGTTTTCCCTGACGAGCTCGATGGCCCGGTTGCCCTCGGCGGTGGACTTGATGACGATATCGGGCCAGCGCAACTGGAAGCACAGCGAAACCGCCTCAACTACCTCCGTACTATCCTCGATGATCAAAACCTTCATCATTCACCTCAGCCGGGACTACCTTCTCGCCCCCTGCCCGGGATACGGGCAGCGAAAAGGCGAAGATGTTCCCTTTGCCTTCCCTGGTCTCCAGCCACATCTCGCCGTGCTGCAGTTCGATAAGCCGCCGGGATATCGTCAGGCCGAGCCCGAGCCCGGGCAGCCGCTGGCGCTTTTCCGCGTTCTCGCCTCGGTAATAGGGCTCGAAAATACGCTTCTTCTCCGCCTCGGTAATGGGCTGCGCCGAGTCTTCCACCTCGACGATTATCCGGGCCTGCCCCCCTCTGGCCCGGAGGACGACGCCGGTCCCGCTGGGGGAGAACTTGTTGGCATTGGACAGCAGGTTGACCAGCACCTGCTCGAGCTTGTCCCGGTCCGCCCTGACCGGGGGCAGCGTCTCGGGAACCTCAAGCGACAAGGCCTGGTCCTTGTTATTAAAGAGGACGGCCAGGACGGAAGCGACCTCCTCGATGACCTCGCCGACACGGATATCCTCGGCGTGGATCTTCAGGGTGCCGATCTGCATCCGGGCGAAATCCAGGAGCTCGGTAATCCTCTTGTCCATGGACCAGGCGCTGTGGGTGATATTATTGACCAGCCGGCCGACCGGACTTTCGTCGGGCGAGGGCAGCTCGCTGCCGAGCAGCTCCGATGAGGAGATGATGGCGGTCAGCGGGGTCTTGAGCTCGTGAGCGACGGCGTGGAGGAACTCGGTCTTCTGCTCGTTTTGCTTCTGCAGTTCCTCGCGGGACGCCTTCTCCCGGGCATACAGCAGCGCGTTCTCCAGCTCGATCGCCATCCGCGAGGCCACGGTAAGCACCAGGCGCTCATCTTCCTCCGAGTAGGTCTGCCGGGAGAGTTTTTCGCCGATTACCAGCAAGCCCACCAGCTCGTTGGTCTTGGTCTTGAGCGGGAAAAAGAGCTCCGCCCTGATTCTTTTCAGCGTGCTGGTCTCTTTATCGGTAAGCGATTGCAACTGCTGGATGATATCCAGGTCCTGCCGGTGCAGGATACTCTTGTGGCCTTCCAGCCAGGCGATCAGCGGGCTGCGGTTGTCGATGCCGAAATCGACCGAGTACGGCCCGGTCGCCGAGACCACCGTCAGGGACTTCGGGGTGGCCGGCAGGAGCAGGTGCACGCTCGAGGCCTGCAAGCCCCGGTACAGCAGCTTGACCAGCGGCGCGGTGATATCAGGTAGATGGCTGATGTTATGGGTCTCCTGGCTGAAGTCTTCCAGCTCCCGCAGGAAGTCCCAGCGTCCCCGGTAGAAAATCCGGTCGACCGCCCCCTGCACCTTGCGCCAGGCCGGCTGGAGACCGACGGACAGCGCCATCACCACGATCAGGTTCGCCCACAGCGGCATGGCCTGGTTAAAAAGCTCGTAGAAAACCGCGATGATGCCGACGTAAGGGATGGCGACCAGCGCCGAGAGCAGCAGGTACGAGGTGCCGCGCCGGATAATCAGGTTGATGTCAAAAAGGTGATACCTGACGATGGCCACGCTGGCCAGCAGGCAGAAGGTGGTGTTGCCGATGATGGCGCCGGGGTAGAGGGGCAGGCCGAGGATGGGCAGGACATCGCTTGCCCCGCCGATCAGCGATGACAGGCCGCCGATAATCAGGTAGAGATAGCGGTTGCGCTCTTCGTAAACCCGGGAATTCTTGTGCGCCCAGAAGAGGTTGAACAGACCCAGGATGGCCATGAGGTAAGTCCCGGCGAAGAACAGGAAGAAAGCCGGCCCGAGCACCGGCGCGTAGCCGTAAGCCTTGAGCTGCATGCCCTGGGCGAGCAGGCTGGTAGGGCTGATGGCGATGATGAATAATACAAAGCCGTACAGCCATTTCAGCAGCCATTTCGTCCGCCTGATGCCGGTGTAGCTCAGGGTAAAATGGAAGAAGAGGAGACCCGTCAGGGCGGCCGCCGGCAATATGGTCCTTTCCCAGGGCAGGGCGTGCGCCAGGTCGGGGCTGGCCCGCATGCCGAACACGGCGGAGGCCCACACGCCCATGCTTAACAGGAACCCGGCGAAGAGGCGGTTGGTGAAGGTGCGGTGGTCCTTCCGCAACACCAGGTAGACAAGCACTATGGTCAGGGAGGTCAGCACCAGGGGCAGGCCGAGGTACATGGTCACGGGCGGCCCCCCGGCGTGAAGCGGCCGCGGGCAGGCGCCAGCCCGGCACCGGACCGGGGGTAGGCCCGGCCTCGCCGTCTGCCTGCATCAGGTATCGCGCCCGGCATTATCAATAGACTTTAACCCTGGGCTTTCAGACCCGCCGTAAAACCTGCCTGGGACAGCTCGTCGATGGTCGCCTGGTGAGCATTGATGTGGGGGGGCTTCAGGTGCGCCAGGTCGTAGCCGGCCAGCCTCTTCGAGTTATAGAAGCGCTGGAAGGCGCCTTTGGGCAGCAGCGTGACCCGCAGCGGCCTCATGTTGAGCATGGTTTCCAGGTTGCTGTAGTCCCGGTCCATCAGCTTGAGCTGTTCATGGACCATCTCTTCAAGCTTTTTGGGATGGACCTGCTCATATAGCTCGATGTACAGGCGGAGAACGCTGTCGCCGTTTTCCGTCTCTTTCCGCGCCGTCCAGTCCACGTATTTTATGTGCGTGTTAGCGATGGCCTGCCAGATAACCTTTTCGTCCAGCCGGGTGAAACCGCCGATGTCGACAATGCCGTCGGCCCGGGATTGGAAGACCATCTGCGGCAGGTTGACGCCGGCTTCCTCATCCCGCAGGGCGACTATCTTCACCAGGTCGCCGACCCGGTACCTGAGGAAGGGCATACCGTAAAAATTGGTGACCACCAGCTCGTAGACGCCGCCCGGTTTGAGCTCGTCCATGAGGACCGTCCCCGGCTTGTAGCTCCGGTCTTCCCGGCACTTGAGCCACTCCGCTTCGGGGATGAACTCGTAGAAGGCGGTATGCGGTAAAAAGGTCATGCCTTTCTTGTTCCAGCTTTGCAGGGCGATAAGACCGGCCTCGGCGAAGGCGTAAAACTCCAGGGGCTCCTTGCCCCAGCACTGCTTTATCTTCTCCTTGTAGATGCCGATGTCGGTACCCCAGCTTATCACCCCCTTGATGTTCCACAGGTCCTTGGGCAGCATGGCCCGCTTCTCCCGGCGGCTGGCCAGCTTGGCCCGCCCCAGGCGGGACAGGATGCGCGGGTGCATCATAAAAGGGGCGAATTTCATGCGCTGCGTGCCCTCACTGAAGAGGTCGCCTATCTTGATAAGCACGCTGCTCATCGATATCACGAGGTCGACCTCGTCACGCAGGGCGATCTTGAATCCCCGTTCGATCCTCTCCTGGAACTCCATCTTCTCCGCCAGGTCAAGCGGCGGAATATTGAACCAGGTGAAACGCTTGGCGATATTAAAGGCCAGGCAACCGGAGATATAGGGGCGCTCCGGGAGATTGGAGAGCACCTTGACGCCGGGCCTGAGGCCCACCTCGCCGCGCTTGGAAGCCAGGCCCAGTATCGCCATGCTGATGATGTTCCGGCAGAAGACCTCATCGGCCCGCTCGGTGTAGGGGATCCACTTGAACTTGCCGCCGCGGCCCGAGGTGTGGGTCCAGTAGGCCGGCGGCTGCGCCAGCACATCCTCCTGGCGCTCGCCGATGAAGGGGGCATAGTCTTCATAGCTGGTCAGCGGCACCCGCTTGCGGAACTCATCGAGGGTCTGCGGCCGCTCATCCATGCCGACCAGCCTCTGCCCGAGCTGGCTGCCGTGGACCACCTCGACCTCTTCCATGAGGAGGTGATTTTGAATACCCATGAACTCGTCGAGGGATAGATCGAGAAACCCGCAGTACCTCTCCCAGGCCTTGGCCAGGTCGCGCCCTTCAAAGAACCTGTCTTCAGAAAGCATCTCACCTCCATTAGATTCCGGTAATCGCCGCAATTGAGTTAACATATATCACAGATTCCGGATTCGTGTCAATAATTCAACAAAGTGAAATCTGGTATATAATCTAATTATAATGCTGCGGGACTACGAAAGGAAACGGGACCTGGGCCGGAGCCCGGAGCCGGCCGGCGGCCAACCGGGAAGCGGCGCGCTCCTTTTTGCCGTCCAGAAGCACGCCGCCCGCCGGCTGCACTACGACCTGCGGCTCGAGGTTGACGGCGTCCTCAAGTCGTGGGCGGTGCCCGCCGGCCCCTCCCTCGACCCGGGCGCGAAGCGACTGGCGGTGATGGTGGAAGACCACCCCCTGGACTACGCCTCGTTCGAGGGGGTCATCCCCGAGGGGCAGTACGGCGCCGGCGGGGTTATCGTCTGGGACCGGGGGGACTACTCGCCGGAGGCGGACGGCGCCTTGTTTTTTGACGACCGGGCCGGGGCGGAGGCCCAGGCGCGGCGCGGGCTGGAGAGGGGCAAGCTCTCGTTCTACCTCCGCGGCGGCAAGCTGAAAGGCTCCTGGGCGCTGGTGAGGATGCGCCAGGCCGGGGACAACTGGCTCCTGATAAAGCACGCCGACGCCTACGCCGATCCGGCGAAGGACATCCTCCAGGAAGCGCGCTCGGTGATTTCCGGCCTGACCGTGGAAGAGATAAAGGCCGGGAAGAGACCCGGCCCGCCGCGGCCCCAGGAGATTCCCGGCGCCCGGCCGGCCCCCTTCCCGGAGGCGGTCGCGCCGATGCTGGCCTCGCTGGCGGAGGCGCCATTCACCGACCCGGCGTGGCTTTTCGAGCCCAAGCTGGACGGCTACCGGACGCTGGCCTTCGTCAGGCAGGGACGTGTCACCCTCAAGTCCCGGCGCGGCCTGGACGTCACCGCGGAGTATCCCTACCTGTTGCCCGGACTTGAAAAACAGCCGGTCGAGACAGCGGCGTTCGACGGTGAGATTGTCGCCCTGGACGACAAGGGGCGTCCCAGCTTCCAGGGCCTCCAGCAGCACCTGAAGCTCATCCGGGAGAAGAGCCGGAGCGAGGCCGGCGCGCACGTGCTGTACTATGTTTTCGACATCCTGTACCTGGACGGCTACGACCTACGCGGGGCGGCCCTGAGCGAAAGGCAGGCGGTCCTGCGGCGCGCCCTGGCGCCGGACAACCGGGTGCGCCTGATAGACTCTTTCGAAGGAGACGGGGCGGCCGTCTACCGGGCGGCCGTCGCCAACGGGCTGGAGGGTATTATCGCCAAGCGGAAGGACAGCGTCTACGAACCGGGCCGGCGCTCCCGGAGCTGGCTCAAGATAAAGGCAGTGCAGACCGGCGAGTTCATCATCGCCGGGTACACCCAGGGCGGCGGCGCCCGCGCCGGGGCGTTCGGCTCGCTGCTGCTCGGCTACTACGACGGCGACCGGCTGGTCTACTCGGGGAACGTCGGCACCGGCTTCGACGAGGCGACCCTGGCCGACCTGAAGGCGCGCATGGACCGGCTGCGGACCGAGCGGCCCGCCTTTGAGATACCGCCGATGCCGCCGGTAACCTGGCTCCGGCCGGAGCTGGTGGCCGAGGTCAAGTTCGCCGAGTGGACCCAGGAAGGCTACCTGCGCGCCCCGGTTTTCCTGCGTCTCCGGGAGGACAAGGCGCCGGCCGAGGTCAGGCGAAACGAAGCCCCAATAGCCGGTGAGTCAACGTCCCCGCCGGGTGACAGGCAGGGTCTCCTGGAGCAGCTTCAGAGGCCGGGCGACAGCTTCGGTGTCGAGGTCGACGGCTCCCGGTTCGGGTTGACCAACCTGGACAAGGCGCTCTGGCCGGCAGCAGCCGGAAGCCGGGCGCTCACCAAGCGCGACCTGCTTCTTTACCTCGCCCGGGTGTCCGCCCTGTTGTTGCCCCACCTGCGCGACCGCCCCCTGACCCTGACGCGCTACCCCCACGGTATACACGGCGAGCATTTTTACCAGAAGCACTACTCCGACCCGTTGCCGGACTTCGTCGAGAGGGTGAGCCTGTCCTCGGAGCACGCCGGCGGTTTCCAGGACTATATCATGTGCAACAACCTGCCCACGCTGCTCTGGCTGGGGCAGCTCGCCGACCTCGAGCTGCACACCTGGTTTTCCCGGGTGAGCGCGGCGCCGGAGGGCTTCGCCCTGGATTCCTTCGGGCCTTCTCCCAAAGAAGCGGCGGACCGGCTGCTTGACTATCCTGATTTCATCGTCTTCGACATGGACCCTTACATCTACTCCGGCCGGGAGAAGGGCGGCGCCGAGCCGGAGCTGAACCGGCGGGCGTTCCTCAAGGTATGCGAGATCGCGCTCCGCCTGAAGGAGGTGCTCGACTCCCTGTCGCTGGCCGGCTTCATCAAGACCTCCGGCAAGACGGGGCTGCACATCTTCGTGCCTGTCAGGCGGGAGTACGACTACGCAGCGGTGCGCTCGGCAGCGGGCGCGGTGAGCGGCTACCTCCTGCGGCGGTACCCCGCCGACATCACCACCGAGTGGTCGGTGGACAAGCGCGCCGGCAAGATATTCCTTGATTTCAACCAGAACGTGCGGGGCAAGACCCTGGCCGCCGCCTACTCGCCCCGCCCCACCCCGGAGGCCACCGTCTCCATGCCCCTGCGCTGGGAGGAGCTGGGCAAGGCCTACCCCACCGATTTCACCATCCTGACCGCCCCGGCGCGCCTCGCCCGCACCGGCGACCTGTGGGCGGGCATCCTCGACGCCAAGCACGACCTCAAAAGGATTTTGCAGGGGTGATGGCGGTCTCCCCGGTTTTTTCTCAATCCTGGTTGTGATATTTAAACAACCTCACCCCCTGACTCCCCTCTCTATCCATATATCGCTTTGCGCGGCCCCATCTTTCAGGATGGAGAGGGGATTGGGGGTGAGGCAAGTCTGACAGCAACCAGGATTGAGTAATAAGTCTCCCGCCTCAAATTCCTTGACAATTTCCGTGGATATGCCGGATAATCGAGTGGTTTTGCCGGCCTTTACCAGCGGCCATGGATCCCGGAGTACCTTAAGAGGAGAAGGCGCGTGACCGAGGAAAAGGAGAGAAAGTCCCAGTTCCTGACTACAGTCGACGGGCTTCCGGTCAAGACCGTGTATACCGGTGAGGATGCCGTTGGGGATGGCAGTCTTCCCGGCGGCTATCCGTTTACCCGGGGCATCATGCCTAACGGCTACCGCGGCCGGCTCTGGACGATGCGGCAGTACGCCGGCTTCGCCACCGTCGAGGAGACCAACAAGCGCTACAAGTACCTTTACGAGCAGGGTCAGACCGGTTTCAGCGTCGCTTTCCACCTGCCCACGCAGATGGGCTATGACTCCGACCATCCCCTGGCCGCCGGCGAGGTGGGCCGGGTCGGCGTCGCCGTGGATTCCCTCCAAGACATGGAAGACCTCTGGGACGGGATATCGCTAGCCGACGTCTCCACCTCGATGACCATCAACGCCACGGCGCCGGTCATCCTGGCAATGTACATCGCCGCCGCCGAGAAACAGGGCGCGAAGCAGGCGCAGCTCGCCGGTACCGTGCAGAACGACCTCCTCAAGGAGTACATCGCGCGCAATACCTACGTCTTCGGTCCGGAGCCTTCGATGCGGCTGATTACCGACCTGTGTATCTACTGCGCCGAGCATATGCCCAAGTGGAACTCTATCAGCATCAGCGGCTACCACATGCGCGAGGCCGGGGCGACCGCCATCCAGGAAGCCGCTTTTACCCTGGCCAACGGCATCACCTACGTACAGGCGATGATGGACCGCGGCCTCGACGTGGACTCCTTCGCGCCGCGCTTCTCGTTCTTTTTCGCGGCCTACACCAACTTCCTGGAGGAGGTAGGCAAGTTCCGCGCGCTGCGCCGCGCCTGGGCCCAGATAATGAAGGAAAGGTTTCACGCCAAAAACCCCCGCTCGATGATGCTGCGCTTCCACGTCCAGACCGACGGTTTCACCCTCACCGAGCAGCAGCCCCTGAACAATATCGTCCGGGTGACCGTGCAGGCGCTGGCCTCGGTGCTCGGCGGCTGCCAGTCGCTCCACGCCAACTCCTATGACGAGGCCCTCTCCCTGCCCAGCGAGGAGGCCGTCCAGCTATCGCTGCGCACGCAGCAGATTATCGCCCACGAGAGCGGCGCCGCCGATACCGTCGATCCCCTGGGCGGCTCGCACTTCATCGAGAAGCTGACCGATGAGACCGAGGAGGGCATCAACCGCTACCTCAAAACCATCGACGAGATGGGCGGGGCGCTGGAGGCCATCAAGCGCGGCTACATCCAGCGGGAGATTATGCGCTCGGCCTACGATTACCAGAAGGCGGTTGACTCCGGCGAGCAGGTGCTGGTAGGTGTGAACCGCTTTACCACCAGGGAAAAGCCTCCGGTAAAGCCCTTCGAGATTGACGATTCCGTTGAGCGAAAACAGGTGGCCCGGCTCCAGGCCCTGCGGCAGAGGCGGGACAACGACCGGGTGCGCCGCTCCCTGGACAGCCTGGCGCGCGCCGCCGCCGGCCGGGACAACGTCATGCCGGTACTGATTGAGGCCGTCAAGAGCTACGCCACGCTGGGCGAGATCACCAACAGCCTCCGGCAGACCTTCGGGGAATACCGCGAGGTCAACCTGGTCTAGCCGGCGCACCGCGTACGCGCCTCATCCGGGTCGGGGGCCGGTTAAAACGGTACTGCTCGGTTGAGGGTGGTGGCTGATTAACTAGAAATCGGGGGGCACAGTAGGTTCATTCATTTTGGGGGATTTACCCCAATCTTGATTGGTAGATTCGGCAGGGAAAGCATTGATCTGTTTAGGAACAAAGGGGGTAGATGGTACGGGGGGTATGTCTCTGACTTCAATAAAACCTCGCGCAAAGGCTTTTAGATCGTCATCATGGCTATAGATGCATTCTGCTTTTTGTGCCACTGCGATTGCTACTATCAGGTTATCTACTCTCATTTCAGTCTTCGTTTTACCTGATTCTATTAGAGCTTTAATAATACCTTCGCTTTTCCTAGTTTGCCAAATCTCTGCAAATTTACTGGCAGCAGCTGTATCAAATGGCTGTAACGCAAATCTTAGTTCAAATAGATTGATAGTAGTTGTATGCTCCTTCGGGTGAATACGCATTAAAAATTCAGCTATCACAAGTGACGGTATTATCACTTCTGTTTTTGATTTTACAAGATCGTTAATAAGTGCTTTTGCACGGGGTATCATTTCTTCTTGCCCAAGTTCTGCTTGTTCCTTAATTCCCCAGATTAATACGTTATTGTCAAAACAAACTAAACTCATTCTGACTCCGTATCTTGCCTTAAATGTTTGATGTATTCATCAACATTGTCTATGTCGGCATAATATCTTCCAGCAATAGCAGCAAGTTCTCTAAATGCTTCATCAAGGGGAACTTCGGCGTATGGCAAAACATTATTGATAGTAAATTGCCTAATCATTAATGTTTTTGGTTCCCATTGAGCATTACCGCTTACCCCAACTTTAGAGTAAAGTTTTTGTGCCAATATTTTGACTATCTCAACTTCAGCATTGCAGGAAATAGTATACCCATTAATAGTTTCTATTCTAACGACAGGTTTTGCTC
>JACPQH010000097.1 GCA_016190585.1 Chloroflexota bacterium | reverse complement strand
GGCATTATCCCGGCGCTGGGTGGCAAAAGCGACGGTCCAGTATGTGCTCTTGGGGACTCCCCGGTAGCGGTCTATCTCGCTGTCGTAGCCCAGGGCTACCTCCGAGGTGCTTAGCTCGTTGCGTGCGGAAGTAATCCGTGCCTCCAGTTCAAGGGGGTTTTTCTGTACGTCCAGGGCGTTCTCCAGAACATTCCGGGCGCCGTCCCGCGAAACGGTAGACTGGTTGAGGGCAGACGTTGCCTGGTCCAGAGTCGCCCGAGCCAGCCTCACCGTCGCCTCTGCCTGCCTCTCCTGGGCTTTGAGTAGTGAGTCGTCCAGTCTCATGAGGACCGCGCCCGCCCGGATTTCGTCACCTTCCGCGGCAGAGATAGCGACAATCCGTCCCCCAATCTCCGGGGCGATGGCGATGTCCTTCGCCTCGATAAAGCCGGAGGCGAGAACACCCGGTGGCGGTTGTTTCGCCAGTCCTATCCTCCCTGGGAGGAAGAACCACCAGGAGCCTCCGGCGATAACCGCCAGCGCCACCAGAATGACGATTCTACGACGCTTCATGTGCCCCTCCTTTCATCCGTTATTACTATGAACATAGTATCTCTCCCCTTGAGGGGAGAGATACAGTGAGAGGTAGTGTCACCCTCACATAGTGTCCTGTCTCTGAGATACTAATAGTCTCAAAATAGAACAGACTTACTATTCATGTCATATCAGAAGTCCTCATCTCCCTTTCGTAAAGAGAGATTGAGAGGGATTTCACAAGAAAAATCCCCCTTGCGTCCCCCTTTGTCAAAGGGGGACACAGTCCACATTACTATGAGACTACTAGTAAGTTGCATAAATAGCGCTAATAATTAGCTTATCTCTCCCCCTGGGGAGAGATGTAAGTGAGGGGTAAACGAACCGGTTATCACCCTCACCTGGCCTCTCCCTCAAGGGAGAGGTTTTCGTAAAGGAGCGGTGGTCCCCGAAAGAGAAAGCCCCCCCGCTTATAGGCGGGGGGGCTTTCCTTGAATCAGGTGTAACCGTTCGGGTTATACTGGACGGCGGGTCCTGACAATCAGGACGATTACCGCGATGACCAGTATCGCGCCGATGATGATTATCGCCCAGATGTATGACGGGGCAATAACCTGTGCCGGAGGCGGCGCGGGTATGGTTACGACGATAGTCGGCGCTGGCGCCGGTTTGGCCGGCGGCGCTACGGTGGGTTTCGGTGTCGGTGCCGGCTTGGGCGGTGCCGCTGCCGTGGTGAAGGTGCTGATACTTACCGCACCGGAGGTCGGGGATACTGCCTGCACGGACCAGAAGTAGGTCGTGCCAGCGGTAAGCGCAGCGCTCGGCTGCCAGGCTGGCATCTTTACCTTGACCGGTGTACCAGCGACCGGCGTGCTCATATCTGCCTTGGTAGACAGTTTGACTTCGTACTCGGTAGCTCCTGGGACAGGCGCCCAGGCAAAGCCCGGAGTCAACGCGACACCGGTAGCGCCACCCTGCGGTCCCACGATGATGGGCCCGAGATGCGGCGCATTTATGATGCCGCCGGACTGCACGTTGAGAGTAACCGGGTCGGACCATGCGCTGTCGGCATTCTCGCCGCTAAGCTCAGCAACGGCCCGGAAACGAACCAAGTACTCGGTGTTGGAGTTCATGGTGAACACCCAGCCGCCGCTCCCCAAACCGGGAGCCGTAGTGCCCATCAGGATGGTGGGCGATGTCGGCTGCGTCACGGTAATGGCGGTGCTCAGTATCCCGGCGTCAAAACCAGCCGCCTTCTCGGCAATCTGGCCTTCGTACATGGCGACCAGGCCGGTGCCCGAGCCCATCGGGTCGATGGCGAAGGTGACCAGGTTGGCACGGCCGTTGGACGGGTCGACGCTGACCGAGTACTTATCGGCCGGCGACTTTATCTTGGGCTTGGCGGACGCCAGGTAGTCGAAGGAAGCCCACAGGCCGGGGACGGTAGTGGTGACGGTACTCGCCCTTATGTAAATGGTGTTGTTCGGCGAGCCGACCGATATGGTGGAGGCTCCGGCGGCAAACACGGCGGCCGGCTGGTCAAGGACTGTCCACTGCTGCTGGCCGGCGGGCTTGGTCGGATAGAGGGACCGTGCGATTCCGGTAGCGGCGGTGGGTACGTACATGACGCCGCCCCTCATGCCGAAGCCGACCTTGACCCCGTTGAGGGTCAGTGCGGCGGGCAGGCTCAGGTCTTCGAACGCCGGGTCTTTGCCGATGGCGTACCGGTAGACGCCGCCGCTGCCGCCGGCGGTAGCGCCAACAGCGTCACCGAGGTAGATTATGCTGCTGGTAGCGTAGTCGGTGGCCTTCTGGATGCGGTACATGTCGGTAGCGGCGAAGCCGGTGTACTTGGTGTAGGTCAGGGCGGCGTCCTTGGAGACCGCGATGCTCCCCGTGCCGCCGACGATAATCTCACCGGGATTGCCGATGCTGATGGACTGGATTTTACCGATACCCGGCGAGGTCGGGCTTTCCCAGGTCCAGCCGCCGGTGGTGCTCTTGTAGATGTTGGTGCCCACCGGGCCGGTGACCGGCGGACCGCCGTCGGTCGCGTACATGATGTTGGCATCCTCGAACTGGAAGGTGTTGATAGTGATGCCGCTGGGCGCTTGCCGGGTGGCGAATATATCGCCGCCATCGGTCGAGCGGTAGATGAACCCGGACAGCGAGAAGTCGAAGAAGTAGAGGGCTTCCCCGGCCTGCCTCAGGTTGCTGCGGCCAGTCGCTGCGGTAGTGGCCGGCACCACGAAGAGCCTTATCCAGGTGGAGCTATCTATCGGGATGGAGCTCTTCCACAGGCTGAGCCAGCGGTTGCCGCCCACGGTAGCCCGGCTGGCGGCGTAGGCCGTCTTGCCGTCCGACGTGGTCGAGAATCCATCGAACGAGGAGATTAGCTCGGACCCGGCAGGCCCGACTCCGTTATCGATGAGGCCGGTCTGGTTGAAGGTGAGACCGCCATTGGTGGATACGGAGAAGCCGCTCTCCAGCCCGGAGGTCCCCGCGTATACCTTGTTGTCGGTCGCGAACTTGGCTGAGGCGGCGACCACGGTCCTGCCCACCCCTGTGATGGCAATATTGATGTTGGTCATCGGCAGGAGCTTTTTGGTCGTCGTCCAGGTGGGTGATGCCGAGGTAGGATTGGTGGTGTACTTGATTTCGTTGGTGCTCTCACGGCCCTCGAACAGGGTACCGGCGTCAATCGTGCCGCCGTAGGACACGCTCCAGACGCCGGCGCCGGGGAAGGCGCTCAGCCGGGTGGCCGTGGTGTCATCAACGCGGTACACATCGTTATCCGTGGTTATGCCGCCGACGCCCGAGAAGGCGGCGATGCCGGCATAGGACCGGCGACCGGATGAAGTAGTCGCGTCGTAATCTTTCGGCAGGGCGACGCTGCCCCGGATGATGTTAGCGCCGGCGGGCGCGGTGGAGAAGTCCAGGGTGCTCGCGCCGCTCGCGACGGCCAGGAGGGTGGTGGAGACTATCAGGGTGCCGGTGGTGGTGGTGGTGATACCGGCGGTATTGAATACCTGTACCGCCACGTTGGGACCGCCAGAGGCGGTCGACATCGCGCCGAGGGCGACCACGGAGCGGTCGCCGACGAAGTTAGGGCTGAACACCACGGACATGTAGTCCCGTGTGTTCGCCGGCGCGCCCGCGCTTACCCATGATGCGGTCGTGCCGCCCAGAACCAGGACGTCACCGCCGGTGACGGTGTTGGTGGTGTTGTGCGCCACGGCAATAGCATACTCCCTTCCAAGAAGGGTGCCGCTACGCGCGGGACCCACGGCTACCGAGGTGATGGTGTGGGTGCCGGCCAGAGGCCCGGCGGGCTGTGGCAACTGCGTCCACTGGCTGCCGCCATTGGTGGACACGTAGACGTTTAAGCCATCGCTAACGACGATGGAGTCGGGACTGTCCGAGGCGACGCCAATCTGGGTGAAGGTTACTGCCGCCGGTGCGGTTATGGCAGTGAATGTCATGCCGCCGTCGGTGGACTTGAAGATGCTGCCGGTAGTGCCGCTGTTCACGACGTAGACAGAGCTTCCGTCCGCCGAAACAGCCAGCCCGGCGATATCAGAACTGAA
Source organism: Chloroflexota bacterium (assembly GCA_016190585.1). Next base: position 84 of record JACPQH010000097.1, on the reverse strand, counting down.
GACCAGCTTGCCGTTGGTGCTGGTGGGCAACGGCTGGGAGGCGAAAAACTCATTACCCACCGCCGCCGATGCTGGGACTGGAGC
>JACPQH010000091.1 GCA_016190585.1 Chloroflexota bacterium | reverse complement strand
TCCCCCTACCCCCTTCCCTCAGGGAAGGGGGAGTTAGTAGGAGAGAGGGGCCCCGTCTCTAAAATCTCTTCCCCCTCGCCTGCCAGGAGAGGGGGATTCTTCGCTGCGCTCGCATGTCCTTACTGTACCACGATGTTTACCAGCTTGCCGGGCACGTAGATGACCTTGACCACCTTGTGGCTGTCCAGGAACGGCCTGACCCGCTCGCTTTTGGCGGCCAGCTCCCGGGCGGCGCCCTCGGTGACGCCGGCGGGCACCACCAGGCGGTCGCGCACCTTGCCGTTGACCTGCACCACCAGGGTTATCTCCTCTTCCTTCGCCAGCGCCTCGTCCCATCCCGGCCAGGCCTGGTTGTGGATGCTGTAGGGGTAGCCTTTGAACTGCCATAGCTCCTCGGCCAGGTGAGGGGTTGAGGGTGCCATCATCAGAAGAAGCCGCTTGACGGCGTCGTCCCAGTCCTCACGGGACACGCCGCCGGTCTCCCTGACTCGGCCAAGGTGGTTGGTGAGCTCCATCAGCGAGGCCAGCATGGTGTTGAACTGCAGACGCTCCATGTCGGCGGTCACCTTCTTGACCGTGCGGTGCGCGAAGCGCTCCAGGTCGCGGCGCTCCTTCTCCGTGACCGCCCCGGGCCGGTAGTCCTCGGTGACGAGGTTCCAGACCCGGACCAGCCACCGGCTGGCGCCGCTGATGCCGCTGTCGTTCCATTCGCCGCCCTGCTCCCACGGGCCGACGAACATGAGATAGGCCCGCACGGTGTCCGCTCCCAGCGAAGACACGTACTCATCGGGCGTGACCACGTTGCCGCGCGATTTGCTCATCTTGTGCTTGCCGGCGATAATCGTGCCCTGGTTGAAGAGCCGGAGAAAAGGCTCGTTAAAAGCCACCAGTCCCATGTCCCGTATCGCCTTGACGAAGAACCGGGCGTAAAACAGGTGCATCACCGCGTGTTCGGCGCCGCCGGTATAGAGGTCGACCGGCATCCAGTATTTCAGCTTGTCCGGGTCAAAGGCGGAGGCGTCGTGGCGCGGGCTGGCGTAGCGCAGGAAGTACCACGAGGAGCACATAAAGGTGTCCATGGTGTCCGTCTCGCGGTGGGCCGGCTCGCCGCAGCGCGGGCAGGCGGCATGCACGAACCTCTCGTTGTACTTGAGCGGCGACTCCCCGGTGGGCTTGAACTCGGCGTCCTCGGGGAGCAGCACCGGCAGGTCTTTCTCCGGTACCGGCACGATACCGCACTGCGGGCAATAGACGATGGGTATGGGCGCGCCCCAGTAGCGCTGCCGCGAGATAAGCCAGTCGCGGAGCTTGTAGCTTACAGTGCGCCGGCCCCACCCCTGCGCCTCCAGGAACTCGGAGACGGCGGTAATGCCCCGCTCGCCGGGCGTTCCGTCGAACCGGGCCGAGTTCACCATCGCGCCCGGCCCGGTGTAGGCCTCTTGAAGCTCGCCGCCCTGCCAGTCCGGCGGGGCGATGACGACCTTTTTGGGCAGGTCATATTTCCTGGCGAAGGCGAAATCACGTTCATCGTGGGCGGGAACGGCCATCACCGCGCCGGTGCCGTAGCGCAGCAGCACGTAGTCGGCGATCCAGATGGGCACCCGTGTCCCGTTCACCCGGTTGACGGCGTAAGCGCCGGTGAAGACGCCGTCCTTCTCCTTCTCGGCGGACAGCCGCTCTATCTCGGTCTGCGCCCGGGTCTTGAGAATATAGGCTTCCACGGCGGCCCGCTGCGCCGGCGTGGTGAGCTTCGCTACCAGCTCGTGCTCCGGCGCCAGCACTATGAAGGTTACCCCGTAGACGGTGTCGGCGCGCGTGGTGAAGACCTTTATCTCCTTCTCTTCGGCGCCGGGATGGTCAAGGGCGAAGGATATCTCCGTCCCCTCGCTCCGGCCCACCCAGTTGCGCTGCATGGTCTTGATGCGCTCCGGCCAGTCGAGCCCGGCGTGCTCCATCAGCTCGTCGGCGTACTTCGTTATGCGGAAGAACCACTGCTCCAGGTCGCGCCGGACGACGAGCGTGCCGCAGCGCTCGCAGAAGTTGTTGACCACCTGCTCGTTAGCCAGCACCGTCTGGCAGGAGGAGCACCAGTTGACCGGGGCCTTGCCGCGGTAGGCCAGGCCGGCCTCGTAGAGCTTCAGGAAGAACCACTGCGTCCACTTGTAATAATCCGGCAGGCAGGTGATGACCTCCCGTTCCCAATCGTAGACAGCGCCGATGGTCTTGAGCTGGCGGCGCATGTTCTGCACGTTGTTCATCGTCCAGGTGTGCGGGTGGATGCCGCGCTTGATGGCGGCGTTCTCCGCGGGCAGGCCGAAGGCGTCAAACCCCATGGGGTGCAGGACGTTGTAGCCCTGCATCCGCTTGAAGCGGGCGTGGACGTCGGCTGGCGCCATGGCGTACCAGTGGCCGATATGCAGGTCGCCGGAGGTGTAGGGGAACATGGTCAGGGCGTACCATTTCGGACGGGCAGGGTCTTCCCCGACCTCGTACAGCTTATCGGCGGCCCATTTCTCCCGCCACTTTTTTTCTATCTCGCCGGGGTCGTAATTACGCGGCATGCCTTTCTCCAAAAGATAAACAGAGGGTTAAACGGACGATAGGTGCGGGCATCTTTACTGGATTACGGTTGACATTGTAGCAGCAATATTTTGAGCGCGCAACTGAAACGGCCCGCGCCGGCGAGGCGGAGCTGGCGGTGCAAACGGGGTACAGGGGCTTCTATTAACTTCGCCAAAACCGCTATAATAAGACGCAATGCTGGATTCGCGTATCCCCGCCCGCATCGCGCGGCTCGACGAGCTGGCCAATAACCTGTGGTGGAGCTGGCATGAGCAGGCCCGCCAGGTTTTCCGCACGCTGGACTATGCCCTGTGGCGGATAAACCGGCACAACCCGGTCAAACAGCTCAGCGAGGTGAGCCTGGAGACGCTGGAAGCCGCCGCCGCCGACCCGGTTTTCCTCAAGCTGTACGATGCCGTCATGGACGATTTTGACACCGGCATGAGCACCCCGGATACCTGGTGGGCCCAGGCCCATCCCGGCATCCTGAACGGGCCGGTGGCCTATTTCTCCATGGAGTACGCCATCCATAACTCCCTGCCGATATACGCCGGCGGCCTCGGCATCCTCGCGGGAGACATCTGCAAGGAAGCCAGCGACATGGGCATCCCGATGGTGGCCGTGGGTTTCATGTACCCCCAGGGGTACTTTCACCAGCACATCGGGCCGGACGGCTGGCAGCAGGAGATCTACCGCCAGCTTGACTTCAACGAAGCGCCCATCAAGCGGGTGTACCTCAACGGGGGCGCCGCCGTCGCCCGGGTCAGGCTCGGTGATATGATGCTCGGCCTCGGGGTCTGGCAGGTGCAGGCCGGGCGCACCAGCATCTACCTGCTGGATACCCGCCTCGAGGAAAACCCGGAGGAGTACCAGTACCTCTCGGCGCGGCTTTACGTGCCGGAACCGGAGAGCCGCATCCAGCAGGAGATCGTCCTCGGTATCGGCGGGGTGCGCGTTCTCGACGCCCTGGGCATCAGGCCCGCCATCTGGCATGCCAACGAGGGGCACAACGCCTTCATGATGCTGGAACGGATAAGGGAAAAGGCGGCGGGGGGCATCCCCTTCCCCGAGGCCATGAGCCAGGTGCAGGCGGCCACCGTGTTCACTACCCACACGCCGGTAATGGCCGGGCATGACGTCTTCCCGGCGCCGCTGATGGAGAAATACTTCGACAAGTACTGGGACTCGCTGGGCATCGACCGCGATGAGTTTTTCAGGCTTGGCCAGTACCCGGCTTCAGGCACGGGGTTCAACATGACCGCGCTGTCGATGAGGCTCTCCCACCTGCGCTGCGCCGTGAGCGAGGTGCACGAAAAGGTTTCCCGCAGGATGTGGCAGGGCATCTGGCCGGATACGCCCGAGGACAGGGTGCCCATCACCCACGTCACCAACGGCGTTCATACCCTGACCTGGGTGGCGCCCCAGATTCACGACCTTTACGACGAGTTTTGCGGCCGGGAGTGGGTCAAGCTGATAGGCAACGAGGACCTGATAAGGGAGCGGCTGCAGTTCGTGCCGGATGAGAAGCTCTGGTCTATTCACCTCAACCTTAAACGCAAGATGGCCGGCGCCATCCGGGAGAGGATGCGGGACCGGTGGGTCACCGATGATGTCCCCTGGAAGCAGATGCTGGCCATGGGGGCGCTGCTGGACCCGGAAGCCCTTACCATCGCCTTCGCCCGGCGGGTGGTTGAGTACAAGCGGCCCTCGCTGATTCTCAGCGACCCCGAGCGGCTGAAGCGGATTGTCAATAACCGGCTCCGCCCCGTGCAGATAATTTTCGCGGGCAAGGCGCACCCGGCGGACTTCGCTTCCAAAATCCTGATGCAGCAGGTCTACCAGTTAGCTACGGCGAGCGAGTTCCAGGGGCGTATCCTGTTCGTGGAAGACTATGACATGCACATGGCGCGTTACATGGTGGCCGGGGTGGATGTCTGGCTTAACAACCCGCGCCGGCTCCAGGAAGCCTCGGGCACCAGCGGCATGAAGGCCTCGATGAACGGCGCGCCTCACCTGAGCGTGCCTGACGGCTGGTGGCGCGAGGCCTACAACGGCGTCAACGGCTGGTGTATCGGCGAGTATAACAAGGCGCCCACCATGGAGGAGGAGGATGCCACCGACGCCGCCTCGCTGTACGAGCTCCTGGAAAAGACCATTGTCCCGCTTTACTATAAACGAGACCGGAACGGCATACCCCGCGGCTGGCTCATGATCATGAAAGAAGCCATGGCCTCGGTGACGCCCCTCTTCTGCAGCAAGCGGATGATCAAGGACTACGTCGAGAAGCTTTTTATCCCGGCGGCGCAGCCGTCAGCCGGCCGGAAGCCGGGATAACCGGGCTTCTCCCGGAGGTGGCTTATGGATTGGGGAAACCTGCTTAATATCGTCTGGCTGATTTTCCTGGTCATCCTCTTCGTTCCCTATTTCCAGAAGCGTTTGCTACTGAAGCACCGGCTCTCGGCTATGAAGAACCTGGAAAAAATCCGCCGCTCGCGTCTTATCACCATGATACACTGGCAGGAAACCATGAGCTTCCTCGGCTTTCCCATCACCCGGTACATCGATATCGAGGACTCGGAGCAGGTGCTGCGCGCCATCCGCATGACGCCCAAAGACATGCCGATAGACCTGGTGGTCCACACGCCGGGCGGCCTGGTGCTGGCCTCGGAGCAGATCGCCTGCGCCCTCAAACGACACCAGGGCAAGGTTACCATCTTCGTGCCGCACTACGCCATGTCCGGCGGCACGCTGGTGGCGCTGGCCGCCGATGAGATCGTCATGGACCCGGACGCCGTGCTTGGCCCGGTCGACCCCCAGCTCGGCGGGCAGCAGGGCTATTACCCGGCGGTCTCCATCCTGGCGGCGCTCAAGGAGCCTAACCCGAACCGTGATGACCAGACCCTCATCCTCGGTGATATGGCCCGCAAGGCGATCGACCAGGTGTATAACGTGGTCTTCGTGCTGGTCAAGGAGCGGATGCCGGAAGACAAAGCCAGGGAGCTGGCAAAGGCGATGAGCGACGGCCGCTGGACCCACGATTACCCCATCGACTTCTCCAAGGCCGGCGACCTGGGGCTCCCGGTCAGCGACCAGATGCCGACCGAGATCTACGAGCTGATGGACCTTTACCCCCAGTCCGGGCAGCGGCGGCCCTCGGTGGAGTTCGTGCCGACCCCCTACGTGCCGCCGCGCGCCCCGCCCAAAGGCGACCGCGTCCGGTAATAGAGGAAGAAGCCAGCACCTGAACCGGGGAGAGGGGACAGCGGGGCGGGAGGCCCACTTTTCCTTGACGGTAATGTAAGCTTCTGATAGAATTGACCGGAAATCCGCCCTGATTATCCTCATCATTCGGAAAAGAAGCCCGTAAGAGGAGGTGATGTTCCGGAATCACTTGCGTCTTGAGCGGGCTTTTTTTTGACTACTGAAGGAGGTGCTACCGTGCCGATTGAGTACCAGAAAGACGGTAAAATAGCCATCTTTACCGTCAACCGCCCGGAAACCCGCAACGCGCTCAATGTCCAGGACCTGCGCGACCTGGGCGCGAGAATGCAGGAATTCCGGGATGACCCCGAAGCCTGGGTGGGTATCATCACCGGGTCGGGCGACAAGGCGTTCTGCTCCGGCGCCGATATCCGGGAAATGCTGCCTTTTATGAAGCAGAACGTGGTCGAGGCGCCGTGGAAGATCCCGGCGACAAGCATGGGTCGTCTCGAGCTGTGGAAGCCGCTCATCGCCGCCGTCAACGGCGTGGCGCTGGGGGGCGGGCTGGAGCTAACGGTCTCGTGCGATATCCGCATCGCCGCCGAGAACGCCCGCTTCGGCGTGCCCGAGATACGGCTGGGACTGATACCGGGCTGGGGCGGCACCCAGAGGTTGCCGCGCATGGTCCCCTGGTGCAAGGCCGCGGAGCTGCTGCTCATGGGCCGGCCCATCGACGCCGCCGAGGCCTACCGCATCGGCCTGGTCAACCTGGTGGTCCCCGGCGACAAGCTGATGGACACCGCCCGGGAGTGGGCCCAGGTCATCTGCGAGTGCGGGCCGCTGGCCGTCCGGGGCGCTAAAGAAGCGATGGTCAGGGGCAGCGAGATGTCGCTGGAGGAAGGCCTGCGCGTGGAGAACCTCATCGAGGGCTTTCTGCAGCGCACCGAAGACTTCGAGGAAGGCACCAAGGCCTTCGTGGAGAAAAGGAAACCCGTCTGGAAAGGTAAATAAAGGAAAAGGCAGGAATATGATGCAGATCAAAACAGTGGGCGTTATCGGCTGCGGGCAGATGGGCGGGGGTATCGCGCAGGTTTCGGCGCAGTCAGGCTATTCCGTCGTGGTCACCGAGGTGAGTGAAGCCCTCCTCAACAAGGGCCTGGGCGCGATGAAAGCCTTCCTGGATAAGAGCGTGGAAAAGGGACGCATGACCAGGGAAGACAGGGACGCCACCGTGGCCCGCATCAAGGGCACCACCAGCATGAACGACTTTAACGCGTGCGACCTGGTTATCGAGGCGGTCGTCGAGAACCTGGACGTGAAGAAGAAGATATTCGCTGACCTGGACAAGATTACGCCCGCGCACGCCATCCTGGCCAGCAACACCTCGTGCCTTTCCATCATCGATATGGCCCGGGTCACCGGCCGTCTGGACAAGGTTCTCGGCATCCATTTCTTCAACCCGCCGGCCCTGATGAAGCTTATGGAGGTCGTCCGGACCATCGCCACCAGCGACGAGACCCTCGAAGCCGGCAGGGCCTTCGGCAAATCGGTCGGTAAAACGGTCGTCATCGCCAAGGACTCGCCCGGCTTCATCGTCAACCGCCTGATGGTGCCGCAGCTTCTCCACGCCATCCGTATGTATGAGTCAGGCTACGCCACCAAGGAAGACATCGATACCGGCATGAACCTGGGCTTGAACCACCCCATGGGGCCGCTGGCGCTATCCGACCTCATCGGCCTGGATACCCTGCACTTTATCGCCCAGGCCATGTACGACGAGTTCAAGGACCCGCAGTACGTCTCGCCAATCCTGCTGGCCAAGATGGTGGCGGTCGGCTGGCTGGGACGGAAAACGGGCAAGGGTTTCTACGAATACAAGTAGGCCCTGGCTAGAATATTTATTTGAGGAGGCAGGCATGAGCATTGAAGGCAAGGTGGCGATGGTCACGGGAGGGGCTGGCGGGCTCGGGAAGTTCCACAGCCTCACCCTGGCCAAAGCCGGCTGCAAGGTCGTGGTTACCGGCAGCGGCCACATGGACCGGGCGGAAGCCCTGGTGAAGGAGATCGAGGCCTCCGGCGGCCAGGCCCTGGCGGTCCAGATGGACGTCTCCGACCTCGACCAGGTACAGCAGGGCGTAAAACTGGTCGAGTCCAAACTCGGGCCGGTCGATATCCTGGTCAACAACGCTGCCTTCGGCATTGTCCGGGGCATCCTGATCGTCAACATGGACAAGAAGGACTGGGACCGGGACCTGGCAGTCAACCTGACCGGGCCTTTCAACACCATCAAGTGCTGTCTGTCCGGCATGCTGCAGAAGGGCTGGGGACGCATCGTCAACATCTCCTCGATCGCCGGGACGATGGGCGGCGCCGGCCAGTGCAGCTACGCGGCGACCAAGGCGGGGATTATCGGCCTGACCAAGACGGTGGCGCTGGAGGGGGCGCGCAAGAACGTCACCTGCAACGCCATCGTGCTCGGCGTCTACGACGGCGGCAGCTTCTACGACGTGCCGCCCGAGTTCCGGGAGCGCATCATCAAGCGGCTGGCCATGCGCCGCATGGGGAACCCCCAGGAGCTCAGCAACGTGGTCGCTTTCCTGGCCTCGGAGGAGTCAAGCTACCTCACCGGCGAGGCCATAGAGGTCAGCGGCGGCGCCAGCCTGTTTACGTTCTAGTAATTAAAGGGTTTATAGGAGATTTCTAATGAAGGAAGCTGTCATTGTCAGCGGCGTGAGAACGGCCATCGGCAACTACGGGGGCGCACTGCAGGATGTGCCCGTGGTCAAGCTCGGAGCCACCGTCATCCGTGAGGCCTTGCAAAGGGCGGGCCTGAAGCCCAAGGTGTCCGCGGAGATAATGGACTGCGCCCCCGGGGCGCTCAAGGACGCCGGCCCTACCGAGCTTGAAAAGAAATGCGGCGGTTGGGACGCCTCCCTGCAGGAAGTGAACATCGATGAGGTCATCATGGGGAACGTCCTGCAGTCCGGCCAGGGGCAGAACACGGCGCGCCAGGCCTCCATCTATGCCGGCATCCCGAAAGAGGTCAATGCCTACACCATCAACAAGGTCTGCGGCTCCGGCATGAAGGCGGTCGCCCTGGCCGCCCAGGCCATCAAGGCGGGGGACGCCGAGGTGATTATCGCCGGCGGTATGGAGAACATGAGCGCGGTGCCTTACTACTTCCCCAAGGCCCGGTGGGGCGCCCGCATGTTCAACGCCGAGCTGGTCGACGGCATGGTCTACGACGGGCTCTGGGAGATATTTTTCAACTACCACATGGGGATCACCTCGGAGAACATCGCGGAGAAGTACGGCATCTCCCGGGAGGAGCAGGACCGTTTCTCCCTGGTGAGCAACCAGCGGGCGCTCGCCGCTATCAAGAACGGCGTTTTCAAAGAGGAGATCGTGCCGGTCGAGATACGTGTCAAGAGGGACATCGTCAAGTTTGAGACCGACGAGCACCCTCGGGAGACCACCATGGAGGCCCTGGCGAAACTGCCGGCGGTCTTCAAGAAGGACGGCAGTGTGACCGCGGGCAACGCCTCGGGCATCACCGACGCCGCGGCAGCGCTTGTCATAATGTCGGCCGACAAGGCGAAACAGCTCGGCCTGAAACCGCTGGCGAGCGTCCGCTCTTACGCCTCCGGCGGCGTCGACCCGGCGTACATGGGCCTCGGCGTCGTCCCGGCGGTGAAAAAGGCCCTGAAGGCGGGCGGGCTTTCGCTAAAGGATATCGACTACACCGAGCTGAACGAGGCCTTCGCCTCGCAGTCCCTCGGCGTGGTGCGGGAGCTGGACTTCGACCTGGACAAGACCAACCGGCACGGCGGCGGTATCTCCCTGGGACATCCCATCGGCTGCACCGGCGCCCGGAT
>JACPQH010000010.1 GCA_016190585.1 Chloroflexota bacterium | reverse complement strand
GGATAATGCCCAGCCCCGTCAGCACCGCCGAGGTCAGGCCCAGTTTCCGCGTCAGAGTGATGCCGCTATCGTCCATACCCGCGTTCCCCATAAATTATGGCAGATTGCGCGGCACGAGCCAATAGGGCTCAGGCTTTACCCGCTACCGCTTGACCTGCTGCGTGCCGTAGAAAAACCGCAGCGGGCGCAGACGCTGCCAGACCTCGTCGCAGGCGGCCAGCTCCTCCGGGGACAGCGTTATCTCGGTCGCCCCCAGGTTCTCCTCGAACTGCTCCAGGGACGAAGCGCCGTAGATTACCGAGGTAATCGCCGGATTGCCGAGTATCCAGGCCAGCGACATCTGCGCCAGGCTCCGGCCGCGCTGCCGGGCGATTCCGGCGAGACTCGCCACCGCCTCGAAGTTGGCCGGCGTCCAGTACCGGTCATAGTAAAGCTGGCCGGTGCGCTCCAGGGTAAACCGGGTCCCCGCCGCCGGCGGCTTGCTCGGGTCGTGCTTGCCGCTGAGCAGCCCGCCCGCCAGGGGATTATAGGCGCAGACGCCCACCCCCTCGCTGGCGCACAGGGGCAGCAGCTCGTACTCGATATCCCGCGTCAGCAGGTTGTACGGCGGCTGGACGCAGTCGAACCGCGCCAGGCCGCGTTTGTCGCTCTCCCACAGGGCCTTGCACAGGAGCCAGGCGCGGAAGTTGGAACAGGCGATGTAGCGCACCTTACCCTGGCGCACCAGGTCGTCGAAGGCGCGCAGCGTCTCGTCCAGGGGCGTGTCCGGGTCGGCCAGGTGGGCGTAGTACAGGTCGATATAGTCCGTGCCCAGCCGGCGCAGGCTGCCCTCGATTGACTCCACGATATGGCGGCGCGACAGCCCCAGGCCGTTATGGCCCGGCGCCACCCGCTGCCCCACCTTGGTCGCCAGCACCACGGCGTGCCGGTCATTCTTCAGCGCCTTGCCCACTATCTCCTCCGACCGCCCCTCGGCGTACATATCGGCGGTATCAAAGAAGTTAACCCCGGCGTCGAGCGCCCTCCTGACGATGTCAACCGAGTCCGCCTCGCTCGCCTGGTTCCCGAACGTCATCGTCCCCATACAGACCGCGGAAACCCAGAGCCCCGTCCTCCCCAGCTTCCTGTACTGCATGGCGCCTCCTTCACGTCAAGTCGATAGTCTTTTTATACCCTCTGGAGGAAAGGGTGTCAACCGGGGGAGGTTAGAGACTAAAGCGCGGAAGGCTGCGGTCAGGATTTGGGCACCGGGCCGGTGCCGCAGACGGCGTTCAACTGCGTCGCGGAATCGAGTTTCTCCTCTGACAGGTAGAACATATCGTCCATGACCACCTTGATAACGCCGGCCTGGAGCAGCGTCTGCAAGGCCCAGGGTTTGTAGTCCCTCAGACCCATAGAAAACCACGACCTTACCAGGCCGAGATCCTGGAGCGTCCGGGCCTCGCGCGGCTCCACCGCTCGGTGACGCCGGAAGGTGCTGATTACCTGGCAGACGGCCCGCCTGGCCAGGAGAAACGACAGCCTGACCGAAAGGAAAAGGAGCAAGATGATGGCCAGTGCCAGGGTGAGCGCCTCGATCATCTACGCTGTCTCCCGAAACAGAGCTTATTTTAATTCCGCTATAATGATAGCCCGCGCCGCCGGCGGCCGGTATTCGTAGCCTTACGTAAATTTGCCCCGGCCTTACGTAGGTGTGACGCCCGTAAGGCTTTCGGTCTTCGCCCCCGTAACAAATGAACCACTTAACAGCCTGTGAATACGGTTGACTACCTGTCCCGGCCCGCCTATAATGCGAGATAAGTCCCGGTCTGTCTGAAGCGACATCATCATAAAATCGCCGGAGGAGGAGAAATGCCCAGGAAAGCTTTTGTCGAGATCCCGGAAGGCCAGATTTACTATGAGACCGAGGGCAGCGGCCCGGACCTTCTCCTGCTGCACCAGGGCGGTCTCTCATCCTTTGAATACTCCCGCATGATGCCCATCCTCGCCCGGCGCTACCGCGTCACCGCCCGCGACATGATGGGACAGGGGAACTCCGAGCTAAAGAAAGCCTCCCCCAACATCACCGACTACGCCCTGGCCGACATCAACTTCATGAAAGCCGTGGGCATCAGCAAGGCCGCCGTTATGGGCATACATACCTCCGCCCAGGTCGCCGCCGAGATCGCCCTGAACCGGCCGGAGATGGTGGACAAGCTGATATTCTACGGGCTGCCCAGCTTCGCGCCGGACGTGCGGGAAGCCTGTATCAACAGCTACAGCTTCGGCCCGGTCGAGGTCAAGCCGGACGGCAGCCACCTTACCGGCCGGGTGTGGAAAACGCTGTCCCGGCTGGGCCGCCACCTCTCGCCGGAAGACCTGAACAAGGTTGTGCTCGAAGCGGCCAGGGCTCCCGGCGGCACGTTCACGCCGCTCCAGGCCTGTTTCCGCTGGCAGGAGGAAGAGCGCGTCCCCCTAATCAAACAGCCGTGCCTGCTGCTGAGCGGCACCGATGACGTCTTCCACCCCAGGTACGAGTTCGCCAGGAAGCTGCTGAAAAACTACAAGACGGTGGTTTTTGAGAACGCCGACGATTTCGCCGCCCTGGAGATACCGGATAAAATGGCCCAGGCGATAATCGATTTCCTGGGGTAGCGTCCGTCGCGCCTGTTTAACCCGTCCCGGGCTTTTCCGGCGGCGGCCGCGGCGGCGCGGCCGGCGGTGGCGCGGGGGCAGCCGGCGGCCGCCGGGCGTTCCGGCGCCGGTAGATGAAATAGCCGGTCAGGCCGACAGCCATCCAGGTGAGGCCGATAAGCCGGGTGAACGGCTCGCCTACGGTCAGCACCACCCAGATGATGAGGGTCGAAAACAGGCCCAGGATAGCGGTAACCGGCAGTTCGTAGTCCCCGACCCTGAGATTCCAGCCCAGCTTGAAGGGCCGGTACATCTTCGGTTCCCTGATGCGCATGCTCAGGATGGCGGCGTGCGCGATGGCGAAACTGAGCAGCGAGCCGAAAGCATACAGCGCGCCGAGGTCCGCGAAAAAGTCGCCCAGGAAAAAGCCGGGTATCATCAACACGGCGGCGATAACACAAAAGAAGAGTATGCCGACGTAGGGCGTCCGGAAATGGGCGTGAATCCGGCTGAAGGCGGCCGGGAGCTGCTGGTGTAAAGAAAGGTTGTAGGCCAAGCGGGAGATGCCGATCAGCCCGGCGTTGGTCGCCGTGAGCAGGATAGAAGAAGCCAGGATGGCCACCAGCGGCTCGAAAATGTCCTGGAGCAGCGGCGACGGCAGGTTGGCGGCGATGCCCGCCACCGGGTCGCGCGCCCAGCCGTTCACCGGGTCGCCCAGCACCTGCGGGCTCATCGCCGAGAGCGCCACCAGCGAGATGCCGCTGAAAAGCACCAGCACGGTAACCGTCATCATGATATAGGCCCGCGGGACCATCTTGGCCGGGTGCCGCGCCTCCTGCGCCATCTGTGAAACCGTCTCCACGCCGGTAAAAGCCAGGGCGGCGATGGCGATGCTCAGTATCAGGTTCTGGGGGGACGGCCAGTTGCCTTCCCCGAACATATGCTCGAACAGCACGCCCGGGTTCACCCACAGTATAAGCACGAAGCCGATGACCACCAGGGCGACCTGCGTGGCGATGTCCATGATGATGAATATTACGTTCAGGCCGGCCGACTCGCGTATACCAATGACGTTGATGAGCATCAGGAGGAGGATAATGCCCATCGAAGTGGCGGTGCCGATGACCGGCTCCCGGAAAGCCGGTAGAAAATAGCTCAGGTAGGGCGGCACCGTGTAGGCCGAGACGGCGATGGTGGTGATGTAGCTGAGCGTCAGCGCCCAGCCGCCGATGAAGCCGCCGACGTCACTGATGCCGCGCCGGGCAAAACCGGCCGACCCCCCGGCCTCGGGGAGCATCGCCGAGCCCTCGGCGTAGGTCAGGGCGTTGAAGATGAAGATGACGCCGGCGATACCTAGGGCGATGGGCGTGGCGCCCAACGCGATGAGCGCCACGATGCCCAGGGCATAGTAGATAGATGAGCCAACGTTCCCGTACCCGGCGCTGAAGAGCGCAGCTATCCCCAGGACTTTTCTCAGGCGGAACCGCTGGGCCCTCTTAGGGCGGTAGATCCGGTCTCCGGGCTTGTGGAAACCGTTAGGTAAGTCTCTCCGATTCATTATTCGAGTTGTTTTTGTATTGTAAGCGTCCGTAAAATAAGTGTCAACTTACGCGAGAACCGCCGGCGAGATTTGATTCATGGCGCGGGCAACTCTTATAATGGAACCAGCGCCGGGGAATTCGCCGCGACGTCCGCGCCGAAACTGCCTTCATGGTTGACCCGGATTGCGGGCGCTTGTCGTGCCGGGGGGTTGAAGTTGGGAGGAAAAAAGAAGGCCCTGTTCGTTATATCCAGCGCATTTATCCTGCTGCTGGCGGCTTGCGGGCGGGGCGCTCCCGGTCTGACATCGGAGCGCGAGGTCGGGGTCGACGGCAAGTCTTACCGCGTCGTCACCGCGGCCCGGCTTGAATCAATGCTGGACAGCAAGGATTTCCTGATGGTCAACGTGCACATTCCTTACGCGGGCGAGATACCGGGGACCGACCTGTTTATCCCCTACAACGATATCGAGCGGAACCTGGAGAAGCTACCCGACAAGAGCGCAAAAATCGTGGTGTACTGCCGCTCCGGTATGATGAGCGACATCGCCGCCAAGACCCTGACCCGCCTGGGGTACAACGGGATAACGGACGTCGAGGGCGGCATGGTAGCCTGGGAGGAGGCGGGCTTCCGGCTCGTCCAGTCGCCGCAGTAAACCCCGGCATATCCCTTGCCGCAAGACGATACGAGGGTGGACCGGGGGGCTGTCATGATGGCGCGGAGTAAAACACGAGCACCCCTTGTATCTTAAGCGGTTGGCTTAGCATTCCCGCCTGCACTCCCCAACGTTTTTATCAGACAAACTGCCGGGGGATCTTCATACAAAAGGCAGCCTCCATCCCCCGGGTAGGCTTCTACCCCACGGGCGAAGATGGAGGCTGCCTCTACCGCGCTTCATCCCTGGAAGTCTTATTTACTCACAGTCAATGTTCCGATTGAACACCGCGAAGATGCCGTCCGGACTGCCCTCCCAGAGGTAGACATGCAGGTCATAGTGGAAGGGCATGCCGGCTTCGTGGCCCGGTGTAAGGCCCCGTTTCGAGCGTACCGATAGCCGGCGCGAAATACTCCACGCCGGCGAGCTTGAGGCCGGCTTTGGTGGGCTCATAAAGCAGGATGGGCGGCGCCAGCTCGTTGGGCGGCAAAGCCGCCAGGTCAAGATTCACATAGTGAATGCCCATCTCCGGCTCGCAGGGAATCGGCGGGGGCCCGAAGGGTTCGTCGGTGTAGCCATCGGCCAGCGCCGCGGCGACGTTATGGTACTTCTTCGTCGCCTGCCGCACCTCGGCCAGCAGCTTGAGGATGTCCGGGTCGGTCACGCCGCCCGGCGCGGCCAGCACCATCGACGCGCCGGTAAACAGTAACACCCCGGTGAGCGCCAGCATCACGATTAGTCTTTTCATTCGCATTCTCCGTTCTTAATGGATGTGTGGACCCCTAAACGCGAAATATCGTTCCCGTCATCCATCACCCCCCGTTCAAAATGGTAATGCGAACGGCTGCAGGTTGTTGAGCAAAACCGCCCGTCGACCGGCAACTTTACCTGGTACCGCGCAAAATTCCGCCCGGTTCAGAGACCGCCCGGCAAGGTTCCGTCCTGATTTTAGGGCGTCAGCAGTCGCTCGCTGACGAGCAAGCGCCTGGTCTCTTCCAGCCTCAGATCAACAATCTTGATAAGGCCTTTAAGGATGTCGCAGCCGGCGGCCGGGTTGTCCTGGCGCAGCCACCTGATGTTGTTAGCGCTGATGGCCAGCACTTTCGCCGCCTGGAGACACACCGCCGTCAGGGTATGGTTGTACGGCGCGATTATCGCCGGCCAGCCGAAGACCTCGTTGGCGGCGACGATATCGACTGTCATCCGCCGGTGCGTCTGGTAATGGTCGTTTTTAAGCGTCATCTGGAGAGCGACTTTCCCTTCCTGGAGCACGAAGAGCTCGTTGGCGCTCTCGCCCTCGTGGAAGATAACCGCCCCCGCTTCGTATTGCCTTTCCGCGGCCGAGCCGGTTATTTTATCGAGCTCGCCGTTGCTCAGCGTGGCAAAAGGCTCGCACGTCCTGAGTGCGTTATGGTTAATCATCGGTCACCTCCCCTCTTGAGTCCTCCCAGCAACCTTCGCCACAGGGAGGCGGTTAGTTTTCCTGCCAGGCCGGTCATGGTGATAACCGCGCCGAGGATAGCCAGCGGCACCCCGAAATTAGCCAGGAACATGGTAAGCGTGAGCAGCCAGCCGCCGGCAAAGGCGAGCGCCCCGAAGAATATGAGCTTGTCGCACAGGCCCGAGGCCCTTCCCGGGAGAGACCCCGGTTCCGGTAAAGTAATATCGGCGAAAAGGGGCCCGTTCCAGCCGGCGGCGGGCCGGGACTGCGCCCACTGGGTGATGGAGATGCATTGGCCCTGGGTTCCCACGCAATAACCGGCGGGATCCGGTCTCAGGCTGGCTTCAGCTACGAGCTTGCTGTCAAGGTTGCCCACCAGCATGACGTTCGCTCCGGGGACCTCATCGGAGATGGCTTGCGCCGTATCCAGGCCGCTGACCCGCGAGAGCGGCACGGCGTCCAGACCGACCGAGTAAGGCAGGTAACAATCAAGCACCACGACATCCGGTCTCAGGTTGCGGCTGAGGGTCAGCGCCTCGACGGCGTCCTGCGCCTGGCCCACGATTTCGACGTCTCTTTGCTGTTCGATAATCCGGCCGAGAAATGACCGCGCCGGAGGGTGCTCCGAAGCAAGAACCACTCGTACATTCTGTTTCCGCATCTTGGACCTCCCCTGACTGTCTCCCCGTGTTGTAGACCTGCGCCAGATTGGACTATACTTGAATTGTATGGAGTGCGGAGGGGTCGGGGCATCTGAAAAATCGCTTCTTTTATCCAGGTACGATCCCCTGTTTTGAGGTAGGGGAAAACACCTGCCAGGCCCCCTTTACGGGCGTCACCTGACGTTTTAAAGATAAATGACAGCGATACGCATCGTTTTAGCGGACGATCACTGGCTGATGCGCGATGAAATGCGCCGCATCCTGGGCCAGCAGCCCGACCTCAGCATCGTCGGCGAGGCGGAAGACGGTCTCCAGGCTATCGAGCTCGTGGAACGCCTTCAGCCGGATATCCTGATAGTGGATATTCGCATGCCCAGGCAGAACGGCATTGAGGTTATCCGGAGCCTCCGGGAACGCGCCCCCGGCACCAAGGCCCTGGTGCTGACGGCCTACGATGATGACGACTACATCCTGGCGCTCATGGAAGCCGGCGCCCTCGGCTATCTCTTGAAGACCGCCAAAGCCGACGAGCTGGTGGACGCCGTACGCCGGGTGAGCGCCGGGGAGATAGTGCTTCATCCCGAGATCTCCGCGAAAGTCGCCCGTCTCTGGGCGCGCACCAGGGTGCTGACTGACCGGAAGCTGACCGAGCAGCTCAGTCCCCGGGAGCAGGAGGTCATCACGCTGGCCGCCAGGGGCCTGCGGAACAAGGCCATCGCCGAGAAGCTCAACATCAGCGACCGCACGGTAGAGGGCCACCTGAACAGCATTTTCAGCAAGCTCGGCGTCTCCTCGCGGGTCGAGGCGGTGCTCGCGGCGCTGTCCCAGCATCTCGTCGCCCTGGAAGAGGAAGACACCAGATGAGCCGGCTGCCGGTCGCCATCGCCGCCGCCCACACTACCGCCGGGCTCAGGGTACGGGACTGGCTGGCGCAGGCCGGACGGCTTGCCGGACAGGTTTCCCCCCAGTTCGAGAACTGGCACTTCTGGATGATACAGGGGCTCGTCATCTTCATCGCCGGCCTTCACGGCATCGTCGAGACCGTGGACCCGTTTCAAAAAGTCGCCCTACCGTTTATCCTGCCGACCGGCTTCTTCCTGGTGCCGGTGGTCTATGCCGCCCTGACGTTCGGGCTGCCGGCGGCGCTGGTCACGGCGCTCTGGGCCGCAATCCTGTCGATGCCGAACGTGATTATCTGGCATCACGGCGCCGAAAGGCTGGGCGAGGTCTTCCAGATATTTATCATGCTCATCGTCGCTTTCTTCATCGGACGGGAGGTTGACCGGGTCAAAAGCGCCCGCCAGCAGGCGGAATTTGCCGCCAGCGAGCTGAAAACCTCCCGGATGAGGTACCGCAGCCTCTTCGAGTCCAGCCCTATCGCGATTCTCGTTCTGGACGCCCGGGGGATAATCCTGGAAGCCAATCCCACGGCCACTGTCCTCTTCGGCATGGCCAAGTCGACCCTGGAAAGCCTCTCGGTAACGACCCTGCTCGGCGCCGAGAACGCCCGCAAGATCCCGGGCGCCGGTGTCGCCGGCTGGCAAGGCGAACCGATTAAAGTGAAAACGCCCGACGGCGCCGAACTCTACCTGGAGCCGATGACCAACGAGCTGAGCGACGGGCAAGGCAACTTCGTTACCGAGGTGCTGTTCCGGGATGTCACCCGGGAGCATGAGCGCCAGACGGGACTCCGGGCCTACACCGCGCATGTGATACGCGCCCAGGAGGAGGAGCGCCAGCGCATCGCGCGCGAGCTGCACGACCAGACCATCCAGTCCCTGGTGCTGCTCTACCGCCGCCTGGACAGCGCATCGGATGCCGGTGGTTCTTTACCGCCGCCGGTGCGGGACAATATCCAGGAAGCCAGGCGACTGGCCGGGGGCATCGTTGACGAGCTTCGAGACTTTACCCGCATTCTCCGCCCGCCCGCCCTGGATGACCTGGGTCTGGTGACATCGACGCGCCGGCTGCTGGCCGATTTCGCGGAACGCACCGGGATGGCCGCCAAGTTCGCCATCACCGGGGAAGAAAGACGACTGCCATCGGACGTCGAGCTTAGCCTGTTTCGCATCGCGCAGGAAGCGCTATGGAACGTCGAGCAGCACGCGGCGGCCAGCCGTGTGGCCTTGACGGTAACCTTTACCAGCCGTGAAGCCAGGCTCGAGGTGCTCGACGACGGCATCGGTTTCAGCCTGACGCCCGACTCGGGAGACCTGACGGCCACCGGCCACCTGGGACTTATCTCCATGCAGGAGCGCGCCAAACTGCTCGGCGGCGCTCTGACCATCCAGTCCAGCCCGGGCAAGGGCAGCGCCATAACCGTCGTCATCCCCGTGCCCGAAAGCCCGGCGGCCTAGCCTGCCGCATTCCAACCTTATCGACTGTGATATACTTTACTCGTTGCCCGTAACCGGTCAAATGGACTATTCGTACAAACAGGTTTCTTCTTCAGAAACCGGGCTGCTGCGAGACCTGCTGGTGGTATTCGCCGAAGCGTTTGGCGAGCCGCAAACGTATCTTGCCGCCGTGCCGGGTGAAGGCTATCTGCAGGCGCTGCTGGGAAAGAGACACTTCATCGCGCTTGTAGCGCTCGCCGGCCGTGAAACCGTGGGCGGGCTGGTAGCTTATGAATTAGACAAATTTGAACAAGAGCGGAGCGAGATTTACATTTATGACCTGGCGGTGAAGAAAAGCCACCGCCGGAGGGGCGTGGCTACCAGGCTTATCAACGCACTCAGAGGCATCGCCCGCGAGCGGAAGGCATGGGTCATCATTGTCCAGGCGGACTACGGAGACACGCCGGCCATCAGGCTTTATGAGTCGCTCGGTAAAAAAGAGAATGTTTACAACTTTGACATCCCGGTATAGTCAAGAGGACAAAAGTTACGGAAGTTACAAGGCAAACACTCACTCGCAAAACAAAGATACATACAAATAAAATACTTAATAAGGTTGATTTAGAATGGTGGAGCTGGAGGGATTC
>JACPQH010000090.1 GCA_016190585.1 Chloroflexota bacterium | reverse complement strand
ATCTAGGCCAATAGCGCCTCGACGAAGGCTTTGGGGTCGAACAGGGCGATGTCTTCCAGCTTCTCGCCGGTGCCGATATACTTGATGGGTATTTTTAATTCGTCGCAGATGGCGAGCACGATGCCGCCCTTGGCCGTACCGTCGAGCTTGGCGAGGAAGATGCCGGTAACGCCGACCGCCTCGGTGAAGTGCCGCGCCTGGCTGAGCCCGTTCTGGCCCGTGGTGGCGTCGAGCACAAGGACGACCTCGTGCGGGGCGGCGCTGTCCAGCTTGGCGGCCACGCGGGAGACCTTCTTCAGCTCTTCCATCAGGTTGTACTTGGTCTGGAGGCGGCCCGAGGTATCGATGATAAGCTCATCAATCTCACGTCTCCGGGCCGCCTGGATAGCGTCGTAGACGACCGCCCCGGGATCGGCCCCCGGCTGGTGAGCGATGAAATCAGCCCCGGCCTTCTGGCTCCAGTGCCGGAGCTGGTCGATGGCCGCCGCCCGGAAGGTGTCCGCTGCCGCCAGCATGACCTTCTTGCCCCGTTTCTTCAGGCCGCCGGCCAGCTTGGCGATGGAGGTGGTCGTGCCGCTGCCGTTGACCCCCACCACCATAGTGACCCTGGGCGGGGCGGCGTTGTTTGCCAGGGCTGCCGCCGGGCACAGCAGGCCGACAATCTGCCTTTTGAGCGCTTCCCGCACCTGCGGGCCTTCCTTCAGCTTCTCGGTGGCCGCCTGCTGTTTGACCGCTTCGATGAGCTTGCGCGTGGTGCCCACGCCGACGTCCGCGGCGATAAGCAGCTCTTCCAGCTCCTCCCAGACCTCGTCGCTGACAGAGCCGCGGTCGAACAGCTTCATCGCCCGGCCGAACCAGCTTTCGCGGGTGCGCTGCAGGGCCTGCTTGATATCTATCTAGCTCACCCCCTCCCTTGCCTGAGCGCCGGATAAAAGCTCTTCCAGGATGATGCGGGCGGCCGCTTTGTCCAGGGGCTTGTTGTTGTTGCCGCACTTCGGCGACTGTATGCAGCTCGGGCAGCCTTCTTCGCAGGGGCACTCATTGATTGTCCTTAGAGTAGCCTCCCACAATTCGCTTATCATGTCAAACCCCTTCTCGGCGATGCCGATACCGCCGGGGTGAGCGTCATAGATAAATACCTGGGGCCGGCCGGTATCCGGGTGGAGCGGGGTCGAAACGCCGCCGATGTCATTGCGGTCGCACAGAGCGAACAGGGGCAATATGCCGATGGCGGCGTGTTCCGCGGCGTGCAGGCCCCCGGCATAGTCCAGCCCCGCCTCCAGGATGCGCCGTTCCGCGGCCGGCGGCAGGTCGAACCATAAAGCCACGGTCGCGAAAGACCGGGGCGGCAGGTGGAGCGGCTCCTCGCCCAGGACCTCATCGGTGAACTGGGCCTTCTTCTTGAAGCCGATGACCATGGTGGTCACCTCGACCTCGCCCAGATAAACATCAACCCCGGTCACTTTCCGGGCAATGGTTTCTTTAAGTACCTTGAGGTCGGTCAGCTCCCTGGTCTGGGTATAATAGGCGGCGGTGGTGGGGGCAGCATAGGCCGCGCTGTTAACCAGGTCGAGCTTGCTCACCAGGTAGGCATCGCCCTGGTGGAGGTAGATGGCGCCGGGATGTATCTGGAAGAAGGCCACGCTGCCCTCGATGGTCTCCAGCAGGGCACCGCTCGAAGCGTCCACCAGGTTGAAGCTTTCCCCGGAGGCGGAGCGGAGGTTGACGGCCTGGGCCGGGTAGGTCAGGGACGGGGCTAGGAAAGAGCGGCCTTTGCGCTCCTTGAGCTTGCCCTGCTCTTCCAGTTTCTTTACTTGTGGAGTAAAGGCGGGTCCGAACACCGCCGCATCACTGCCATCCAGGGGGTACTCCCAGGCGGCGCACAGCAGGTGGTCACGGAGGATGTATGGGTTTCCCGGATTGACCAGCGCCGACTCGTAACCCTTGCCGAAGAAGAATTCCGGGTGCCGCATGAGGTACTGGTCGATCGGGCTGTCGGTGGCGACCAGGAAGCTCAGCGACTCTTCCATGTCGCGGCCGCTGCGCCCGGCCTGCTGCCAGGTGCTGGCGATGCTGCCGGGATAACCGGTGAGCACGGTGGCGTCCAGGCCGCCGCTATCGATGCCGAGCTCCAGGGCGTTGGTCGAGACCATGCCGAGCAGGTCGCCGTTAAAAAACTCGCGCTCGATCCGGCGCCGCTCTTCCGCAAGATAGCCGGCGCGGTAGGGCTTGATGCGTCCCGCCAGCCCGGACGCCTCCAGGCGCTGCCGGGCATAGATGTACATCAGCTCGGTCAGGCGGCGGGTGCGGGCGAAGGCCAGGGTATGGATGTAGCGGCTGACCAGCTCGGTGAAAAGGCCGGTGGCCTCGCCGCTGGCGCTCCGGCGGAGGCTTTTCGCCGCATCCACCAGCGGCGGGTCCCAGAAGACGAAGTCCTTGGCGCCGTGCGGCGAGCCGTCGCTGTCCACTACCTCGAAAGGCAGGTTGACCAGGGCCTCGGCGTGCTGGCGCGGATTGGCGATGGTCGCCGAGGCCAGGATGAACTGGGGGCGCGAGCCGTGCAAAGCGCATGCCCGGCGCAGGCGCCGCAGCATGCAGGCCACGTGCGAGCCGAAAACCCCGCGGTAGCTGTGGGCCTCGTCCACCACGACGTATTTCAGGTGGCGGAACAGGCCCGGCCAGGACTGGTGGTTGGGCAGTATACCCAGGTGCAGCATATCCGGGTTGGTCAGGATGACCCTGGCCTGCCGCTTAATGAGGGCGCGCTCCCCGCGGGGGGTATCGCCGTCAAAGGTGGCGAACAGCTCCGGGGGGAACAGCGGGCCGAACATCTCGCGCAGGCTGCGGAGCTGGTCCTGGGCCAGGGCGCGGGTGGGGAACAGGTAAAGAGCGCGGCTGCGGGGCTCGGCCAGCAGCTTTTCCAGCGCGGCGAGGTTATAACAGAGAGTTTTGCCGCTGGCGCTGGAGGTCGTCACGATGACATTCAGGCCCCGGCGGGCCTTGTTGACCGCCTCGGCCTGGTGCGCGTACAGGGCGGCTATCCCCTTCCGGGCCAGGGCGTCCCGCAGCCGCGGGTCGAGGGGGCTATCGAGCTGGCCGAGCACGGGCGGACGGGCCGGGATGCGCTCGATATGGGCTATCTGGCCTTTGTATTCCGGCGAGTCCTGGAGGTGGCGGAGGAAGGCAGCGCTGTCCATCGCCGTCAGACGTGGATTATTTCGATAGAGTAGTCGAGCAGCTCGGCTTCGAACCGGCCGTTGCTGACGAAATCGACCACGTTCGAGAGCACCTGGTTGGCGTGGCGGCCTTCGTTGCTGGCGCAGCACACGCCGATGGTCGCCAGCTGCCAGAGCTCGTTGTCATCCACCTCGGCCACGGAGATATTGAACTTGTTCTGCAGCCGCGAGGTGATTGATTTGACGACCTGGCGCTTGCCCTTGAGGGAGCCGTTTTCCGGCAGCCGGAAACGGATTTTGCAGACACCGATATCCATTTGATGAAGAACTTCGTTTCGAGAGGAGGTTCAGAATCCGGCGGAACAAGTTGAATTCAGGACTATGGTTTTTGTACCGTCCATTTTCAATCTATCACCCTGAGGGAACGGGTGTCAAACCGCGCTCGGTTCTACCCATTCCCGGTGGTGATGCTATGTCCGTGCGGCAACCATATTTCAGGACGGAGGGGGTTCGGGGGTGAGGTAAGCCGACGGCAACCAGGATAAAGTAATAATTTCGCTTTTGTCCCTCATTGTGGCTTATGCTAGTATGAAAAAAGAATGGCTGATTTTATCTTGCGGCCTATCGGAACGGTCAGAAGCCCGGTCACCGAGTTGCAGCGCGCCGGGTTCGACTGGCAGGCGGTAACCTCGGAGATCGTGCTGGACGGCGACCTTGCCGGGGCGCTGGCCGGGCTGGCCGGGTTCTCGCATATCGTGGTGCTTTTCTGGATGGACCGCGCCAAAAGAACAGACCTGGCCCCCCTGGTGCACCCGCGCGGCGACCCGAGACTGCCCCTGGTCGGTTTCCTGGCGACCCGCTCCCCGAACCGGCCTAACCCGGTGGGTCTGACCACCGCCCGAATAGTTGACATAAATAATAACATCATCAGGGTCCGGGGCCTGGACGCCATTGACGGCACCCCGGTAATCGATATCAAACCGTTCATCCCAGCCCACGACTGCCTGGAGGGCGCCCGAGCGGCGGCATGGGCGGCGGCACACTAGAAGACCGGCTGGGGGAGGTCTACCGGCGGCTGTTCGCGCGCTTCGGGCCGCGGCGCTGGTGGCCGGCGGAAAGCCCTTTCGAGGTGATTGTCGGCGCCATCCTGACGCAGTCGGCTGCCTGGATCAATGTCGAGAAGGCCATAGGCAGCCTGAAACGGGCCGGGGCGCTGTCGCCGGAAAGGCTGCGCGCCATACCCGAGCCGGAGCTGGCTCGTCTGATACACGCCTGCGGCTACCATAACAGCAAGGCCCGCAAGCTCAAAGCGTTCGTTCGGTGGCTGGGGGAAGGCTACCAGGACAGCCTGGAGAAGCTTTTCGCCGGGGAGACGTCGGAGCTCAGGCCGAGGCTGCTGGCCGTTTATGGCGTCGGGGAAGAGACCGCCGACTCCATCCTGCTCTACGCCGGCGGCAAGCCGGTGTTCGTCATCGACGCCTATACCCGCCGCATCATGGCGCGCCTGGGACTGCGTCCTGACAAAGCAGACTACGCCGGTTTCCAGAGAATGTTTATGGACAGCCTGCCGGCGGACGCCCGGCTTTTCAACGAGTACCACGCCCTGCTGGTCGAGCTGGGCAAGAACCTCTGCCGCCCTCGCCCCCGGTGCCCGGAGTGCTGCCTGGAGGACATCTGCCCCAGCAGCGGCCAATTGATTAACCCGGCGCAATCTGATAAGCTTTCAGCCAGGAAACAGCCATGACGCCACCCGACCTTTCCGTGCAGCTCGCCCCCGGCCGCCAGCCGGGACTCCGGCTCGCCAACCCGGTGATAACCGCCTCCGGCACCTTCGGCTACGGGACGGAGTACTGCGACATCTTCGACATCCAGAAACTGGGGGCGGTCGTCTGCAAGGGGACGACGCCCCGCCCGAGGGAAGGGAACGCCCAGCCGCGACTCGCCGAGACGGCCTCGGGGATGCTGAACTCCATCGGGCTTCAGAATATCGGCATCGAGGCCCTGGTGCGGGAGAAGGCCCCGGTCTGGGCGGGATGGACCGTGCCGGTGCTGGTCAATATCGCCGGCGAGTCCGTGGAAGACTATGGCATGATGGCCGCCCGGCTGGAAGGGGTCAAAGGCGTGGCCGGCATCGAGGTGAACATCAGTTGCCCCAACGTAGCCGCCGGCGGCGCGGAGTTCGGCGCGGACCCGGTAATGGCCGCCCGGGTGACGGCGGCGGTCAGGCAGGCGACCTCGCTGCCTGTGCTTGTCAAGCTGACCCCGAACACCGGCGATATCGTGGGCGTGTCCCGGGCGGTCGTCGAGGCGGGGGCCGACGCCCTGGTACTGACCAACACGCTCAAGGGCATGGCCATCGATATCTATAAAAGGCGGCCGCTGCTCGGCAACGTGTTCGGCGGGCTGTCCGGCCCGGCCATCAAGCCGGTGTCCCTGGCGATGGTCTACCAGGCGGCCCGGGCGGTCAAAGTGCCCATCGTCGGCTGCGGCGGCATCAGCACCGGCTTCGACGCCGTGGAGTTCATCATGGCCGGCGCCAGCGCCGTCGAGGTCGGTACGGCCATCTTCGGCTCGCCCGCAGCGCCGCTCGACATCCTGAAGGGCATTCAGGAATTCCTGGAGAAAGAGGGCATCGGCAGCCTGGCGGAGATAGCCGGGGCGGCGCTGAGGGGCTAGCGCGCCGCTTCCACCTGGCCTTTAGACTCCAGATAGGTTAGTATCTCTTTTTCCCGGCTTTCCATCGCCCGCCTCATGGCCAGCCCGGTGTGGTCGAAGCCGGCGAGATGCAGGACGCCGTGGATAATCAGTACCGCCAGTTCCCTCTCCAGGGAATGGCCGTGTTCCCCGGCCTGGATGACTGCCTGGGGGCACGAGATAATCACCTCGCCGAGATGGAGCACGCCGTCGGGCGCGGTGACGAAGGCGTGGTCGGGGGTGGGGGCTTCCTCGGTCATAAAGAAGGCCAGCACGTCGGTGGGGCGGTCTTTTTTCCGGTAGCGCCGGTTGAGCTTCCGGATTTCCTCCTGGGTGGTGATGACCAGGCCGATCTCCAGGTTATCGCTGGCGCCCAGCCCCCTGAGGGTGTCGCGGACGGTCTGCCTCAGCCAGTCCGCCGGCGGGCAGCACTCGGCTCCGGGGTCAACCAGGACGCTTATCTGCATCGTGGGCATGATAGCATAACCCGGCACGGCTATCAAACCGGGGATAAGGGCTAAAACGCTTGAGGACAAAATAGGCCTACCAACTCTAGGTAATTAGTAAACGCGGCGCCATGCACAGTACATGATTCAACTGGACTCTGGATTTGCTCGTTCGTAAGCTTGTTTGAAATATTTAGCTAACAAATCACGTTGTCTGGGAATATCCGTTTTGGTTAATCGCAATCGATATCTCTTGCGGCCGTTGTCAGCCATCGAAATAAGAAAATTGACTTAGCACATCACTTGGCTTAAATTTGTTATGACATGGAGCGAAGATGCAGGAACAGAAAGAGAAAACAAAGAGAAGAGGCATTCTAGCCTTTGCACTATGGGGAGCCATCGGATTCAGCCTTGGCGGGGCTATCGGTGGTGCTATTTGGCCTAGCATCGGTCAGCCATATTTTGGGTTCATTGTCATGGGTGCTGTCGGTGGGGCATCACTTGGGCTAGCCTTAAAGGACTGGAGAAGAGCAGTTATTTCAGGGATGGGTGGCGCGATTGGTTTTGGAATTGGCTCTTATTCCCCTAACCTTATGTTCAGTCTCCTAGCTGGCATTATAGGAGTATCTTTGGGTCTGGCTCTTAAAGACTGGAAGAGGGTCGGGCCCCTGGTGCTTACTGGCATCATCGGATTTGTTTTTGCTATATTCAATACTTGGAATTTAAGCAGTGGTGAGGTTCTCTGGTCAGCTTTAATGATGGCAATCTGGGGTATCATGGGGGGAGGCGGCATCGGTACTACGCTGGGCTATCTGGAGAAAAGGAAAACCGACAAAAGAAAGTTGGCTAGGCTGATTTAAGGTAATTAAAATACCTTGTGGTTTGCCTTGGTGGGCAGTTCCCGAACGATTGACGGAGAGGAGGTCAATTGCAGAAACAGAAAGAGCCTGCAAAAAAGGGGAACATCATTCTGCCAGGACTTCTAGCTATAGGACTGGGGCTCGCAAGCCTTGCCTTTCCCTTGGCGGTATTCTTTGGCTTTGACGAGCCCGGGAGGCCCATTTAGTAACCCGGCTCGCGTCGCCTAACACCGTCAGACGGTGCTCGCACTTGTTCTTGGAATACTGCTGGGACTGACTGCACTGCTACTGGGAAGGAGGCCCATGGCAAAGTTGCTCAAGCTCCCCGGCATAGTCTTTGGCGCCATAGGATTGGGAGCAAGTCTACTCCTGCTTCTGACCATGATTGCGCTTTGTGGCCCCAGCGTTCTTTGGGGCTTACGCAACCCGTGACAGCAAATTACATACAAGTTCTTGGCCATCTTGAAATGAGGATGCGACACAGAGGAAGGTGTGGGTAGTACCGGATTGTAACTTTCAACTTGCACGTTCATCCACACGCGAAAGAGTAAATATCCCGATTGCTTTCTCAAGGCAACAATCTAACAGGTGATACAGCGTCCCAAACACTGAATGTTACTCTACGGAAGACAGGCTTTGAAATCGAGTTGACGCCAATACTGTTGCCCGATATAGTGGATTATTATTCCAGCGTACTACACCCATCGGATTTTCAGATATCAGCTACGTCACTGTGCCAAGGCCATGAGGGTGGCGGTTCAGCTGTGACGAAAGTTTGCAGCGGTTCCCGGGTAGCACCCGTCCGTCTAGTGGCCCCAGTCGGTCCACCCACTGTCCGGAGCGGAATCCGGTGTTCCAGGCAGAACCTTGGTGGCGGCAATCCAATCGAAGCTCGAGGGATCACCAATCAAGGGAAGGTCCACAGATACTTTGACTGACGCTCCATCAATACTGAACGGCACGTAAGTAGTGATGGTTGTCCTCCTGTCAAACAGAAACGCAGTAAAAGCGGTACCATCCCAGTGAACATGGACTACGTAATCTGCAGCCCAATCATAAGGCGCGCTGTTTGGGTCGGTGTCCAGATGCCAACTCCAGTAGAGAGCGTTTTCAGCAGGTTGCAAGGGTATCAGACTGGCGACCTCCATAGACAAGAACAGAGTTCCCCTACCCCTCTGCTCAGTCACTTTAGCTCGGACGATATCCTGGTAGCCAGGTGCCGCGTCCCCCACGGGGTCTCCCATCACGCTGCTAGAAGCATAAACCGCAGTAGCAAAGACGTGTGTAGAAAAAAGCAGTATCAGCGCAGGTAAGACAGCCACGGCTATTTTCTTCATCTTTCACGACTCCTCCCCTGTTCTTCCCTCCCGTCAACACCATAATCGGAAGTTCAGTAATATACTACCCATGCGTTTATAAGCATAATTCGCTGTTAAGTAGAAGTCAACAAGCGTTCATCCGTTAGTTTACCCCTATCTTGTGTAAATTCTTTTCGGCGTAAAGAAAAGGGCGTATCCTTTCGATAATGCTACATAAAGAAAGGAGGTACGCCCATGGTCATGGTCAAAGACCTGACCGAAATAACTTTAAAGGAAAAATGGCAGGAGGTCAAGTTCTTAACACTCTTTTACGCATAGCCAGATTTGAGCAGTCCTTCAGATCCTAACCCAATCCCCTGACAAATAAGCCCCTACCACCGCGTTCGGAATCCAGGCTTTTTCTTCGGCCTGTTTATTCTGTAGCATGGTGTTATTAGCCCAGTTAATCAAAGGCCTTCCAGGTTGTCCCGTAGGCTGAGAAGCAGGCTTAGGATTAGGCTGGACTATGGATTGAAATTAGGCTGTTTTACCTCTAACATCATTTGAGGAAACGTGACTATTATGTTACAGTATTATTGGTCTTTTTGGAGGGATCGCATAGTGGTCTAGTGCGGGCGCCTGCT
>JACPQH010000089.1 GCA_016190585.1 Chloroflexota bacterium | reverse complement strand
TCTCTGTCTTGCTAGACTTCTCCAATTAATACAAACCTCACTTTATTTTTAACCCTTCAATTTTAGCATAGATTGTAACATAACGGATAACCGGTGTAAATTCAGGCGGGTAGCGGGTGCTGCCCCCGCCGGAAGTCCCGGCCAGCCGGATAGGGCACGGGGCCGGCGGTAAAAGCGGGAAAAAAACAGGGTGCCGCGTCCCGCGCCGCCGGATTGACAAGACTACGAGCGACGTTTATAATGGGAGCGCTGTGAATGCAAGGGGTTCCGATGCCAGGGGAAGCTGTCAAGGCTTCCCCTTTTTTATAGGGGGTAAAAAGCAAAGAAAGTAGCAACAGCGGCTGTGACAACTTAATAGAACCGACCGAAGGAGGAGGAATGGAACTAAGCCGAAGAGATTTCCTTAAAGCCTCGGGAGCCGGAGCGGGTGGCGTTTTCCTACTGGGAGCGTTACCGGAAAAGGTTCTGGCGGCGTCCCCGCGCCTGCCCCTGAAGAAACAACTGGGCGAAAAGACCACGATCTGTCCCTACGATGGTTCAGGTTGCGGTTTCATCGTCGCTACCCAGGACGGCAAGGTCGTCAACATCGAGGGCGACCCCGAGCATCCCATCAATTTGGGCGCCGGCTGCGCCAAGGGGCAGTCCATGCGCCAGCTTGACGCCTCGAACCCGCGGCGCCTCAGCAAGGTCCTCTACCGCCGCCCCGGCGGCACCGACTGGGAAGAGAAGAGCTGGGACTGGGCGATCGATGAGATCGCCAAACGCATCAAGCACACCCGGGACAGCGCCTTCATCCAGAAGGACGGCAAGGGCGTCACCGTCAATCGCTGCGAGACCATCGCCAACCTGGGCGGCTCGGCCCTGGACAACGAGGAATGCTATACCCTGTCCAAGATGGCCCGGGCGCTCGGCCTGGTCTATCTCGAGCACCACGCCCGGATATGACATTCCCCCACCGTCGCCAGTCTGGCGGAGAGTTTCGGGCGCGGCGCCATGACCAACCACTGGAACGACATCGGTAACAGCGACTGCGTACTGGCCATAGGGGCCAACCCGGCGGAGAACCACCCCGCGGCCTTCGGCTGGATCACCGCCGCCAAAGAAAAGGGCGGCAAACTGATCAGCGTAGACCCGCGCTTCACCAGGACGTCAGCCAGGGCCGATATCTACGCCCCGATAAGGTCGGGCACCGATATCGCTTTCATCAACGGCATGATACGCTACATCATCGAGGACATCGAGCGCAACCCCGGCAGCTATAACATGACCTACATCAACGAGTACACCAACGCCGCCTACCTGGTCAATCCCCAGTATAAGGGCCCCACCGAGCTCGACGGGCTCTTCTCCGGGTACGCCGGCGGCCTCAACGAGACCGATGGCGCCAAGCGCAAGTACAGCAACGCTACCTGGCAGTTCCAGGTCGACGACAAGGGCGTTCCCAGGCGGGACCGGACCCTGAAAGACCCGAACTGCGTCTTCCAGATCCTCAAGAAACACGTCGCCCGCTATACCCCGGATATGGTCAACCGGGTCTGCGGCACGCCGGCCGATAACTTCCTGGAGGTCTGCCGCACCTACGCCGCCACCGGCCAGACAGGTAAAGCCGGGACGATACTCTACGCCATGGGCACCACCCAGCACACCTACGGCGCCCAGAACATCCGGTCTTATTCGATAATGCAGATGCTGCTGGGCAACATCGGGGTTACCGGCGGCGGCATCAACGCCATGCGCGGCGAGTCCAATGTCCAGGGCTCGACCGACCACGCCCTGCTCTTCCACATCCTGCCCGGCTACCTCAAGGTCTTTACCGACGGCGATACCACCCTGGAGAAATACCTCGCGCGGACGACGCCGGTCTCCAGCGATCCCTTGAGCCTGAACTGGTGGAAGAACACGCCCAAGTACATCGTCAGCCTGCTGAAAGCCTGGTACGGCGATGCCGCCACCAGGGAGAACCAGTTTGCCTTCGACATGCTGCCCAAGATCGAAACCGGGAAGAACTACTCGCACATCGCCCTGTTTGAGGCCATGGCCGCCGGCACCATCAAGGGGCTCATGGTCTGGGGGCAGAACCCGGCGGTGGGCGGCCCCAACGCCAACCGGGAGCGACAGGCCCTCGATAAGCTGGAATGGATGGTCGCCTCCGATATGTGGGAGACCGAGACGGCGGCCTTCTGGAAACGCCCCCTCGTCGACCCGGCCGGGATAAATACCGAGGTCTTCCTGCTGCCCGCCAGGAACTCCTTTGAGAAGGAGGGCAGCGTCACCAACAGCGGGCGCTGGATGCAGTGGCGCTACAACTGCGCCGACGCCCCCGGCCACGCCGAGGAAGACCACTGGATGATGACCAGGATTATCCTCAAGCTGAAAGAGCTCTACGCCAGCGAAGGCGGCCCTAACGCCGACGCCATTACCAGGCTCACCTGGGAGTACGGCGACCCTTCCGACGCCCGCCTCATCGCCAAGGAAATCAACGGCTACGACCTGACTACCGGCAAGCTGATGAACAGCTTCGCCGATCTCAAGAATGACGGCACGACCACCTCGGGCAACTGGCTCTACTGCAACAGCTACGTCGAGCCGGACAAGGACCCGAACGCCCCCATCCCCGGCAACCGCGCCAGCCGCCGCAGCCTTACCCCGGACGCCTTCAACGTCGGCATGTTCCCCGGCTGGGCGTGGTGCTGGCCGGTCAACCGGCGCATCATCTACAACCGGGCCTCGGTCGACCTGGACGGGCAGCCCTTTGATAAAGAGCACCCGGCCATCATGTGGAAGGACGATAAATGGATCGGCGACGTGCCCGACGGCGGCGGCAAGCCGATGAACCAGGGCGGTCACTATCCCTTTATCATGGTCGCCGATGGGCTGTCCCGTCTCTTCGGGCCGAGCACCCTTGCCGACGGCCCGCTGCCGGAGCACTACGAGCCGTGGGAATCCCCCATCGCCAACCCAGTATCGCAGCAGCAGAACAACCCGGCTTTCAAGATATGGCGGCCGGAAGAGCAGGGCAAGGCCGACCGCTTCCCCATCGTGGCTACCACCTACCGCGTCTGCGAGCACTGGCAGAGCGGCGCCATGACCCGGAACCTGTCCTGGCTCAACGAGATGATGCCCGAGCCCTTCGTGGAAATGAGCGAAGAGCTGGCCGCCGAGAAGGGCATCGCCAACGGCGGCAAGGTTAAAATCGAATCGGCCCGCGGCCAGGTGACCATGGTGGCCGTCGTTACCAAGCGCTTCAAGCCTTTCCAGCTTAACGGCACCAGGATTCACCAGGTCGGCCTGGTGTGGCACTGGGGCTATATCGGCTCGTCTACTGGCGACAGCGCCAACGTGCTGACACCCCACGTGGGCGACGCCAATACCATGATTCCGGAATACAAGGCCTTCCTGGTCAACGTCAGCAAGGCCTAGCGGAGGAGATAATGGCAGATAAAGCGATATTGTACGACGCCGCCAGGTGCACCGCCTGCCGGGGCTGCCAGGCGGCCTGCAAGCAGTGGAACATGAACGACGAGGGCGAGGGGGAGAAGACCACCAACCGGGGCAGCTACGAGAACCCCGCCGACCTCTCCCCCCGGACCTGGCTCAAGATGGAGTTCCGGGAGATAGAACGGAACGGCAAGGTGCGTTTCCTCTTCAACCGCCGGGCCTGCCTGCACTGCACTGACGCCGCCTGCGTCAAGGTCTGCCCGACCAAAGCCCTGAGCCGCCATGAGCTCGGCTTCATCACCTACGACCGGAGCATGTGCAGCGGCTGCCAGTACTGCATTGACGCCTGCCCTTTCCAGGTGCCGCGTTTCACCCGGAACGCCCTGACCGGCGTCGCCGTCATGGACAAGTGCACCCTGTGTACCTCTAACGGCCTGGACCGCCTCGCTGCCGGCTATGAGCCGGCCTGCGTCAAGGCCTGCCCGCCCCGGGCCCTGGCCTACGGCGACCGCGAGCAGCTCGCCGCGGAAGGACGAAAGCGGGTACAGGCCTTGCAGGCAAAGGGTTACAACAACGCCTATCTCTACGGAGATAAAGAGCTCTCCGGCCTGCACGTGTTGTACGTCCTCGACGAATCGCCGGATTTCTACGGGATGCCGCTCAACCCGGTGGTGCCGCCGGCGTCTATCGCCTGGAAGGACGTGATACAGCCCCTGGGCTGGGGGGTGGGCGGTCTCACGCTGGTCGGCCTGGGTCTGAACTACGTGGTCGCCCGGGCCAACGCCAAAAAGGAGGAGTAAGACGATGGAGATTGTAGAGAGATATCGCACGCCGACCCGGGTACTGCACTGGGTGCACGGCGGCGCCTTCGTGCTGCTGTTCCTGACCGGGCTGGTGCTCTTCGTCCCGCCGCTGGCCTTCCTGGCGCAGGGGAGCTGGACGCGGGTCATCCACCGGGCGGCGGCCGTCCTGTTCATCGCGGCGCCCGTCCTGTACCTCGTCCTGCGACCGGGGACGGTGTTACGCTCCATGAAAGAGGCTTTTACCTGGGGCGCCGAGGACCTCGGCTGGCTTCAGGCCGCCCCCCGGTACTATTTCCTCGGCGACGAGAAGGCCATGCCCCCGCAGGGACACATGAACTCCGGCCAGAAGCTCTGGTGGTTCATGGTCATCATTTTCAGTATACTGTTCATTGTGACCGGCCTCGTGATGTGGGTCTTCAAGACCACCGCCCCGGCGGCGGCCCTGCAGTGGGCCGTCTTCGCCCACGATGTGGCTTTCATCGCCACCGGCGCCATGTTCTTCGTCCATGTCTACCTCTCGGCGTTCCACCCGCTGATGGCCGAGTCGTGGAACTCCATGGCCGGGCGCGGGGTGTCGGTTGAGTACGCGCGCTCGCATCACGCCCGCTGGTACGAAGAAATCAGCCGCCATAAGACCAAGAGAGAGGGTAAGGTCAGGGTAAGTTGACAGACACGCGGAGACTGATACAGCGCCTTAACGAGCAGGCGCAGAAGGAAGGGGAACTGCCCCGGCTGTTGAAATTCTACCGGGAGCTCCTGGAAGCGCAAGAGCAAGTTGAAGAGAGGATGTCCTCGCGGCCTCCGGTGGAGAAAAGCCGCGAGGACATCCTGCGGCAGCTCGAGGAGGGCGTCCCCCTGCTCACCGGCGAAGACGTTACCCCGTACCTCGATGAGCTTCGCCGGGCCTTCAAGCAGGTATCAACCATCTACGCCGCTTACGCCGACCTTTTCGATATCGACATGGCCCAGCCCGAGCCGGAGTTCCCGGAGACCCCCGTCAGGGTCTGCGGCGGGCCGGGTGAAGCCACTGAACCCGCCGGGAGCCTGGCGCGGTCGGTGCTCCATTCGACGCTGCGCCCCTTTATCACCAGCCGGGCCAGGGCTCTCAGCTTTCCCCAGGAGTCATGGCGCCGCAGCTACTGCCCCGTCTGCGGCGGCCTGCCCGACCTGGCTTACCTGGACCAGGAAAAAGGCGCCCGGTGGCTCCTGTGTTCGCGTTGCGACACCGGCTGGCTGTACCAGCGGCTCCAGTGCCCCGCCTGCGGTACCCAGGAACAGGGCGTTCTCTCGTTCCTGACCGATGACAGCGGGCGTTACCGGGTCTACCTCTGCGACAGTTGCCGGCATTATATCAAAGCCATCGACCTCCGCCAGGCCGGTACGGGAACGCCGGTGGCGCTCGAGCGCTTTTATACCCTGGGCCTCGACAGGCAGGCCATCGAGCGCGGCTACAAGGCCCCCTGACTCAGGCAGCAACCCGCGTCGCGAGGCATCCCGGCGAAAGCCGGCAGGCGCGCCGGCCGGGAGTTGCCGCGGGTTTCGCCTCACGCTTCCTTGGTGAAATAGCCCCCGGTACAGGCTTTGACATCGCCGCGCACCGGACATATAATGGGGGCTAAAGCCTGAGGTTGATTTTGGCAAAGAAAGAAAACGAGAAAAGCCAGCCGCCGTCCGAATCACTCCAGAAGATCGAGAAAAGGCTCGAGCTTTTCGACCAGCGCCTGGACAACATCGACTCCATCGTGACCGCGGTCGCCGAGCGCATCATGAAACAGCCCATCATCCTCAGCGTTACCTGCTCCAAGTGCGGGAACAAGATTTCCATCGCCGTCGTGGCTAACGAGCGGCCGGGCTGACCGGCCGGCTCCAGATGACCCTCTCAGGAACGAAATAGCACCAGGGGGAGAATTTTGTTTAAAGGACGCGGTCGATGCTGCAGCTAACCATTATCGTCATCTACCTGGCGGGTGTGGTCCTGGTGGGGCTGATGAGCCGGCGGCACGCCCGGGGGGCGGACAGCTTCTTCGTGGCCGGCCGGCGCGGCTCGTCGCTGCTGATTACCGGCTCGCTGCTGGCGACGATCCTGGGCGCCTCGGCAACCCTGGGCATGACCGGGCTGGGCTACCGGCAGGGGCTTACTGGGGGCTGGTGGGTGCTGGTCGGCACGGTGGGCCTGGTGTTCCTGGGCCTGTTCCTGGCGAAGAAGGTAAGGGATTTCGCCGTGTACACGCTGCCGGAAATCATCGAGAAACAGTATGACCGGCGCGTGGCGCTGGCGGCCTCGGTCCTCATCGTCGTTGCGTGGATAGGTATCGTCGCCGCACAGATGCTGGCCGCCGGCAAGATAATGTCCGTGCTGGGTATCGGCGATCCGGTGCTGTGGATGGTCGTGATAGCCCTGGTAACCACCGCCTATACCGCTATCGGCGGGCAGCATTCCGTCATCCGGACGGATTTCGTCCAGGCGGCAGTCCTTTTCGGCGGGGTCTTCGCCGGCGCCGTCATGGTTCTGGTACGGGTCGGCGGGTGGGGCGGCCTGACAACCGCCCTGCCGGCGGACAGGTTCGCTTTCCCGGTCAGCGCGCAATTCGGCTGGCTCGACCTGACGAGCATGTTGTTCCTGGTGGGCCTTACCTATCTTGTCGGGCCTGATATGTATTCCCGTCTCTTCTGCGCCAAGGACCATAAAGTCGCCAGGAAATCGGCGCTGCTTACGGCACTCCTGCTGGTACCCGCCGCCCTGGCTATCGTGGTTATCGGTATGGGCAGCGCCGTGCTCTTTCCCACCATCGCGCCGGAGCAGGCCTTCCCCGCGGCCATCAAAGAGGTGTTCTCGCCGCTGCTCGGCGGCCTTATACTGGCGGCCCTGCTTGCCGCCGTCATGTCTTCCGCCGATACCACCATGCTCAGCGCCAGCACGATCCTGATGGTGGACGTGTTCGGCTCCCGCCAGGAGCGCCGGGAGAAGCTGGTGGCCCATTCCCGCTGGGCGGTGGCGCTCATCGGAACCGCCGGGCTTATCGTGGCCTTGCTGCTGAACGGGATTGTGAGCGCCCTGATGTTCGCCTACACCATCTACACCGCCGGCGTCATCCTGCCGGTGCTGGCCGGATTTTTCAAAGAGCGCCTGAAGGTGACCTCGCTCGGGGCGCTGGCCGCGTTGATTGGTG
This sequence comes from Chloroflexota bacterium, assembly GCA_016190585.1. Next base: position 6,196 of record JACPQH010000089.1, on the reverse strand, counting down.
GGGGCGGGCTGGGCCTGGCCAGCAAGTTCCTGGCCGTAAAATACCTTGACCTGGGGGCCCTGCTCCTGGCCGGCGTGCTGCTGCTGTCGGTAAGTTTTGTGGACAACCGGCTGCGCCGGCCCGAAATCGAGGAAGCCGCCGGAAAAACAAGCCCCGGCGTCCCGGCGGGCTAGAACGAGGGTCCTCAGCAGGGCAGCCCGGACACCTCACCCGGTGTAATTGCTACACCTTAAACCCTTCATCCATCCGGGCTGCCTGCTGAAGCCGTCTATATCAAGCGGGTTACCCCGCGGAGGCTTCGCCGCGCCGCCTGCCTCGCTAGCTCCTTAAGCGGTCTCTGTTAACCGCCCCCGCCAGCTCGGCGATACGGTTCTCGAGATAACCGCACTGGAGGCATTCCCGGAACCACCCGTACTGGTCACGGTCGACATAAGTGTTGCCGCCGCAGCGAGGGCACCGGCTTGTCCAGAAAAATTCGGTTGGTTTAATCATCTCAGTTTCTGGTACCAGCGTAAACAACCGAGATTAACCGGTAATTAAGGAAGCCTTAGTTTCCCATTAGAATTTCAGGATAGAGGTCGCCAGAACCGGGAGCAGGGTTTTTCAGTTTGCCAGGTGTACGAACTCGATCCTTTGCCGGGATTCCCCCCGGAGCACCTCGATGGAGATGAGGTTGCCGGGATTACACGAGCTGATAACGCCGAACAGGGGGGGGTCGCTGCCCACGGCTACCCCGTTAAAGCTCAGGATGACATCCCCCGGCTCGATGCCCGCGAGGTCCGCCAGCCCGCCGGGGGTCACGGCGGTGACCAGCGCGCCGTACTCCACGTCGAGCGAATAGCACACCGCGATATGCGGGGACACCGAGATATAGACCAGGCCGATATCGGCGGTCAGGGATACGTCGGGGTGCTTTTCGGTGTCGAAGAGGAACGCGCGGGCGAAGAGGAAAGACGCCGCAAACAAAAACACCAGCGAAGACGAGAGGATGACGATTTTTTTGTGCCTGACCAGAAACGACACCACCAGTCTATCTTGGCACCGGTTGCTTAGGGGCGGGTTAACATCAGATTAAAACCAGATTAGATATTGAAGCGTATGGTGAAGGTGCTGCCCTGGCCCGGCTCGCTGGCGACTTCGACACGGCCGCCGTACTGCTCGGCGATGCTTTTTACAATGGACAGGCCCAGCCCGGTGCCGCCCCGGCCCCGCGAGTGGGCTTTGTCCACGCGGTAAAACCGGTCGAACAGGTGCGGCAGGTGCTCCGGAGCGATGCCGGGGCCGCTGTCGCTCACCTCGAGGCAGGCGGCATCTTTGTCCCGGTACGCCGAAAGGACGACGGCGCCGCCTTCAGGCGTGTACTTGACGGCGTTGTCCACCAGGTTGCCGTACATGCGCCGCAGCAGGTCGATATCGGCGGAAATCGCCAGCTCTTCCTGCCGCCCCAGCCTGACATCAACCCCGCCTGCGATCTGGCTGGCGCGGCGGAACTCGTCCAGCAGCACCGCCTTCAACGAAACCGGCCCTTTACGCTCGATCTTGCCGGACTCAAGCTCCGCCAGCAGCAGGAGGTCATTGACTATCCGGGCCATCCGGGCCGACTCGGCTTCGACGGCCTGGAGCGATTCGCGGCGTTCCGGCTCGGGCAGCGGGCGTTTCAGGAGGTCCAGGTTGCCCTGGATGACGGCCAGCGGGCTGCGGAGCTCATGGGAGGCATCCGCCACGAAGCCCTTTTGCGATTTGAAGACCTTGTCCAGGCGCGCCAGCATGTCGTCGAAAGTAGTCGCCAGGCGGCCGATCTCGTCCGCGGGCCCGGCGTACCCGACCCGCTTGCTCAGGTCCGTCCCGGCTTCCAGGCTCCTGACGATGCCGGTGATGCGCTCGACCGGCGCGAGCGCCCGGCGCACCAGTATCGCCCCGGAGACAGCCGTGAGGCACAGCGCCACGGCCATGCTCGCCAGGAGCGCCCAGGCGACCTTGTTCATGGCGGCGTCGAGGGGCTGCAGGGACTGCGCCACCTCGAGGACCAGGGTCTCCTCCGGCAGGTACATGGGCGAGACCATCATCCGGACGCTGGCGCCCTGCCCGGCCGACACCGTTTCGATGCTGACTTCGCCGTTGAATCCCCGCTGGAGCAGGGACAGGTCGATGGGCAGCTCGTGGTCGCCCATGTTGTCAGATTTGACCACCGCCCGGCCGTGCTTGTCCACCAGCTCGATGTAGATGCCCGGTGAAGCGAACTCGTTGATGGGCGGCAGGTTGGAATGGATGACATTGTAGTCGAGATGCTCCTGCGCCGTTTGGGCGTTAAGGGTACCGTGCACCCAGGCCGAGTACAGCTTCAGATTGGCGTCGACCTCGGTATACAGCGAGTTTTGCAGCAGCGTAAAGAGGACTACGCCGGAAATCAGCAGGATGATAAAGAGGATGAGCGAGAACCAGGCTGTCAGCCGCCAGCGAATGGACACGCTACTCCCTCAGGACATAGCCCACGCCGCGCATGGTGTGTAACAGGCGCGGCCTGCCGTCAGTCTCCAGCTTGGCGCGGAGGTAGCGGACGTAGACCTCGATGACGTTCGATTCGCCCTCGAAATCATATCCCCAGACCTTCTGGTAGATGGTATCGCGGGTAAGCACCTGCCTGGGATGGCGCAGGAAAAGCTCGAGCAGGTCGAACTCCTGGGCGGTAAGCTCGATATTCCGGTTGCCTCGCCTGACCTCGCGGGTGGCGGTGTTCAGGGAGACATCGCTGAACAGCAGCACCTCGCCGTCCTTCGGCTGGCGCCGGCGCAGCAGGGCCCTCATCCGGGCCAGCAGCTCGTCGAGGGAGAAGGGTTTGACCAGGTAGTCATCCGCTCCGCTGTCCAGCCCCGCCACCCGGTCGCTTACCATGCCGCGGGCGGTCAGCATGATGATGGGCACCTCGCTGGCCTGCCGGAGCCGCTTGCTGACCTCGATGCCGTCGAGTCCGGGCATCATGATATCCAGTATGACCAGGTCCGGCTCCCGCTCCCGGGCCTTGGCCAGGGCTTCAACACCCTCCCCGGCGGTGTCCACGGTATAGCCTTCGTACGACAGACCGCGCTTCAGGAGACTGACCATCTGGGGGTCGTCATCAACGACAAGAACTCTCATTGCCTATATCTATATAGTAACAAGAGACGCCGAGCCTGCGCAAATTCAGCCTTGCGAGGCGGCCAAAAGCGAGCCGAAAGCGCGACGGCTCAAGCCTTGCTTATCTGGACGAGGCAGGTGTTGCAGGAGAAGGCCCCGCCCGGCGAGGGCTCGTCCCGGGTCAGCAGGTTGGGCGAGCCGTTCCGGTCGATGCCCCGCTCGTCCGGGGTGAAGGCCGCCCCCTCGCTCAGGTCCACCACCCCTGGCGTGATGCGCTCGGTCACCCGGGCGATGGTGTACGTCTCGCCGCGCCGGTTGAAGACCCTCACCCGGTCGCCGTGGCTGATGCCGCGGGGCGAGGCGTCGGCCGGGTTCATCAGGACGCCCTGCGGGTCGAGCTCCTCCAGCCAGGTGATGCCCTCGAAGGCCGAGTTCGCCCGCCGCTTGGCGTGGGTGGTGATGAGCTGGAGAGGAAACTCCTTCGCCAGGGGGTCGTTCCGGCCCTCCCACGATTCCCGGTACTTCGGGATGGGCGGGATGGCGGGGTCATTTAGCTCAGCGATGAGCCGCGAGTATATCTCTATCTTGCCCGAAGGCGTGGGGAAGGGATTATTCTCCGGGTCCCGTACCTGGTCTTCGAACGGAATAACGGTCTTCTTGAGGGGCTCCTTGTTCACGCCGGTCTCCCGGAAGCTATCGAAATCGGGGAGGTCGCGGCGGGCCTCGTCGTACCTCTTGACCAACGCCCGCAGCCAGTCCGCCTCGGTCTTGTCCTCGTAAGCGTTTATCTTCAGGCGCCGGGCCAGGGAGAGGGCGATTTCATAGTCCGATTTCGATTCCCCGAGCGGCTCGACCGTCTTGCGGGCGTAGATGTAGCTCAGGCCCGGGTATACCGGGCAGTAGAGGTCATCATGCTCCAGGTGGGTGCAAGCCGGCAGCAGGATATCGGCGTAGCGGGCGGTGGGCGTCATGACCTGCTCCTGGACGGCGATGAACTCCAGCTTTCCCAGCGCCGCGATGGCCTTGTTGGTGTTGAGGAACTGGTTGAGACAGTTGGAGGCGACCGTATACATCAGCTTGAAGTCGGCGGGGTAGCCCGCGGCCCGGCCTTCCAGGATGGCGTCCCAGATCCTGGTAGTGTGCACCCTTATCTTCGATTTCAGCTTGCTGTCCAGGCTGCCGCCGAGCTGGGAAAAACCCGCCTCGACGGGGTTCTTGCCCGCGGGGAAGGCCAGGTTCGGCGTCGCGGCAAAGCCCGCCGGCTCGCCGCCGGGGATGCCGATATTGCCGGTCATGGCGGCCAAGGTGGCGGCGGCGCGGTGGAACTGCTCGCCGAGCGCCGAGCGCCCCGGCCCGAGCCCGGTCATCAGCGCCGCCGGCTTGATAGTGGCGTACTCCTGCGCCAGCCTCTCGATGGCCGCCGCCGGGATGCCGGTGATGGCCGCCGCCCATTCCGGCGTCTTGGGGAGTCCGTCCTCCTTGCCGAGAACGTAGTCCCGGAACACAGGGAAGCCGGAGGTATAGCGGTCAAGGAACCGCTGGTCATGGAGGCCGCGGGTAATCATTACGTAGGCCATGGCGACCATCGCCGCCACGTCGGTGCCCGGCCGGAGCGGCACCCACCGGTCGGCGAAGGCGGCCGCCGTGTCGTGGAAGCGGGGGTCGACGCAGATGACCCTGGCGCCGGCTTCCCGGGCGCGGGCCAGGTGCAGGGTGGTGTTCGTGCCGTGAATCGTCACGGCGGGGTTCCATCCCCACATGACGATGAGGCGCGAGTTAACCAGGTCGTCGCGGGTGTGGCCGATACCGAAAGCGCCGTAGGTGGCTTTCGAGGCGAAGCGGGAGCCTTCCGAGGAGGCGCTGCCCCACCGGTAGGTGTAGCCGCCGAACTCGTTAAAGAGCCGGGCCATCATGGCCGGATGGTGCAGGTGCCCCTGCGCGCCGGTGCCGTCGACATACAGGACGGCCGAGGGGCCGTAAGTCTTTTTCGTGTTCTCGAGCGCGCCGGCGACCGTGTCCAGGGCTTCATCCCAGGAGATGCGCGCGAATTTGCCCTCGCCCCGCTCCCCCAACCGTTTCATGGGGTATACCAGCCGGTCCGGGGAGTAGAGACGCTTTCGGAGAGCCCGGCCCCTCAGGCAGGAACGGAGCTGCGGCTCATCGCCACCATCCGTCTCTATCCTGGTTACGATACCGTCCCTGACGTGCACCCGGTGCACGCACCGGCCGCCGCAGTCATAGCACCCGCCCGTCGTGACAATCGCCGATTCCGCCACGCTGCCCCTCCTTCCCGCCGGCCCAACCGTTTTGCAGGGTTTAACAGTAATAGTAGAGATATTAACAGATTCTCCTGGGATTTGCCAAAGCCGGGCCTAATACCGGTCCCGGCGGAACTTGTAACCCATGCCCAGGCCGAGGAGGAGGCCGCCCAGGTGCGCCTGCCAGGCCACGAACGGCAGCAGCGACAGGATGAAGAAACCGCCGACCACGGCGATCCACAGGGGGATGGGCGCCGGGATGGGGAAGATGTAGACCCTGAGCTTGGGCCTGAGGACGCTGAGCGCGCCGCCGACGGCGAAAACGGCCCCGGACGCCCCCACCGCCACCGTAAACGGGAAGAGCGGGGCGAGGAGCAGCAGGAAGATATTACCCAGCAGGCCGCCCACCAGGTAAGTAATCAGGAACAGCCTGGTACCGACCAGCCCCAGGAGGTAGCTGCCGAAGAAGTAGAGCGTGAACATGTTGCCGAGGATGTGGCCGAAGCCGGCGTGGACGAACATGCTGGAAATGATGGTCCAGGGCCGGGCGTCAAAGGTGAACGGGCTCAGGCCGAGGGAGAAGACCAGCCCCGGCAGGGGCAGGGTGATAAAGAAGACGAGGGCGTTTATCCCGATGAGGTACCAGACGACCCGGGCGCTCGGTTGACGGTAATAGTACATCGCTCCAATCAGGCTTTTCCCTTATGATACCGCGCCGCCGCCCGGCGTGACAAGCTTGACTTAAGCTCGTAAATGGATAATAATTTAACCGTTGCCGTCATCATTCCCGAGTAGCTCAGTGGTAGAGCGGCCGGCTGTTAACC
>JACPQH010000088.1 GCA_016190585.1 Chloroflexota bacterium | reverse complement strand
ATGCGCTACCCCCTGGTGGACGGGCAGGGCAACTTCGGCAGCGTGGACAACGACCCGCCGGCGGCGATGCGCTATACCGAAGCCCGGCTGGCGCGGGTCGCCGGGGAGATGCTGGTCGACATTGATAAGGACACGGTTAATTTCACCCCCAACTTCGACGACAGCCTCAAGGAGCCCGCGGTGCTCCCCACCCGCATCCCCAACCTGCTGCTCAACGGCAGCGCCGGCATCGCCGTGGGCATGGCCACCAACATCCCGCCGCACAACATGGGCGAGCTGTGCGACGCCATCATCCACCTGATAGACAACCCCCAGGCGACCATTGACGACCTTTCCCACTTCGTCAAGGGCCCGGACTTCCCGACCGCGGGGATAATCCTCGGCCTCGACGGCATCAAGAACGCCTACGCCACCGGCCACGGCAAGGTCGTCGTCCGGGCCAAGGCGGCTTTCAACACCGTCGCGGCCACGGGGCGCCGCCAGATAATCGTTACCGAGCTGCCGTACCAGACCAACAAGGCCGCCCTGATCGAAACCATCGCCGATTATGTCAAGGAGAAAAAGATCGACGGCATCAGCGACCTGCGGGACGAGTCCGACCGGCAGGGGATGCGCGTTGTCATCGAGCTCAAGCGCGAAGCCCAGCCGGAGCAGGTGCTAAACTCTCTCTACAAACATACCGGCATGCAGTCGGCCTTCTTCGTGAACATGCTGGCGCTGGTTGACGGCCAACCGCGCGTCATCAGCCTGAAGGAATCACTCCAGTACTTTATCAGCTTCCGCCAGGAGGTCATCACCCGGCGCGCGCGCTTTGAGCTCAAGGAAGCCCGGGCGCGGGCCCACATCCTGGAAGGCCTGAAGATCGCGCTGGACAACCTGGACCGCATCATCGCCACCATCCGCCAGGCCGACAGCGCCGAGGCGGCCCGCAAGGAGCTGATGGCCGGCTTCGCCCTGAGCCAGCTACAGACCCAGGCCATCCTCGACTTGCAGCTGCGCCGCCTGGCCCACCTCGAGCGGCAGAAGATACTCGACGAGTACGCCGAGGTGCTGAAGACCATCTCCTACCTGGAGGACCTCCTGGCCAATCCCAAGCGGATACTCGCGGTCATCAAGGAAGAGACCGCCCAGGTCAGGTCCCGCTACAGCGACGCGCGCCGCACGGTCATCATGGAGCAGGCGGTGCTGGACTTCAACGAGGAAGACCTGATTCCTCACCAGAATGTCGTCCTGACCCTGAGCAACCGCGGCTTCATCAAGAGGGTGGCCTCGCGCACCTATACCCCGCAGCACCGGGGCGGCAAGGGCATCATGGGCATGGCGACGCGGGAGGAGGACGCCGTCAGGCTATTGACGGTGGCGGATACCCATGACAACCTGTATTTCTTCACCAACCGGGGCAAGGTCTTTTACCTGAAGGCCTACGAGGTACCGAGCACGGCCTCGCGCACGGCTAAAGGCACGGCCTTGATCAACCTCTTCTCCGTGGCTGAAGGCGAGAAGGTCACCGCCATGGTGGCGGTCAACAATTTCCCGCCGGACACCTTCATGATCATGGCCACCAGCCGCGGCGAGGTCAAGAAGACAGCCGTCGCTAATTTCGCTTCGGTGCGGAGCAGCGGCCTGATCGCCATCGACCTGGAGCCCGGGGACGAGCTGGTATCGGTGGTGCTGGCGAAGGAGCCGGACGACGTCATCCTGGCCACCCGCAACGGGCAGTCCATCAGGTTCCCCGTCTCTGACATCCGGTCAAGCTCGCGGATGAGCGGCGGCGTGCGCGCCATCCGGCTGGCGCCGGACGACAGCGTCATCAGCATGGACCGCGCCGCCCAGGATGCCTTTCTGCTCGTCATCACGGAGAACGGCGCCGGCAAGCTGACGGCGTTGAACAGCTACCCGAACCAGCACCGGGGCGGCAGCGGGGTCAGGACATTCAATACCCGCGCCACCGGCAGCAAGGTAGCGGCGGCCAAGGTAGTGACGCTCACCGATCAGTTGATGATTATCTCCGCCGAGGGCCAGGTTACCTGGATTCAGGTGCGGGAAAAGAGCGGGCAGGGCATCTCGATACAGGGGAGGATAACCCAGGGAGTCCGGCTGATGCGCCTGGACGAGGGCGACAAGGTCGTCGCCCTGGCCTCGTTCCAGGTGACGGCCCTCTAGAGTCCTGCCGGCTACCCTTCCGGCTCCGGGGTTACCCGCCTGACGGTCAGCTTCAGGCCCCGGTGTGAGACCACCGTAATGTGGGTGCTGATCTCGATGGCGCCGTCAGCGGAATGCGCCTCCCAGAGCTCGCCCATGATCTTGACCATGCCTACCGGCGCCAGCGGCCTGACGACGCGTCCCGTCATGCCGACCATATCGGTCAGGCCGGGCAGCGGTTTCCTGGCCAGCACGCGGCTGCTCAGCCGGAAGGTAATCAGGGAGAACGCGGTGAAGGCCGCCAGTATGGCGATCAACGCCGGCAGCGGCACGCGGATGCCGAACTGCGGCAGCACCCACAGGATTATGGCGACAATCAGGACTTCGTCCAGGAAGCTGCTGATCAGCGCCAGTATCAGTCGGGATTTCATACTTAGAGTGTAAAAGAGTGGCCACGCAAAATCAACTCCTTGCGATGTACCGGTCTACCGCGGTCCGGGCAGGTCTTCAGGTCTCGGAAAGCACGCAGACGGCCCGCGGCTCTTTTATCAGCGGGGCCAGGCTCTCCGAAATGGCGAACTCCAGCCGCTCGCCCACCGGCCCGACGAAGCCCATAGACATGTCCTGCCCGACAACGACGGAGGCGAAGGCCTTGCCGCTGGCCATGAGGAGGCCGCCGCGCGCCAGCACCGGGGCCTTGAAAACGCCCTCGGCCAGGTCCAGGCGGATGGCCCGCACCAGCTCGGCCAGGGTCATCTTACGGCGGGGCGTTTTCCCGCTGAACGGGTCAACGAAGCTGGGCATGTTACCTCCTTCGTTCGGGGCCGGGAGCGTGAACCGGCTTTACCACCCCTATCATATTCGCGGCCGGCTAGCCGATAATATACGGGGCTTTACCTAATTTCCCGGACGGGAACCCCGTATTTTGGCTCTTGCCTGCCGGGCTCACGTCACCGCGCCCCGAGGGACTTTTTCAAAATTCCTTAACAAATTCGTTCTCAGCCTATTGACAATGCGTCAGGAATGGCCTATTGTTTTTAATCAAAAAGGAGGGAGACGATGCAAGCGTATTGTGTTAAGTGCCGGGCGAAGAGAGAGATGAAGAACGCCAAGGCCATTACCATGAAGAACGGCCGGCCGGCTACCCAGGGGGTCTGCCCCGCCTGCTCCACCAAGATGTTCCGCATCGGCAAGGCCTAGCGGCCAGCGCTTGACCGGCTTACCGGGTCGCTTCGCCCCGGCATTACGGAGCCACTGACCGAATAGAAAAGCCTGGCGGCCGATGGCGGCCGGCCAGCAGGGTGCGTCTAACACTTCATTGCCGTCATTCCGAAACGCAGTGAGGAATCCGTATCTAACGATTGGCGACGGATTCCTCGTTGCTGTGCTTCCAGGGAGTGACATACCGCACAATAGTATGTTTTTGAAATACCTTGAATATTATCTCCCCGGTCGGCGAAGGGGGATTAAGGGGAGAAATCCCTCTCCCTTTGCGAAAGGGAGAGGACTCCGTTCTGAAACGCTACCCTAGCTTCTGGCGATCGTTACCAGGTACCAAGACAGGCTCCGGAAGGAGTCCCAGTCGACCCGCGCGTTGACGGCGCCGCCGGCCCGCCACCGCTCCCGGGTAAGGTAGCCGCTCGGGTCGTGAACGTAGAGGTAGCGTCCCGCTGCCGAGTACCCGGTGACGACCACCGCATGGCCGGGCAGGCCGAAACTCGATGCGATCACCGGCTTCGATTCGTCAATCTGTTTCCGGTAATCCGCCCAGCCCCAGGTGCCGACGCTGTGCTCGACCGAGAGGTCGGTCCAGCGCGAGACATATTTTTCCACGTTCCCCAGGGTAACGTCCAGCAGGCTCAGACTCCGTTCCGGGCCGTGTCCCTGCGCCCCGGCGATGTCCCGCGGCGTTACGTCTTTCCCATGATACTGTAGAACCATGGCCAGCGACGTGTAGAAACACCAGTTGGTGCTCCCCTGGTTCAAGTAGGGCACGTCGAGCAGTTTGCCCTGGCTAATTCCGGGGGAAGCGGCTGGCATATTCTCGGTGGCGGACGCGGGGAGGGGGCGGCTGACATCCAGGGTCAGCCCGAGGTAGATGAGGGCCAGGGCGGCCGCCAGAAGACCGCTTATTACGAGGGAGCGCCTGATTTGGCTTTTATTTACCGCGAACGCCAAAGGACCGGCATCTATGTCTACTCACGTTGTCCCATGATATATTTCGCCGGACGGGTAAGTAAAGATGCCATTGGTCATAGCCCGGGAAGAAAGCGGGGGCGGGAGAGGGGTTACGCTTAAGTCTCTTAAATCCCCAGCTCCTCACCCACGATGACCACGTGGATGCGGGGCTTGAAATCGGTCATGAAGCCGGGCGGCCGCTCCCCTTCGATGACGACGGTGAAGCGGCAGATGCGGTTGACGTTGGTGCAGTCGGCGCACTGGCCGGTACGCACGCAGGGGAGGTCGCCGAAGCGGTCGGCGCTGTTGTGCTTGTTTATGTGACGCCGGGCGTTGATGGCCGCCGCCTGCTTGGCCCTGTCCAGGGCCTCTTCCAGGTTGTCGACGATCTTGTTGGCCCCGGCGACCATGATGACCATGCGCGGGCCGAAGATGGTCGGCGCCACCCGGTTGCCGGTGGCGTCCACGTTGACCAGGCGGCCGTCGGCGGCGACGGCGTTGATGCCGGAGAGAAAGACATCAGCCGTCATCGCCTTTCTCATCAACTCGTAGCGCTGCGGGCCGCGGTTGACGAAGACGCCGTTATCGTCCCGGTGCAGGGCGTCGATCACCAGCCCGGGACGGGTGCGGTGCAGCTCCTGAAAAACGCCGAGCTGGTAGAGCGTCGCCGAGTCGCCCCACCCCACGGTGGCCCCCTCCGGGATTAGCCCCATTATCCGGGGCAAGGCTTCGGCGGCGGTGGGCACAAAATCGGCCGTCAGGTTGCGCCGGCGCAGGTTATGCACCGCCTTCTCGCCCAGGCAGCGGTACCACCAGGCTTTCTCCTCGCGGAGATCGGTCTCGTCAATCATCAGCGCCTCCGGTTGCTTGTTATATAGCTACGGTTAAATCTAATACCGGGGTACGGCGCCTGTCAAGAGAGAGCCGGTTAAAGCGTGAAGGCTGCCGAGGGGCGGTCGGTCGGGAACCCGTAAAGCTCAGGGCTGCGGGCGTACCAGGAAGACAGGGCAGTTGACCCCGGCCAGGACCTTGCCCGCAACGTGCCCGTAACCTGACGAACTCGGCCCGGAGCGCCCGTGGCTGGAGATTACTACCAGGCTCGCCGCCTGTTTCTCGGCGTAGTCGGGGATGACCGCCGCCGGATTGCCCAGCAAGACCTCGGACCGCACGCGGAACCCGCTTCCCTCGAGGTGCTGCTGTACCTCCTCCAGGTAGAGTCCGCAGGCGTGCTCCGAGCCGGCGACGACCTCCCTGACGTGCTCGTCCCAGCCGTGCGGCATGATAGCCTCGGGATAGTCTGCCAGGAGGTCGGGGGCTTCGCACACCCGGAGCAGGACGATATCCATCTCGCTCCCTTTCAACCGGGCAAGCCTTTCGGCGTGGGGCAGCACCAGCTCGGCCAGGTCAGAGCCGTCCAGGGGCACCAGCATCGTTCCCCCGGCTGGCGGCGCGCGCAGCAACCAGACAGGAGCGCGGGAGGCGTGCACCACCTTTTGGGCGACACTGCCCAGCCCCCCGCCCAGAAGCCTTGACCCGGCGGACATCATGATGAAATCGGGCCGGCTGTCCCCGGCGCCGCGCAATATCTCCCCGGCCACGTCGCCCGAAGCGACCACCGCCCGGGTGGCGGCCGGCCGGCCGCCGGCCCCGCCGCCGGCGCTCTGGACCTGCCGTGCGATGCCCTGCGCCAGGCCCGCCACCTGCTCCAGGTAGGTGCGGCACATGAAGCGGGACTCGCTCTGGCAGACGTAAAGGAAGTCCATGTCCATGCCCAGCCGGCCGGCGACCTCCGCGGCGTAGCGGTACAGCTTCTCCGCCGCCTCGGAGCCGTCCAGGGGCACCAGCATCCGGCGGTAACTACCTTCTTTCAAGCGGGCCTCCCAGGTTAAATATATTCGCGGGACAGGCCGGGATTAATACGTAACCATACCTAATTTATCCGCCGGACGGGCCTAATTGGGCGCCCTGTTTACCTGAGGGTCAGCTTCAGGAGCTTGTCATCGCCCGGCCGCACGCTGCCGCGGCCGTCGCGGTTGCTGGTCAGGATATAAACCGCGCCGTCAGGCCCCGCGACAATGTCCCGCAGGCGCCCGTACCGTCCGGTGAGCAACTTCTCGAAGGCAACTACCCGGCGGGGGTCGGTTGGGTCGAGACTGAGACGGTAGAGGGACTGCCCCCGCAGCCCGGTGAAAAGCAGGGAACCGGCCCACTGGCCGCTCCGGGCGAAAGCGGCGCCTGACGGCGCCCACGTCTCGCTCCCGCTGTGCCGGACGGGCGGCTCCATGCCGGCCCGCGTCTCATCGCCGGTTATCCCGGGCCAGCCGTAGTTCTTCCCCGGTTCGATAAAATTGACCTCGTCCCGGCCCGCCGGCCCGTGCTCGGTGGCGTACAGACGGCCGGTCCCCGGCTGCCAGGCCAGCCCCTGCGGATTGCGGTGCCCGTATGAGTAGACGAGGGAGCCGGGGAAGGGGTTGTCGCCGGGCGCGGTGCCATCCCGCTCCAGTCTCAGGATCTTCCCGTTCCGGGAATCGAGGTCCTGGGCGGTGCCGGTATCCCCGGCGTCGCCAATCGTCCAGTAGAGCTTGCCATCCGGTCCGAACTTGAGCCGACCGCCGTCATGGATGGCTGCCCCGATGATGCCGTCAACGAGGATACCGTCCAGGTCGCCCCGGCCTCCCGCCTCCCGCAGCCGCACCAGCCGGTTCGTCAGTCTCCCCGAGTCCGAATAGGTATACGCCGCATAGACAAGCCCGTTGCGCTCGAAATCCGGGTCGACGGCCAGCCCCAGAAGACCGGCCTCTCCGGTCGCCGCCACCTCCAGCCTGAGCCAGGGCTCGGCGGCCAGTTTGCCGTCCTTGATAACGCGTACCGCCCCGGTGCGCTCTGCCACGAAAATGCGCCCGTCCGGAGCGAAGTCAAGGGACCACGGCGCCTCCAGCCCCTGGACGAGGATGGCTATATCCGCGGCCGGGGATGGGCTGGCTGCCTGCTGGGGGGGCCCGGCCGGCGATCCGGCGCACGCCGCCAGACCCAGCAGGCAGGTAAGGAGGAGACCGGCCCTCACCCGGTTACCGAGCATTATCCGGGCAGAGCCAGCTATTTTTTCGCCTTTATCTCGATCTTCTTGGGCTTGACGGCTTCGACCTTGGGCAGCGATATCTCCAGGATACCGCTCTCGTAAGTCGCCTCGATCTTGTCCGCCTCCACGCTGGCCGGCAGCGTCAGCGACCGCGAGAACCGGCCGTAAGCCATCTCGGCGCGGTAGACGTTCTCCTCTTTGACCTCTTCCTCGGCCTTGCGCTCGCCGCTGACGGTCAGGACATCGCCGCTAACCGAGATATTGATATCATCCTTCTTCATGCCCGGTATTTCCACGCGCGCCATCAGCCGGTCGCCCTTGTCGAAGAGCTCGATGCGCGGCGCCCAGGCCATACCCTCTTCGCCCCGCCACATGCTCGGCACCCCGCCGCGGAAAAACTCGTCCATCCACCGGTCCATGTCCTCGAAGGAGCGCCACGGCGCCATAGCCCTCCGGGACGGACGCCATCTCTGCATTGCCATGAGACTGCCTCCTTTAATATTTTGTACTTCGACTTTACCCCGGGACTGATGAATAATTTAAACCGTTTGACGGGGATGATGAAATCCGTAACGTTACCTAATTGGAGGCTCTTCCCATCGTATTTTTTACTCAGGGGGAAGGCAGGCTTTACTTAATAGTCCCGAAACAGGCGGATACCCGGTTGATTTATTATTGCCCGCCGGCATTATTAGGTAGTGATACTGATTTACCCGGCTCGCGGGCAGGTGCTTTACTTGAATAGGCCGCTCTGAAAATCGAACCATGATAAACAGAATACTTCCGGGACAACCCCTCCCCCTGGGGGCCACCTGGGATGGCAAGGGGGTAAACTTCGCCGCCTATTCCGAGGGCGCCAGCCGGGTGGAGCTGTGTCTTTTTGACCGGCCGGAAGCCGATCACGAGCAGCAGTGCATCCCCTTCCCCGAGCCGGTGGAGCATACCTGGTCGGCCTATCTCCCGGAAATCGGGCCGGGCCAGATCTACGGCTACCGGGTGGACGGGCCTTACGACCCGGAGGCCGGCCAGCGGTTCAACCCTTCCAAGCTGCTGATCGACCCTTACGGCAAGGCGCTTATCGGCCTCCTTGACTGGAAGGCCCCGGTGTTCGGCTACAAGCTCGGCAGCCCGGACGAGGACCTGGCCCGTGACGAGAAGGACGACGCCTGGGGCGTGCCCAAATGCGTCGTCATCGACCCCGCTTTCGACTGGGAAGGCGTGGCGCGCCCGGTCATTCCCTGGCACGAGACGGTGATCTACGAGACCCACGTCCGGGGCCTGACCATCCGCCATCCCGAGGTGCCCCCGGCCCAGCGCGGCACCTACGCCGGCCTGGCCTCACCGCCCATCCTCGACCACCTGAAAAAGCTCGGCGTGACCACCGTGGAGCTGATGCCGGTGCACCACTACGAGAGCGAGAAAGACCTGGTCGACCGCCGCCTGAAGAACTACTGGGGCTACAACACCACCAACTACTTCGCGCCCGCGGCCTGGTATTCCGGGTCGGGCGACCTGGGCGGGCAGGTGACGGAGTTCAAGACCATGGTCAAAACGCTGAACCGCGCCGGCATCGAGGTCGTCCTGGACGTCGTCTACAACCATACCTCGGAGGGCAACCATCTCGGCCCCACCCTGAGCTTCCGCGGCGCCGATAACGCCACCTATTACGCCCTCGTCCCCGAAAAGGAGCGCTTTTACGCGGACTACACGGGCACCGGCAACAGCCTGAACGTCCGCCACGCCCAGACGCTGAAGCTCATCATGGACAGCCTGCGCTACTGGGTGACCGAGATGCACGTGTCCGGCTTCCGCTTCGATCTGGCCTCGGCGCTGGCCCGGGAGCTGCACGAGGTGAACATGCTCTCGGCCTTCTTCTCCATTATCTACCAGGACCCGGTGCTCTCCGGGGTCAAGCTCATCGCCGAGCCGTGGGATGTCGGCCCCGGCGGCTATCAGGTCGGCCGTTTCCCGCTGCTCTGGACGGAATGGAACGGCCGCTACCGGGATACCGTGCGCCATTTCTGGAAGGCTGACGAGGGCCAGGTGGCCGAGCTGGGCTACCGGCTCACCGGCTCAAGCGACCTCTACCAGGGCGAGGGCAAGGGGCCGTACGCCAGCATCAACTTCCTCACCGCCCACGACGGTTTCACCCTGAACGACCTGGTGAGCTACAACCGCAAACACAACGAGCGCAACGGCCAAGGGAACCGGGACGGCAGCGACGATAATATCTCCTGGAACTGCGGGGCGGAGGGGCCGACCGGCGACCAGGCCGTCAGCGAGCTCCGGGAGCGCCAGCAGCGCAACTTCCTGGCCACCCTGTTCCTGTCGCAGGGCGTGCCCATGCTCTGCGGCGGCGACGAGATCGGGCGCACACAGATGGGCAACAACAACGCCTATTGCCAGGACAACGAGATTAGCTGGTACGACTGGAACCTGGATGACAGGAAACGGGCGCTGCTCGAGTACACCTGCGGGCTCGTCCGTTACCGGAAAGAGCACCCCACGCTGCGGCGGCGGCGGTACTTCCAGGGGCGGCCCATTCGCGGCCTGGGCGTCAATGACATCACCTGGGTGCGCTGCGACGGCCGGGAGATGACCGATGATGACTGGGGCGCTTCCTGGCGGCGGTGCGTCGGCGTGTTCCTGGCGGGACAGGCCATCGGCATGGACGGTGATGGTAAAGAGGTCCGCGATGATTCCCTGCTGATGCTGTTTAACGCCTTTCACGAGGCGATTACCTTTACCCTGCCGGCCATCCCCCCGGCGACGGGCTGGGAGGTCGTGCTGGATACGGCCGCGCCCGCGCCGGAACAGCCCCCGCGCGTCATCGGTCCCGGCAGCACCCTGGACGCCTGCGGGCGCTCGGTTATCCTGTTACGCCAGCAGCGGCCGGGCGGGTAGAACGGCGCTCCGCGCCGGGCAGGCTCGCCGCGAGCGGTTGATAATCATGCTCTCCGGCTGCAGAAGCCTGCAGCCCCAGGCTTGTGACGAACTGGCAAACGTGTTAATCAGGTCCCTTCTCCCTCGACGGGAGAAGGCGAGGATGAGGGTGACAACCACCACGGGTCAACGCCCTCGCCTTAGTCCTCTCCCGCGGGTGGAGGAAATATTTTGTTTCCTGATTTGTTCACAAGCTCTCAGGAAAAGAGATGGAACTGGCTGTAAGGCCCGGCCAGCAGCTTTAAGGCCAGCAGCAGCCCGGCCAGCGCCACGGCGGCCAGCAGCGCGTAGGGGAAACTCCGGGTACGAGCGCCGCCGGTCTCCCCGGCGACCGATATGTGCAGCACCTGGTACGCCACGAAGAAATAGGTCCCCCAGATGAACAGCACGCCCAGCACCAGCAGCAGCAGCCACGTGGCGGTGCCGGCGGGCAGGCGCAGGATGCTCCCCGGGGCGCTCCCCATCTCGCCCAGGCCCTCGGTAACTACCGGCCCCACGAAAATATCGGCGCCCAGGCCGGGCATCCGGATGCCCACCTCGGTCTCGTAAAAGGGCCGCTCGTTATCCAGGTAGGTAAGTGCGGTCGCGGCTTCGACTGCCCCGTACCGCGCCACCACCGGCACCTCGCCGGCTTCGCGCAGCACCACTTTCAGGAGAGCGGTCCCGGTTTCATCCGTCTCGGCGTCGCCGAGCTCCATCAGGCCCTGGGTGAAGAAGCTGGTCCGGGCGAAAAACCGCACGGTGGCGCCGGTTATCGCCTTGCCCTCGGCGTCGCGCAGGTAAGCCGCCAGGGACACGGCCTGCCCGGGGCGGGCTTCTTTGGGCGCGGCGACCCGCAGCGACGCCCCGGAATCGGGCACAGCCGGCGTCTGGCTCCCCGGCGGGGGCGGCGGGGCTTGCCGGCCCAGCGACCAGATATACGTCAGGGCCTGCCAGCGCTGCTCCTCGGAGAGGGACGATTTGTACGGCGGCATCCCCCTGTCCATCCGGCCCTCGCTGAGTATCCAGTAGGCGAGATCGGGATGGGCCTCGAGGCCGTCCGCGTACGCGGGCTCGCTGAAATTAGAGGCGGCCAGGCTGGCGCCGTTCAGCCCGTGGCAGCCGGCACAGGACTGCTGGTAGACCTTTTTCCCGGCCTGCTGCACCCCGGCGTCATCCCAGGCAAAGGGGTTTGCCAGGCCGGCATAGGGGGCGGGCACCTCCTGCTGGGCGGTGACGGCGAGACCGAGGGCGACCAGCAACGCCAGCGCCGAAACGAAGGCGATCGCGAATTTTTTCATCATGCCCGGGTGACCTCCTTCTCCGCGTGCGCCGCGGCGGTTTCCTCGGCCAGCTCCCAGACCGGCAGAATCGGCACGAGCCTGGCGACCACCGCGAACACCAGCACGAACCCGGCGAAGGAGCCGGCCGTTACCGACCACTCCACCCAGGTCGGCGTGTAGAGAATAATCTCTTCCGTCATCGGCGAGACCTGCAGCGTGGGTACGACGATAACCAGCCGGGCCGCCCACATCGCCAGGTTGATGGATATCGCCGCCGTGACGATGCGGCGGATGGTGTGCCCGCGGCGGAAAACCAGCAGCGCCACCGGCAGGACGAAGCCCGCCAGGATGAAGAACCAGAACCACGGGGCGGCGTTGCCCAGGAACAGCAGGGTGAGCAGCTCCTTCTCTTCCAGCTCCAGCTTGTAGCCGATGGTCAGGAACTCGGTAGCTACCAGGTACAGGTAGAAAGACAGCGCCGTGAGCAGGAGATAGCTCAGGTAGCGGAAGTGCTTCTCGGTGATGTACCGCTCCAGGCGGTAGACGCGGCGCACGACCGCCATGACGATGAGTATGGTGGCGATCCCGGAAAAGATGGCGCCCACGACGAAGTAGACGCCGTAGATGGTGCTGTTCCAGCCCGGCCGCAGCATCCAGGAGAAGATGAACGAGGCCACGGTATGGGTCAGCGCCGCCATCGGTATGATGGCCACCGCCATGACGTTGATGGCCTTCTCCAGCCGGTGGCGCTGGTACTCGGTGTTCCGCCAGCCCACCGCCAGCAGGGTGAACACCTTTTTCCGCAGGCTCGCCGGCTGGAAGTTCAGCCTGTCACGCGCCATGGCGAAGTCCGGAATGAGCGGCAGGTACAGGTAGATGAGGGAGCCGACCAGGTAGGTGGTGATGACGATGATGTCCCATAATATGGCCGATTGGAAGCGGCCGTGAACCAGGATGTGCCAGACCCGGTCCGGCCGGCCCAGGTCGATGAGCGGCATCAGGGCGCCGATGGACAGCGCGGAGACCGTGACGACCTCGGCCATGCGAGTGATAGGCGTCCGCCAGCCGGCGTGGGTCAGGCGCAGGACGGCGGAGATGACCGTACCGGCCATGGCGATGCCGAGGAAAAATATGAAGTTGATGATATAAACGCCCCACATCACGCCGTCGGTCAGGCCGGTGGCCAGGAGCCCGTAGCGCAGCTGCACGACGTAGGCGTAGAATCCCCAGCCGACCACCGCCAGGAGCGCCAGGACCAGCAGGTAGTAGCCCTTACCCGAGCGCGAGACGGGGAACGCCAGGCGTTCCAGGGTTTCAGCTTTCGGCGCCAGTATCGCGGTTCTCATCTAAAAATTCTCCCCCCACGGCCAGACTCCCGGCCGACGATTGAACCCGTCGCCGCCCCACGACCACTGCGGGGGCAGGAGCGGGCGGGGATCGTCCGGCTTCCTGCCGAACTCCTGGCCGTAGCCGGGGATATACCACACGCGGGGCTGGGTGCCCAGTTCCTCTTTGTAGCGAAAGGCGTTGTTTTCGTTCAGGAACTTGTCCGTCTTGACGATCTCGGCGCCGTTGGTGGCCACATTATCGTTCAGGTCCGCCATGTAAAGCGCCTTCATGGGACACCCGACAACGCACAGGGGCAGCTTGCCGTTTTCCAGCATGTGGGCGCAGAACATGCACTTGATCACCGTGCCCTTGACGGCAGGGACGGGGTAGAGGGGCGAGTATTCGGCCAGGGCGGCCTCGGGGGGCAGGCTGGGCGTGCCCCAGTTGAAGAACCTCCTCTGGTAAGGGCAGGCGGCCATGCACATGCGGCAGCCGATACACCGCGTGTGGTCGATAAGCACCACCCCGTTATAGTCGTGGTAGGTGGCCGCCACCGGGCAGACGTTGACGCAGGGCGCGTTCTCGCACTGGAAACAGGGCGCCGGCATGAAGAAGGTGCCGCCGCCGGCCAGCTTTTTCTGGTAGACCTCGATCCACTGTTCCCCTTTGGGCGCGTAGTGCCCGGCGATGCACGCCTGCGTGCAATGGGGCGGCGAGTCCAGGGTGACGCAGCCCTCGCACTTCCTCAAATCGATTATCATCGCCCAGGCCCGCGTCTTTTTCGGCGGGGCGTGCTCCGGGCCGTTGGCGGCCGTCACCCGGCCGGCGATCGCCAGCGGCGTGGCCACGGCGGCCAGACCGCCGATGGCGCCCAGCGACAGCTTGAGAAAATCGCGCCGGCCCAGGTTCCCGTTCTTCCCCTCTTTTTCCCCCATTCTTACCTCAATCAGGCACGCTTATGCCGGGCGGAGTCGCGCGGACTGCCCGGCCTGGCCTGTAAATTAACTCCTGAATCTTGCCCGGTCTAGGGCTGCCATGACCTCTCGCTGACCAGCAGGCGGCAGGCGTCATCGAGGCGGGCGGACATAATGCGGGCAAGCCCCCTGACCGTTTCGTAGCCGGCGAGCTGGTTGCCCTGGAGGAACGCCCGCAGACCGGCGCCGTTGATGACGAGCGCCCTGGTCTTCTGCAGGCACACCGCGGTCAGCCTCTGCTGGTACGGCTCGATGAGGGCGGACCAGCCGGCGATATCGTTGCTACGGGCGATATCGACCGTCGCTTTCTTGACGCCGGGGCCGCCGTTCACCGGGACGCTCATCTGCAAGGCCACCTTGCCTTCCAGGACAACGAAAAGCTCGTCGGCGGCCTCATTTTCGGCGAAAAGGGTGCTGCCGGCCTCGTAGTCCCGGGTCACGCCTATCCCGGCGATGCGCTCGAGATCGGCATCGCTCAGCCCGGCGAAGACCGGGCACTCCCTTAGTGTCTGCTTCACTCTCATTACGGTCTCCCCCCGGGCAGGCGGCGCATAATCAACCTGGCGACGAATCCCGCCAGGGCGGCCGCCCCACCCAGCGCCGCCAGGACAAACCCGGGCACCAGCAGCAGGCCGGTAACCATCATGATTAGACCCAGCAGGACGCCGAACGTCCCGAACAGGCTTACTTCCTCGGCGAGGGCGGCGAAGCGCCGGCGCGCCCCGGGGCTTTTTACCAGGACCCGGGTAAAGATAAGGCTGTCATCCGCCGGGGTCAGCTCGCTTAAGGTCAGCGCCGTGTCGTTCTTGAACAGCGCGACCTGCATCTCAGGGCTGGAAACGGCTTCGAGCGGCGGCAGGGTATCCAGATTGCCCACCAGGAGCACCCGGAGATTGGGGATCTCCCGCGAGATTACCTGGGCGGCGTCCAGGCCCCCGGCCCGCGACAGCGGCAGGTCTTTCAGACCGACGGTGTGAGGCAGGTGGCAATCGAGGATGACGATATCAGGGCGCAGGCTCCGGGTCAGGGTCAGGGCTTCGAGGGCGTTCTCCGCCTCGCCGACCACCACGCCCGTCTGCCTCGCCACCAGGCCGGATAAGAAGTCCCGCGCCTGGGCGCCGTCCGAACCGAGCACTACGCGCACCCTTCGTCTCAGCAACGCCTACCTCCCGCACAGGGAATGGCCACACTGTCAGGTTAACACGTATTTCCCCGCGGGGGGCATCGTTGGAATGCGGCAAAAGCGATACTCTGAACGATGTATCTTGATATCAGGTGTTTAGTGTAGGCTAGGTATCCAGATCGATGTAGCCGCGCTTCAGCGCGAACTTGACCAGCTCGGTGCGGGTGTGCAGCCCCAGCTTGGCCATGATGCGCGAGCGGTGGGTCTGCACCGTCGCCGTGCTCAGGACGAGCTGCTCGGCGATCTCCTGGGTGCTCTTGCCCTCGGCGATGAGCTTCAGTATCTCCCGCTCCCGGTCCGTCAGGCCGTCATCGCTCTTCCGGGCCTGGGCGGCCTTCGCTTTCTGCCAGTAGTCGGTCAGCAGCTTCTTGGCCATGGTGGGGTATAAAAAGACATCGCCGCGGTGCACGGCGCGCAGCGCCGAGACCAGCTCCGCCGAGGAGCCCCCCTTGACGAAATAGCCGGAGGCGCCGGCGCTCAGCATCTCGAAGAAGTAGTCGTCGCTCTCGTGCATCGTCAGGACGAGGACCCTCGCCTCCGGGCAGGTCTCCTTTATAAGCCGGGTGGCCTCCATGCCGCTCATGCCGGGCATGGTGATGTCCATCAGGACAACGTCCGGGCGCAGCGCCAGGCAGGACTGGACCGCTTCCCCGCCGTCCTTGGCTTCGCCGATTACCTCGATATCCGCGTGAGCGCCCAGTATGGCGCGCAGCCCCTCGCGCACTATCAGGTGGTCGTCGACCACCAGCACCCTTATCCTGTCTTCGCTCATTCCCTCTCCTCGCGCTCCAGCGTGGTGGGTATCTCGACCGTCAGCCGCGTGCCCCGCCCCGTTGCGGACTCGATGCTCAAAGTCCCGCCCAGCAGGCTGGCCCGCTCCTTCATGCCCAGCAGACCGAGCGAGCGCGACCCCGTCCGGGAACGCGCCACGGCTTCCACGTCAAACCCCTTGCCGTCATCGGCGACGACGGCGGTGATGCTGCCGTTCCGGGCCTCCAGGCTGACCTTTACGGTACGGGCCTCGGCGTACTTCCCGGCGTTGTGGATGGCTTCCTGAAGTATCCGGAACAGGGCCGTCTCGACGGCCGGCGGCAGGCGCTGTCTCAGGCCTTTAGCCTCGAACTCGACCTGTACCCCGGAAGGGCCGAGGCGGTCGCGGGCATAAGCCCGGACCGCGGCCACCAGGCCCAGGTCATCGAGCACGGAGGGCCGGAGATCCAGCGTCAGTCGCCTCAGGTTCTCCAGCGCGCGCTCGACCAGCGTCTTGGCGTGACCGAGCTTTTCCCTTACCCCTTTGTTGTCGGGGGCAACGGTGTTCTCCAGCGACTCGATGCTCATGATAAGCCCGGTCATCACCTGGCCGTACTCGTCGTGCAGCTCCCGGGCTACCCGCTTCCTCTCCTCTTCCTGCGCGCCGATAACCTTGCTCAGGAGCTGACCGCGCAGCTCTTCTTTCTGCCGGGTGTCCTGGTAGAGCACCGAGTTCTCGACGGCCAGCCCCACGTGATAGCCGATGGAGTTGAGCAGGCGGAAATCGCTTTCGGTAAAGACGCGCTCGCTGGCCCCGGCGATGTTCATGATGCCCACCGTGCGGTTCTTCGATTTCAGCGGGATGCTGACGAAGCTGGCCTCGGCTTCCAGCAGGGGGCACTGGCTGGGGTGGTTCGCCAGCACGGTCCGGCCGCTCTGGAGCACCTCGTGGCACAGACAGCGGGCCGCCGGGTCGCCGGCCTGCTCGCAGCGGAAGACGGGCGAGCCGCCGATGTCCTTCACCGATTTCATCTCATTGTCCGCCGTCCGCAGGAAGACGTGGCCCGCCTCCGTCCGGGTAACCTCCAGGACGCGCGCCAGGGCGTTGTCCAGCACCTCTTCGACATCAAGCGACTGGCTGACCGTGGCCACGATGGAGTTCAGGGCAAAGAGCTCCTCGTTGCGCGACAGCAGCTCGTCCCGGGATTTGGAGAGCTCCCGCGTCATGGTGCGGAAGGCGGCGCCAAGCTGCCCGATCTCATCCTTCCTCTTCAGCGTAAAGCCCGCCCTGAAGTCCCCGGCGGCTATCTTCCGCGCGGCGGCCGTCAGGGACCGGATGGGGCTGACGATCTCGCGCATCATCAGCCAGACCAGCAGGAACAGGCTAACCAGAATGATAATCCCCAGGAGCAGGAACCTCAGCTCCAGCTCCTGGGTCGGCGCCAGGGCCTCGCCCTCGGCCTGGCGGATGGCGACGCCCCAGGAGGCGTTCTCGAGGGGCGCGAAGGCCAGGATATCGCGCTGCCGCTCCAGCTCCTGGCTGGTCTCGTGGCAGCGGTGGCAGGTGCCCACGGTGGCCTGACGCTGGCTGATAAGCTCGGCGAAGCGCTCCGGATGATCGCTCATTTCCAGCCTGCCCGGAGGCGTGGCGCGGGTGCTTCGGGCCAGTATGATGCCGTTGCCGTCAATGATTTCAACATAGCCGGTAGCGCCGGCCGTTACCGAAGGACTGAAGGCGTCGTTCGCCGACTGCCCGACGTCGATGGCGGCGATGACCGCGCCGGTTATTTCCCCGCGGCCGCCGAACACCGGGGCGCTGGCGAAAACGACCGGGGTTTCGATCAGGGGGCTGGTCTCGAGGCTGGACACCACCGGCTGTCCCTGCTCCAGCGTCCGCGCCAACTGGGGATAAGACACCGCCTGTCCCGCGAGGGCGGCGTCGCCTGGCTCGGCGGCGAGGACGAGCCCGCGGTCATCTACCAGGATGACGCGCGTCACCACGATGCGCGACTGGGCGAGCGTCCTGATGTAGGCGGCGGCCGCTGGGGCGAAACCCTCGCGGGCCGGCAGGCCTGCATCGGGGTGGAGGTCGCCCAGGGAGGTCAAGATATATGCCAGCGTGCCGTCGAGGTGGCTGGCCAGGACACGGGCGATGGTCAGCCGCTCGTCCAGCGTTCTCTCGACGCTCTTCTGCACGGACTGTATGCCGGCCCAGCTAAAAACGCTGAGGCCCACGGCCAGCCCGGCCAGGACGATCACGCCGATCTTTTTCTGAAGGGTCATCAGGGCCTTCCTGAAGGTCTCAACTTTCGGCGGGTACGGGTCATGCTAGCATGCGGTCGGCCTGAGGTCAAGGCCGGGGCCAGCTGCCGGGACTCGGCCGGAAAGCGAACATCTATTCTGATTCAATTATATAAGATAGCCGGTACCCGCGTCCAAGAAACCGGGAACCTCCGCCCCCCGGTTCGACCACCCTCATCCTTGCCTTCCCCCATCATAGGAGAAGGGACAGGAACGCATATTTTCTCGGCCGGGTGCTGGTGCTTCACATCTCGCCCTTCTGGCAAGGCAGCACGGTTACACTCGCCCGGCGCCGGGCCGTCAGGACGTGATGATGCCCGCCAGCTCCAGCCCGTTGATGATCATGCTCACCGCGATGGCGGCCAGGAGCAGGGAAAAGACGCGGGAAACGGCCTTCAGGCCGCCCATGCCCAGGAAGCGCGCGATGCTGTCGCCGAGCAGGAAGGTTATCCAGACGATAACCAGGTTGAGCGCGAAGGAGATGAGCACGATGTACAGCGGGTAGCGGACCTGGAGGAGCAGCAGGGTGGCGATAGTGGCCGGGCCGACCACTAGCGGCGTGCCGATGGGGACGACGGCCGCCATTTCCTCCTTGATGGTGTCCACCAGGCGTCCGGTGGTGATGTAGTTCACCGAGAGGACGAGCAGGATAAGCCCGCCGGCGATGGTGAAAGCGCCCACCGAGATGCCCATGACGTCCAGGATAAACCGCCCGAAGAAAAGAAAGACCAGGCCGACCACGGCGGCGGTGATCGTGGCCAGGTGTATCATGCGCCGCCGCTCTCCCGGCAGCATCCCCGCGCTGAGCGCGATCACCAGCGGCAAGTTCCCCAGCGTGTCCATGACGATGAAGAGGGGCACGAAGGTGAGGACGAAGGACTCCCACCAGTTTTCCACGCGAGACTTATCCGCCGGACGGAAAGCGTTTCCGGAAAATCAGCCGGTCGTCGCCGGGGGCGTAGAAATCGTTTATCCGGGCAACCAGCTCGTACCCGTAGTTAAGGTAAAAAGCCCGGGCCCTCTCGTAGCCGGGCTTGGAAGACGTTTCGATGAGCGACTGGCGCCCGCCGGCTTCCGAGATGTGCTTTTCGGCCAGGCGCAGCATGGTCTTGCCGATGCCCTGTCCCTGCTTGGCGGGACGGGTCGCCATCCAGTAGATGTCCCAGGTGCTTTCGGTCAGCGGCGTGGGGCCGTAGCAGATGTAGCCAGCTATCACCGACTCTGCCTCCGCCACCATTATATAATATCCGGAGGCGCGGTTGCCGAGGTAGCTGTCGATAACCTCTTCGGCGACCAGGACCTCGAAGCTCTGAAACTCGGGGATGCCCGAAAGCAGCGCCACCACCTGGCCTTTGTCGCCGGCCATCATGGGGCGCGTCAGGACACCCAACTAAGCCTCCAGGGCGAGCCGCACGATTTCGTCGATGAAGCGCGCGTAGCTCAGACCGCCGGCCGCCGCCTGCCGCACCGCTCCCGATTCCGGGGAGATGTCCGGGTTGGGATTCAGCTCCAGGACATACAGCTTTCCGGCGGCGTCGTAGCGCATGTCAACCCTGGCGTATCCCCGGCAGCCCGCCAGCCGGTACACCCTGGCCGCCATGGCCTGGACAAGACCGGCCTCCCCGTCGGCAAAAACGGCCGGGCATACGGGTTTGGTCGCCTCATAGTAGGGGCTCCCCGGCGACCATTTGGCGGCGAAGGTCAGGATCCGGGGCGCGTCTTCGGGCAGGTTGTAGATAATCTCGGATACCGGCAGCGCCCGGTTCCCCAGGATGGTGACATTAACCTCCCGCCCGCCGATAAACTCCTCGACCA
Organism: Chloroflexota bacterium; assembly: GCA_016190585.1. The sequence goes on along the minus strand of JACPQH010000088.1, from coordinate 3,695 downwards.
GCGCCTGCTCGCCGTAGGCGCTGCTGACCAGCGCCACCTGCTTCTTCAGCGCCTCGAGGTCGTGCACCACGCTGTCTGTCGTCAGGCCGTGGCTGCCATCCTCGGTCTCCGGCTTGACGATGCACGGGAAAGCGAGGCGGAAACCGGCGACGGTGCCGGGCTTTAATAGCTGGTAGTCCGGGGTGGGGATGCCCTGTTGTTTCAGCAGGTCTTTCATCCGCGCCTTGTCCAGCGAAAGCGCCAGCGCATGGTGGGGACAGCCGGTACAGGGAAGCCCTAGCTCGGCGCAGACCCGCGGCAGCAGCGCCTCCGTTTCCGGGAAGCCGCAGAACCCTTCGAAGAGGTTAAAGACCAGGCCGGCCCCGGCCGCCTTCAGCGCCCGCCGGACTTCGCCCACCGGGGGCAGCAGCGGCACGCGGGCGGCGTCGTAGCCAAGCTCCGGCAGCGCCCGGCACACGGCGTCAACCGCTTCCAGGACGCCGGTAACCGCCTTCTGCTCGCCGAGCAGGCTGTAGCGACTGCTCACCGGCTCGCTGTAAACGACGGCTACTTTCGGGCGCAAACCGGGTACCTTCCCAGGGCCGCGCGCAGGACCGCCTGGATGAGCGCGCGGTGGCTCCAGCCTGCCTTGACGGCCATTATCACCAGGTCGCTGTAATCGCCCAGCCCCGGCAGCGGGTTTATCTCGAGGAAGTACGGCCGGCCGCCGGCGCCGAGCCGGAAATCGATCCGGGCGAAATCCCGGCAGCCCAGGGCGCGGAAGGCGGCGAGGCTGCTGCCGGCAACCCGGTCCAGGATAGCCTGCGGCAGCCGCGCGGGACATTCGTATTCGACGAGCGCCCGCCAGTCCCGCTTGACCTCGATGGAATAGACGAAGCGCTCGCTCGGCTGCCGGGGGAGGATGCGCATGACGCCGATAACCTCCGGCGGCGCGTTGCCCACCACGCCCACCGTCAGCTCGTCCCCGGCGATAAACTGCTCGATGATGGCCGGCTGGCGGTATTCGGTCAGGATATCGCGGGCCAGCGCGGCCGCCTGTTCCGGGTTGTCCGCCAGGGAGGTGAGCTTGATGCCCTTGCTGGAGCCTTCCCACACCGGTTTGACAATTGCCGGGAAAGGGAGGCTCGCCCAGTCGGTCCGCTCAAGCTGCCCGGTGGTCGATACCTGGGTCCACGCGGGGGTGGCCACGCCGGCCAGGGAGACTATCTGCTTGGTGAGCGCTTTATCCAGGCAGGCCGCCAGGGTGAGGGGGTCCGAGCCGGAATAGGGAATATCGAGCATCTCCAGGAGGCCCGGCACCTGGGCTTCGCGGCTGCGCCAGGTACCCCGCCCCTCGGCGATATTAAACACGAAGTCTACCGGCCGGGCGAGAATATTTTCCAGCATCTGGCGGCCGCCGCCTAGGGTAACGACGGTGTGGCCGTCCGCTTCGATAGCCTCCCTGAGATAGCCCAGGGTCTCGGCGCAGTCGTACTCCGCCAGCGCGTCCTCGGGACCGCCGTGCTCGCGGGCGACCGCCTCCTTCAGGTCGTAAGCTAATCCGATGCGCATGAGAACCTCGGACTAGACCTGAATACCGCTTTCCGCCAGCAGGTCGTCGATGGTGTCTTTCACGCCGCTGGCGGCGCCCTGCGGGTTCTGGAAAAGGAAAAGCTTATCCTGGTAGTTCTTCAGGATGAGCCGGCGGTCATTCTTAACGAGCAGGTACTGGGGCTGCAGTGGCACCTTGCCGCCGCCGCGGGGCAGGTCGATAACGTAGTTGGGCACCGCCAGGCCGGAGGTGTGCCCGCGCAGCCCTTCGACGATGCGCAGGCCGGTCTCTACGGTCGTCCACAGGTACTCGGTACCCCTGACGGCGTCGCACTGGAAGAGGTAGTACGGCCGCACCTTGATACGGAGGAGGCCCTGGCAGAGCTGCCGCTGAGTCTCCACGGAGTCGTTCACGCCCTTGAGCAGCACCGACTGGTTGTTGACCGGCACCCCGGCGCGCAGCAGGCGGTCGCAGGCCGCCGCCGACTCCGGCGTCAGCTCGCGGTAGTGGTTGAAGTGCGTGTTGAGCCATATCGGCCCGTACTTGGAGAGCACGTCGCACAGCTCGGCGTCGATGCGCTGCGGCAGGACGACCGGGAACCGGGTGCCGATGCGGATAATCTCGACGTGCCGTATCGCCCGGAGCCGGGACAGGATTTCCTCGAGGCGGCTGGTGGACAGCGTCAGCGGGTCGCCGCCGGAGATGATGACGTCCCTGACAGCGGGGTGGCGCCGGATGTAGTCCAGCATGGCCTCTATCTCGGCCGGCGTCCGCACCCAGCCGCCATGGGCCCACTCGCGCTTGCGCGTGCAGTGGCGGCACAGCATGGGGCAGATGTCGGTGAGCACCATGAGGACCCGGTCCGGGTAGCGGTGGACCAGGCCGGGCACCACCGAGTCCCGTCTCTCCTCGAGCGGGTCCTCGAAGCCCGCCGCGGCCATGGATATCTCCTTGACGCACGGCACCGCCTGCCGCCTGATAGGGTCGTCCGGGTCATCCGGGTCGATAAGGCACAGGTAGTGCGGCGTGATGGACAGCGGGTATCTCGATGTCACCAGGCGCAGGTGCTGCTGCTCTTTGAAGGAAAGGGGGATGAACCTGGCCAGCTCGTCAACCGAGGTAACGCGGTTTCGGAACTGCCACCGCCAGTCGCTCCAGGCGCTCTCCGGGACATCACCGAAAAACCTGTGTCTGCCGGTGGCGGTCATACTCGGAGGTTCGTCTTCTGTTGCGGATTTACCGGGAGGCTCTTCTAGCTCGCTTGAACTTGGGCTGCTACCGGGGGGTTCTTCCTCTATACGGGCAAGTGTGGAATCAGTGGCGGAAGATGCGTCCATTTTCTCCTTTTCACGCCCCTGAAGGCGTGGGTGTACTGAATTTATTATGAACAATTATACCAGCGTAAGCACGCTTGTCAAGGCCTGTTGGCGGTTATTTTTCCCGCCGGTTTCTTCATGCCTACGCGGGCGTAGACCTCCTCCGGGATGGCGTCGGGGTCCTTGTAGATGCAGTACCAGCAGGAGTTGCGGCCCATCTTGTCCACCGGGAAGGACACGAAGACGGGGTAGCCGAACCATTCCGTCCAGAGTATCTCCTGCATGCAGGCATGGGAGCAGTAGATGGGGAAATCGGTGTCCCCGTAGGTCAGGGGCGAGGCCTCCTTGATAAGGGTGAAGTTGTGCGGCGGGCCGCCGAAGCCGCCCTCCTTGAAGAGCCGCTCGCCCGAGCCGCACGGGGTCATGCGGACACAGACCTTTTCATCGTCTTCCTGTATCTCCAGGCCCTGCAGATGGCCCCGCAGCCCCATGGCCAGCATCTTTACCCGGCGGCGGAAATCGGCCTGGGCGTAGGTCTCCTTGAACTGCTCCTGGCCGGTGCGCACCGCCCACTTGAGGGCCTCGTAGAACTCCTTGTAGCCGTGCTTCTCGTAGATATAGCTCATGAAGGCCGCGGACCAGTTGCGGTAGAGGTCATGCATGGAGAGGTATTCTTTGTACATCCGGTTGGCCAGCTTCTTGGCTTTTTCCTTATCGCCCGCCTCGATGGTCTCCAGCAGGATGTCGAGCGTGCGCGGGTCCAGTTCCCTCAGCTCGTCAGCGGTGAACACGCGTTCTCCCGTTTTCATGCTCCGCTCCTTATCCGGTATTTTTCAGTTCACACTTAT
>JACPQH010000086.1 GCA_016190585.1 Chloroflexota bacterium | reverse complement strand
GGCTGGCCCCGAGCACGGCATACCCCGCCAGGTCGGCGTCGGTGATGGCCTGGTCGTAGGGAATGAACCCGAGGAAATCGAACCCGGGCAGGCTGGCGAGCATGAACTCTTTTTGCGAAAGGTTGCGGATCTTGTTGCCCACCACCGCCAGGTTGTCGAGGTTAATGTCCCCGGCGAGCCGCTTGATGGTCTGGGCGGTCTCGATGCTGCGGCGTCCCGGCTCGACGACGATTATCAGACGGTCAACGGCGCCGGCGGTGGCCCGGGTAAGGTGCTCGATGCCGGCCTCCATGTCCAGGATAATGATCTCGTTTCTCTCCAGCAGCAGGTGGTTGACCAGCGCCTTGAGAAGGACGTTCTCCGAGCAGTAGCAGCCGCTGCCGCCGCGCTTGGTCTGTCCCATGACCATGAGCTTGACACCGTCATGCACCCGCCAGTACTTTTCCGGCAGGTCGTCAACCTTGGGATTAAGCCTGAAGAAGATATCGGACTTGCCGGGCGTTGTCCCGGTCCGCTCCGCGATGAGGGTTTTCATCTCGGAAATCGGGGTTATCGCGCCAGGATCGGGGAAGCCCAGGGCGGCGGCGAGATTGGAGTTGGGATCGGCGTCGATAGCGAGAACGCTGTAGCCAGCTTCAGCGAAGGTCTTGGAAAGGTGGGAGGAGAGTAAGGTCTTGCCGACGCCACCTTTGCCGCTGATAGCTATCTTCATTAATACCCTGCGTTCGGTACGGATTTAACCGGAGACACCAGGGGAAAAATCACCCCCAAATCTTTCAGCCCCAAGCTCAGAGTTTATCTTATCCTTCCCCAAAAGTCAACAAACCGGAGTCAGGTGTTAAGCGAGGCCAGGTGCTTTATCCGCTTCAGCATGTTGGGATGGGTGGTGAAGAGCTCCATGAACAGGTCCCCGGCGCCGGGCTTGACGCGCTTCTGGCGGAGGTCCTGGAGCTCATCGAAGTTAATGGTGCCGCTCATGTCGCGGTCGACCTGCGTGAGGTCCTTTACCTCGTTCCAGGCGCGCGCCGGGTCATTGACGAAGAACGCCCGCACGCCCTCGACACGCTTGAACTCGAGGGAGTTCTTTAAGCGGGCGTTGCCGTAGACCAGCTTGTAGAGCGCGGTCGCCAGGTGATGCGGCATATTGCCCAGCCGGACCGAGCCGTAATCGGCGTAGTACTCGCGTATCCGCGAACCGTAAAGGACGAGCATGTTGGTCAAGAGGTAGACCAGGAAGGCGCCGAGGCCGATCAGGACGGCGTAGCTGCCGTTACCCTCACGCCGGCCGCCGCCAAGCGCCCCGCCCCACATGAAGCTGAAGGCCAGCCAGTACATCATCATGGGGATTGCCGAGAGCAGTGTGATGATGGCCATGTCCCGGTGTTTGATATGCGAGATCTCGTGTCCGATGACGGCCCTGAGCTCTTCCCGGCTGAGGAGATTAAGGATACTGCGGGTGACACAGATGCGGCCGTCGGCCTGTGTCCGGCCGAAAGCGAAGGCGTTGGGGATGTTCATCTCGGAGATGCCGACCTTCGGCTTGGGCAGCCGGGCCCTTTCGGCCTGCTCGGCGACCATCTGGTGCAGCTCGGGGGCATCCCGCTCGGAGACCCATTTCACCCGCATCGTCCAGCCCACCAGGTAAGGGCCGATCATATACTGTATGCCCAGGAAGACAACGGCCATAATCAGATAGGTCAGGGCGCTCCCTGTCCCCGCCCAGGCGCCAAGCCCGGTAATCACCCCGTATAATATGCCGAAAAGAACAGCGACCAGCAGAAACATTCTGAACTGAAGCCACATATTCCCCTCCCTATCCTCGCCAGGTCTTTAATACAAGTATATAATATGGCGCCGGAGCATACCAGCTAAGGTTTGTCGGACATTATGCGGCGGTTCAGTCCGGTAACGGACTCCTCGGAGTCATAGATTTCCCCGCTCAGGAGCAGCTTGCCCGATTTACCCAGTTGCCTCAGACCTTGCTGGCACTCCGGGCGGGCCAGACCGGCTGACCATGCCCGGCAGGCATCCGGACGGACGCGGTGAATGGCGCAGTCGGCCTTCGTACCGCCGGCATTCCATAACAGGAACACGCAGCCGCGGGGGCCTTGCCGGAGCAGGTAGTCAACCGGGGAGTCCTGCACGTAGCGCGCCATAAACTCGGCCGCGGGCAGGTCGAGCGCCCAGGCAATCCGGGCAATCTCCCGCCCGGTGACGGGAGGCTGGTAGCGAACGCAGCATACCCCGCACCGGAAACACTCGATGGGTGTTAACGGCTCCCTGATAGCATGGGTTTGTCCGTCCAAGGTCTTGAGATAGACTGGCATGTTTTCTAATTTTAACCGGTTTCGTTTTTTCACCGCAAGGTGTCAAGCGCGCCGTGGTCTGTGGTAGACTTATCAAAAAACCGGAGGAAACCAGACATGGCGCTAGTCGAGATAAGCGTGATGCCGATAGGGACGCCGACGCCTTCCCTGAGTCCGTACGTGGCTGGCGCGGTGCGCGTCCTGAAAGGAGACAAGCAAATCAGGTACGAGCTTACCCCCATGGGGACGGTTATCGAGGGCGACCTTGACCATGTTCTGGGCCTGGTAGGCCGGATGCATAAATCGGCCTTTGCGCTGGGCGCGGTGCGCGTGGTCACCACCGTAAAGATTGACGAGCGTATTGACCGTGAGGTCACGCTCGACAACCGGCTGGACTCGGTGCAACGGCGCCTGGAGGGGACAGATGACGTTTAAAGAGTACGGTGACAGTTTTGTCATGAACAACACGGGCACGCGCCTGACCCTGCCCTTTTCCTGATTTGCACCGGGTCTCCGTTTGTGCTAAATTTTGATTAACTTATTTCGCTAGGGGTGCCAGCTGGCTGAGAGTCCTCTCCGGGACGGGTAGGACAACCCTTCGAGCCTGACCTCGGTAATGCGAGCGTAGGTAAGCGGTCGCCGGTTAAGACCAGGGGTGATAGCTGCAGTTCCCCTGGTCTTTATTGTTTGGGGGAGATATATGGCAACCCAGTTTGAACTGGCCCGGCAGGGCACGGTATCCCCGCAGATGGCGGCGGTCGCGCGTGCGGAAGGACTGGATGCGGAGTTTATCCGGCAGGGTGTTGCGGACGGCGACATCGTTATCCCGGCCAACCCGGGACACCCGGGCCTCGCGCCGAGGGGCATTGGCAAGGGGCTGTCCACCAAGATTAACGCCAATATCGGCACGTCTTCAGACCACGGCGACCTCGCCTCCGAGCTTGCCAAGCTCGAGGTGGTCATAAGCGCCGGGGCGGACGCGGTCATGGACCTGAGCACCGGCGGCGATATTTCCTCGATACGGCAGGCTATCATCGCCCGGAGCCCGCTGCCGGTGGGGACGGTGCCCATTTACCAGGCGGGTATCGCTGCGATAGACGCGCGGGGCGCCATCATAATGATGACGGCCGACGAGCTTTTCGAGGCCATCGAGGACCATGCCCGGGACGGTGTGGACTTCGTTACCGTACACTGCGGCGTCAACCAGGCCGCGGTCGCCCGGCTCAAGCAGCAGGGTAGGGTAGCCGACGTCGTCTCGCGGGGCGGTGCTTTTACCATCGCCTGGATGCTGCAGAACGAGCGGGAGAACCCGCTGTACGAGCATTATGACCGTCTCCTGGATATCGCCCGGGCGTATGACGTGACCCTGAGCCTGGGCGACGGCATGAGGCCGGGGAGCCTGGCGGACGCCACCGACCGGGCACAGCTCGAAGAGCTGCTGACATTGGGCGAGCTGGTGGCGCGCGCCCGGCAGGCCGGGGTCCAGGTGATGGTCGAGGGGCCGGGCCACCTTCCGCTGAACCATATCGAGGCCAACGTCCTGCTGGAGAAGACCATCTGCAAGGGAGCGCCTTTCTACGTACTGGGCCCGCTGGTGACGGATATCGCCGCGGGATACGACCACATCACCGGCGCCATCGGGGGGGCGATCGCCGCCGCCGCCGGGGCCGATTTCCTGTGCTATGTCACGCCGTCGGAGCACCTGTCCCTGCCGGATAACGAGGACGTCAAGCAGGGCATCATCGCTTCCCGGATAGCGGCGCACGCCGCCGACATCGTGAAGGGTGTCCGGGGCGCGGCGGAGCTTGACCGCCGGATGTCCCTCGCCCGGAAAGGGCTCGACTGGGAAGAGCAGGCGCGGCTTTCCCTGGACCCGGAGCGCTCGCGGCAGGTCCACGGGCGGTACGCCTCTGCAGGCTCCGCCTGCAGCATGTGCGGCGGGTACTGCGCCATGGAGCTTATCGGCAAGTACCTGGGCATAACGACGCCCCGGTGCTGATTCCGGGCGGTTAGTCCCGGAACGATTATCGGGTAATATTAAGCTTACCCTCTTACCTGAACCAGGTTGCCAAACCATATCCGCCGATTTATAATGGTTGAAAAGGTGAGGAGACCCGATGCGCCTGTTTGGTTCCTCCGGCATAAGAAGCAAGTTTGACCTCGGTCTGCTTGACCTGGGCTTCAAGGTCGGTCTCGCCGTTGGCCGCGACTATAAAAAGATAGTTGTCGGCGCCGATACCAGGACCTCGGGCGACGCCCTGAAATACGCCGTCATCTCCGGCTTGCTTGCCGCCGGCGCCGAGACGGCCGACGTCGGCATTACGCCCACCCCCACCCTTGCCCTGGCCGCCAGGGACTACGCCGCCGGGGTAATGATTACCGCATCGCACAACCCCGCCGAATACAACGGCATCAAGCTGTGGAACCCGGACGGCTCGGCCTTTGACGCCGCGCAGCAGCGGACTATAGAAGAGATGGTCTCGGCCGCTTCCCCGGAGACGGCCCCCTGGAGCTCGCTCGGGCGCAATACTGTCGAACGCGGCGCTATCGAGCGACACATCGCGCGCGTACTCCAGGATTTCCCGGAAGGACTGAACCTCAGGGTGGCGCTGGACTGCGGCGGGGGCGCGGCCTCGCTGATAACGCCCCGCCTGCTGGAAAAGCTGGGCTGCGAGGTCCTCCCGCTTAATTGCCGGCCGACCGGCTTCTTCCCGCGTAACCCCGAGCCTTTTGAGGCCAGCCTGGGCGAGCTGATGAAAGCCACGGTCGGGGCCGGCGCGGCCCTGGGCATCGCCCACGACGGCGACGCCGACCGCATGATGGCGGTGGACGACCGGGGACGTTTTATCTCCGGCGACAAGATGCTCTCGATACTGGCGCGCTCGCTAAAAGCCCGCGATGTGGTAACCACGGTTGACGCCTCCATGCTCCTGGCTGAGACCGGCCTGCGGGTAAGACGCACCCGGGTCGGCGATAGCTTCGTTTCCGAAGAGCTGAAGCGCGGGGGCGGCGATTTCGGCGGCGAGCCTTCGGGCGCCTGGATATTCCCGAAAATCTCTCATTGTCCCGACGGCATCTACGCGGCGGCGCGCATTGTTCATATCGCCGGGGAACAGCGGTTGTCCGACCTGGTGGACAGCCTGCCCGCCTTTCCCCTGCGGCGCGGCAATATCGAAAGCAACGGCCTGGACCGGGACGAGCTTGAGGCACGGCTCATGGCGCTGCGGCCGCGGGCAGTTGAGAAGATGGACGGCCTCCGGCTGAATTTCGAGGACGGCTGGCTGCTGGTAAGAAGCTCGGGCACGGAGCCAAAGGTGCGACTCACGGTCGAGGCCCGCACCGAGGCCCGCGTTGAAGAGCTTTTCCGGAGCGCCTCCGAGGCGGTGCGCGAATGCTTCGGGGGGAGACCCGCGTGAAGGCCGTCGTCCTGGCCGCCGGCGAGGGGAGCCGGATGCGCCCCCTGACCTATACCCGCCCCAAGGTGATGCTGCCCATCGGTAACCGGCCCATCCTGGAACACCTTCTGGTCGAGGTAGCAGGCGCCGGCATCAAGGACTTCATCTTCGTGGTCGGGTATTGCGACGAGCAGGTGCGCGACTATTTCGGCCGGGGGGAGCGGTGGGGCGTCAATATCGCCTATTGCCAGCAGCGGAAGCAGCTGGGTACCGCCGACGCTATCAAGATGGCGGAAAACCTGGTGGATGACCGGTTCCTGGTAATGAACGGCGATATCGTTATTAACCGGGAAGAGATCAATACTATCGCTGAAAAACCGGGCAACACGGTCTGCCTGATACCGGTTAAAAATACCGCCGGGCTCGGCGTGGTCGAGCTCCAGGGCGGCAAGGTCGTCCGGATTCATGAGAAGACCCAGAACCCGCCCTCGAACCTGGCCAACAGCGGGCTCTACCTGTTCACCCGGGACATTTTCATCGCGATTGCCCTGACACCGAAGTCGAAGCGGGGCGAGTATGAGATAACCGACGCGCTCCAGCTTATGATAGACAAAGGCCATGACGTCTCCTACATGGAACTCAAGCACTGGCTGGACCTGAGCTATCCCTGGGACCTGCTGACGGCCAACCAGGACGTGCTATCCCATCTGGAAGCGCAGAGTACCGGCGAGGTCGAGGCTAACGCCGTCATCCGGGGACCGGTCTACATCGGCCGGAGCACCGTGGTGCGCTCCGGCTCGTATATCGTCGGCCCGGTGATAATCGGGGAGGGCTGCGACATCGGGCCTAACTGCTTTATTCGTCCGTCCACGGCCATCGGCGACGGCTGCCATATCGGCAGCGCCGTCGAGGTCAAAAACTCCATAATAATGAGGGGCAGCAAGCTGCCCCATCACAACTACATCGGCGACAGCATCATCGGGGAGGGATGTAACTTCGGCGCGGGCACCAAGGTAGCCAATCTCAGACTGGACAAGAAAAGCATCTACGTGGCTGATATAGACACCGGCATGCGCAAGCTTGGGGCGATAGTCGGTGACAGGGTGGAGACCGGGATAAATGCCTCCATTAACGTGGGCACGACAATAGGCAATAACTGCTTCATCGGTCCGGGAGCCGTGGTCAGCCGGGTGATTCTGCCGGGAACAAAGCTATTTTGAGGGAGGTCGCCTGGTGAAGCAGGCCGTCATCCTGGCCGCGGGAGAAGGACAAAGGCTGCGCCCTTTCACCGTATCCAAGCCGAAATCGATGCTGTTCATCGCCGGCCGGCCCATCCTCGATTATGTGGTCGAGTCGCTCGCCCGGATAGGCATCCGCAGCATCGTGCTGGTGGTCGGCTACCGCAAAGAGCAGGTATTCGACTACATGGGCTCGGGGGAACGCCTCGGGGTAGACATCGCGTACGTTATCCAGGAGAACCAGCTCGGTACCGGGCACGCCCTGCTGCAGGCTCGTGAAAAGGCGCAGAACGAGTTCCTGGTGCTGCCGGGCGACACCCTCATCGATCCCGATACGATTGCCCAGTTCGCCCAGGCCCGTCCGGAAGCGATGCTGGTAAAAAAAGTGGCCGATCCGATGCGGTACGGCGTTGTCTTCCTGGAGCGCGGCCGGCTAAAGTCAATCACCGAGAAGCCCAAGCTGGCGGCGAGCAACCTCGTGAGCACCGGGATCTACGCCTTCAGCCGCAGCGTGTTCGATTTCCTGGAAAACCGCCTTGATATTCCGGACGCCCTGAACGAGATGGTCGCCCGGGGGATCCCCATCGAAGCCGTCGAGACCGACGGCACCTGGCTGGACATACTTTATCCCTGGGACATCCTCGGGGCGAATGACGCCATACTGCGCAAGGCGGCCGCCCGGTTCGGCGGGATAATCGAGAGCGGCGTGTCGCTCCGGGGGCAAGTCACGATCGGGAAAGGTACGGTCATCCGCTCAAACTCCTATATCGTCGGGCCGGTGGTCATCGGGGACGGCTGCGATATCGGCCCCAGCGCCCATATCCAGCCAGCCACGAGCATCGGCAACAACGTTATCATTTCTTCCTTTACCGCGCTGAAAAACAGCGTTATCGGGAATGATGTGAATATCGGGTCGGGCTGTATCATCGAAGACTCGGTAATCGATCTGGGCTGCGTAATCAAGGGAAATTTTACGGCGTGCAGCGGTCAGACGGAGGTCACCATTAACAGCGAGAGCCTGCAGATAAACATGGGCGCCATTCTCGGCGAGGGCTGCAGCCTGGGCAACAATGTAGTGGCGCAGCCCGGCGTTATCCTGGGCAATTACAGCCAGGTCCAGCCCCTCAAGCTTATTAGCGGCCGACTGCCGGACCGGAGCCTGGTGTACTAGCCATGTGCGGCATAGTCGGCTACATCGGAGAAAAGCAGGCCCAGCCGGTCCTGCTGAATTGCCTCTACCGTCTCGAATACCGCGGCTACGACTCCTGCGGCGTGGCTGTTGCCGGGGCGGACATCCAGGTATTCAAGGATGCCGTCCGGGTGAAGGAGCTTACCGAGCTGGGGCCGAAGCTGAAAGGCGTGACGGGCATCGCTCATACCCGCTGGGCGACGCACGGTGAGCCTTCCCGGCTAAACGCCCACCCCCACTGCGATTGCTCGGGCAAAATCGCCGTGGTACACAACGGTATCATCGCCAATTTCCGCGAGCTGAAGCAGCGGCTCGCAGCCGGAGGGCACAAATTTATCTCGGAAACCGACAGCGAGGTGATACCCCACCTTGTCGAGGAATACTACGAGGGAGACCTGGAAAACGCCGTAACCAGGGCGCTGGCGGAGCTCGCGGGCTCGTACGCCGTCATCGTGCTGATGCCCGGCGAGCGCCGGCTGGTGGCTGCCCGGAAAGACAGCCCGCTGATTATCGGCGTCGGCGACCGCGAGAACTTCGTGGCTTCGGATGTTCCGGCTATCCTGGACTATACCGACCGGGTTATCTACCTGGAAGACGATGACATCGCCGTGATAACGACCGACGCGGTCAGGGTCAAACACCGCGCCGCGGCGGTGGAGCGGCGGGAGCATAAAATATCCTGGACGGTGGCCGACGCGCAAAAATCCGGCTATGACCACTTCATGCTCAAGGAGATACACGAGCAGCCCAAGGTGATACGCGAAACACTGGCGGAATATATCGCCTCGTCCGAGCCGGCGGCTTCCCTCTCCCCGCCCGGTGAAACTCTCGACGAGCTCCTTATACTGGCCTGCGGCACATCGTATCACGCCGGCCTGGTGGGTAAATACATTATAGAGAGCCTGGTAGGTATCCCGGTACGGGTCGAGCTGGCGTCCGAGTTCAACTATTTTAGCCAGACGCGGCCGGTCAGGCTGGCCCTGGCTATTACCCAGTCCGGCGAGACGGCGGACGTCCTTAAATCCATCCGGCGCCTGAAGCAGGAAGGCAGCCAGGTTATCGCCGTGACCAATGCCGTCGGCAGCACGGTCACCCGGCTGGCCGACCAGGTCGTCTACACGCGGGCCGGGCCCGAGATAAGCGTGGCGGCCACCAAGAGCTTCATCGCGGAGCTTATCGCGCTGTACTGGCTGGCCCTGCCCTACTCGCGGGTCAACATCAAGCGGGTTGACCGCCTGGTCGCCGGACTCAGGCAACTGCCCGTCAAGGTGCAGCAGGTGCTGGACGCCGAAGACTCGATCCTCGGCTGCGCCCGGGAGCTTGCCCGGTATAACAACGTGTTTTTCGTGGGGCGCGGTATCAACTTTCCGGTGGCCCTCGAAGGGGCTCTCAAGCTGAAGGAGGTATCCTACATCCACGCCGAGGGCTACGCCGCCGGCGAGCTGAAGCACGGGCCCTTCGCCCTGCTGGGCGAGCAGACGCCCGCCGTGGCCGTGGTGGCGCCGGACAGCACCTATGAAGTGACACTGGCCAGCATCAAAGAGATAAAAGCCAGGCGCTCGCCCGTTTTCGCAATCGCCGAGGAAGATGACGAGATGGCGCCGGAACTGGCTGACATCATGATTAAAGTGCCGGCAAGCGCCGATCCCCTTTTCTCGCCGGTGTTAAACACGGTTGCCTTGCAGCTGCTGGCCTATCACACCGCGCGGCTGAAGGGCTGTTCCATCG
>JACPQH010000092.1 GCA_016190585.1 Chloroflexota bacterium | reverse complement strand
CCGTCATTGGAAGGACGTTGTAGAACAGCCGATTGAGAAAACAGCCAGAATACCAATTAGATGTAAAACACCAAGAATCACAAGTATACAACCTGTAATTACCCCCAAAAGGGTAAGGTTGCCAAGATGACAGACCACCGAAGATTGAACAGAACCTACTCGCTGGTTCTACTCAATCCTGGTTCAGATTGTCAAGCAAACTAACCCCCTGGCTCCCCCGCTCCATGTTAACCTATACTTCGCATAATGGAGCGGGTGAGAGAATTGGCGAGGTGGCGAAGAAGCCCCCTCACCCCCTGAATCCCCCGCTCCATGTTTGGGCACCATCTTTCAGGATGGAGAGGGGATTGGGGTGAGGCAAGTCTGACTGCAACCAGGATTGAGAAATAAGTATTCGTTCTATTTACGCGCTCTGCCCGGCGGGCGCGTTTCCGCTTGACAAGCGCCTGAGGCATAGTTTAAGGTAATGACGCGTGAAATGACGACCGGCGGGATTGGGATTAAAGGTCTGTTCCTTAACTACGGCGGCACCCTGGCGCCCGTCAGGATACCACGCAACTACTCGCGCGTGCCCCGGGAGACCGAGCTGGCGCTCTGGGAGCTCCGGGAGCGCATACCGGTGGGCATCATCACTACCCAGAGCCTGGAGTTCGTGGTGCCGCGCACCCAGTTCGCCCACGCCTGGTACGCGGTCGGCATCGAGATGCGGGTCGGCGAGCGCCTTTATCCCCCGCTGTTCACCCCGGAGGCCCTGCCGCTGGTCGCCCGGGCCCTGGAGTTCGCGCGGACGCGCCTGGCGCGCGGCATGTTTATCGAGGAGAAACGGGCCATGAGCGGCAGCGTCGCCGCCTTCTGCGTGGACTGGCGTTATGCCTCCGACCAGGAGAGAGCCGGAATAGCGGTCTCGGAAATCGCGGACTTCTGCCGGGCGCTCCGCCTGTGCGTGATACCCTCCGGCCAGCCCTACTGTAACGTGTACGCGCATGACATCGACATCACCCGGGCCCTGCCGGCGATGAAACGCGAGCTGGGCGTGACGGCCGGCGTCATGTACCTGGGCGATTCGGAAGCGGACAACCCCGTGTTCGCGGCGGTCGAGGTGGCTATCGGCGTGGTCCACGAAGAATCGGGCGAAGCCCTGGGCTGCCACAGCAAAATCCGGTTTGAGGAGGCGGCTGTTTTTTTCCGGCGTCTTCTGGCCAACAACCTCGTATTCGAGCCCGAGCTCGCTGTCTTCGGACCGGAACCGGTCCGGTAGCGGCCTGCCTGGCGGCGATGCTGATACCCGAGGAAAGAGTAAATGTGGACGCGTGAAAGCCTCAGCGACCTGGTGAGAGAAAAGCTCGCCGGCTACCTGTTTATCGTGGTATCCAACCGCGAGCCCTATATCCACCAATTCAGCGGGCGGCACATCGAGTGCCAGGTGCCGGCCAGCGGTCTTACCGTGGCGCTCGACCCGGTAATGCAGGCGTCCGGCGGCACCTGGGTAGCCCACGGCAGCGGGGACGCCGACCGGGAGGTGGTTGACGAACAGAACAAGGTAAAGGCCCCACCCGAAGCGCCGCTTTACTTTCTCAAGCGGGTCTGGCTCTCCAAAGAAGAGGAGGCCGGCTACTATACCGGTTTCTCGAACGAGGCCCTCTGGCCGCTGTGCCACGTCGCCTACACGAGGCCGATATTCAAGGAGTCCGACTGGAACGCCTATAAACAGGTCAACGAGGTTTTCGCCCGGAGCGTCCTTGACGAGATTGGCGAGAGGCGGGCTTTCGTCTTCATCCAGGACTATCACCTGGCGCTGTTGTCACAGGCTATCAAGCAGCGGTCTCCCGAGAGCATCATCGCCCAGTTCTGGCATATCCCCTGGCCGAACCCGGAGGCCTTCCGCGTTTGCCCCTGGCAGGAAGAGGTCCTGCGGGGACTGCTGGGCAACGACCTCATGGCGTTCCACGTGCACCATCACTGCAACAATTTCCTCGACACCATCGAGCGGGCCATCGAGGCGCGGATCAACCGGGAACACCACCAGGTCACGCTGGGCGGCCGGACGACAGCGATACGGCATTACCCTATCAGCATCGATTTCGAACGAATCTCGCGGGAAGCCCGCAGCGAGGCTATCCGGCGGGAGACGGTGCGCCTCCGGAGCCGATTGGGACTGGACGGCGAGATAATCGGCATCGGCATGGACAGGCTTGATTACACCAAGGGCATACCCGACCGGCTGATGGCTATCGACTGCCTGCTGGAAAGGTACCCGGAGTACCGGCGCCGCCTGGTCTTCATTCAGGCCGGCGTGCCGAGCCGGAGCCAGATTCCCGCTTACCGGAGCCTGAAAGAAAGCATCGACAGGCTGGTGGAAGAGATAAACTGGAAATATGCCGTGGGCCGGTGGAAACCGGTAATCACCCTCCTGGATAATGAGCCCCAGCCCACCCTGCTGGCGCTGCGCCGGATGGCCCACTTCTGCGTGGTGAGCTCGCTGCACGATGGTATGAACCTGGTGGCCAAGGAGTTCGTCGCCAGCCGCTACGACGAGGACGGTGTTCTCATCCTGAGCCCGTTCACCGGGTCCGCCCGGGAGCTGACCAACGCCGTGCTGGTGAACCCCTACGCCACCGACCACTTCGCCGAAGCCATCCGGGAGGCCATCGAGATGCCGGAAACGGAACGGCGGCGGCGTATGCGGAAGATGCGGGAAACGGTGCGGGAGAACAATATCTACAAGTGGGCCGCCGACATCATCTCCGACCTGGTGAAGCTCAAGAGCGGGGCCTGACCGGACCGCGCCGCGCCCCGCCTAATCAAGCGATATCACCTGGCCGACATAGTCATAGGCGTCGCAGCAGGTAAAGAGGAGCACCTGGTTGTCCCGGGCGATCGTCTGAAGCAGGGCTATCATCCGCCTCAGCCTCATGGCGTGGAAGTTGACGAACGGGTCATCCAGCAGGATGGGTGGCCGCTTGCCGTCGGTAATCAGGCTGACGAGGGCCAGCCGGGCGCAGATATAAAACTGGTCCTGGGTGCCCCGGCTGAGCTGGCGCACGTCCACCCAGTCGTTCTTCTCCGGCGAGAAGGTACGGAATGACAGGTCGCTCTCATCGATCTTCACCTGGCTGTAGCGGGCGTCGGTAATGGCGGCGATGTAGCGGCCGACCTCGGTTTCGAGCAGGTCCGCCGCCCGGGAGAAGGTGCGCCGGTGGGCTTCCTCGATCATCTCGCGCGTCAGGTCAAAGACCCGCCGCCGCCGCTCCCAGAGTTCGCGCTCCTGCTCCAACCGGCTCAGCTCCTCCTCCAGGTCGATAAAATCATCCTTGTCGGCGGTGGCGTATTCCAGGAATTTTTCCAGCGCGCCCGGTTCCTGGTCCAGCTCGGCTTTTCTCGCCAGCAGGCCGGCTATCTCGTCCTCGAGCCGCCGCCGCGCCGCCGGCTCCAGGCGGAAGGGAGCCAGTGCCTCCAGCTCCCGCGACCCGGCGCTCATCCGGCTGTCCAGCCCGGCGTTATCCGCGGCAAACCCGGGCCATTCTTGCCCCCGGACCAGGGCGTCGAGACGGCTGGCGGCGTCCCGCCGGGCCACCATCTTCGTCCGGTGATGCGCCACCCGCGCGCGGAACTCGGCGAAGTCGCGGCAGCCCAGCTCCGCCAGCAAATCTCGCACCTGGCCGCCGGTATGCTCAAGCTGCGCGACGACCGGGGGCAATTTTTGCCGCGCGGCGTCCGCCTGCTTTTTCCAAACCCGGTAGCTGACGAACCAGTAGCCGGCGGCGAGGTATCCCACGAAAGCCCCGACCAGGGCGTAGGGATTGGCCAGCGCACCCGCCAGCCCGCCTACCCCGAGCGCCGCCCCGGCAGGCAGCAGCCAGAAGGCGGGCCTTTGCGCGTGGATATCGGCCGCGTTCCGTTCCAGCTCCGCCGCCCGAGCGGTCAGGGCGCCCGAGCGGGCAACGCTATCTTCAAGCTGCGCTGTCCGGTCTTCCGTAAAGAGCGCGAACGGCGCCAGCTCGCTGTCCAGGCTGTCCAGCCTTTCTTTCAAGGCGGAGGCTTCCCGGAAGAGCTGGTGCTGAGCGCGGTCTCTCGCCAGATCTTTTTCCAGCTCGGCGATACGCCGGTCCTTGCCCAGGCTCTCCTGGCGCGCCGCCAGGTCCCGGTTGATGCCGGCCAGCGTGTCCCGCACCCGGCACAGCGTGCGCCGTTTCTCCAGGATATCGCTGTTTTTTTCCTCCAGGTCAAGCAGTCTTCCCCGCAGCTCGACGATGCGTTCCGTGACCTCCTGGAGACGCTGGTAAGGGCCCTGCGCGCTGCGGCTGTGGGTCTTGTCATGCAGCCGCGAGATTAGCGCCAGGATGTCTATTTCCTCGCCGCCGCTTAGCTTCGCCTGCAGCCTTTTTGATATGGTGCCCAGCGCGCTTTGTTTCTCCTCGTCCGTGGCGCCTCCAGGCACGAGCCTTATCAGCTCTTCCTGCCCGATACAGGCCGTGCTCTCGAAAAAGACCTCGGAAGGGCACCCTGTCGTCTCGGTTATCTTCTCGGCGATGGTGTGTTTGTTGCGGGCGACGAACTCGCGGGAGCCGGTGGCCTCAAGTTCGCCGCTGCGCTCCTTCAGGCTCTTGGTAAGCCGGTAGTGGTCGCCGCCGCTGTCGAACTCCAGGCTGACCTCCCAGGGCTCGTCAACTCCCCAGCTGGTCAAAGCGTGGATCTCCTTCCGAGCGGCGGTTGGGTCCTGAAACAGCGCCTTAACGATGGCCAGGCGCAGGGTCGACTTGCCCGCCTCGTTGTCGCTGCCCTTGATAATGTTCAGGCCGGGGGAGAAGTCTATTACCTTCTCCTCCCTGATGGCGCGCAGCCGTTTGATCGTCAGCCGGGTAATAATCATTCGAGCGCCCGCGGTCGGCCGCGCAGCAGGGCGAAGCCGAGCTTCAAGACCGCCTCGTAGAGTTCTTTTTCTTCGCCCGAGCCGGCGGCGGCGATGCGCTCCCCGGCAGTCCTGTGAAACCGTCCCGTGACCGTTTTTTCCGGGAAAGCCGCTTCTTTCGGCTCGTCGAGTCTCGGGTGAGTCTGGTCGAGCAGCCGCAGGTGGAAAAACTCCCGGCTGAGCGCCCGCGCGATTTCGGGACAATCGAGGTGGAAATCCAGGCCGGCTTGCCCGGTCAGGGTTATTTCGAGGATAAGGTTCGGGTCCGCCCGGGCCTCGATGAGCTTGCTGACATCGCCGGGAGACTCGTGCTCGCTGACATCTACCGTTACAGCCTCCCACTGCCGGGTGCCCACCCGCACCTGCCTGACCTCGACGCTGCCCTTCCCCCGCAGCGTAACCAGCGCCACGCTTCCGGTGCTGCTGCCCGCTTCGAGAGGCTCCGGCGACCCGCTGTAGCCGGCCCGGGTCTCGCCCCGGGAGCAGTCCTGGAAGTTGTGGCGGGACCCCAGCGCCAGGTAATCAAGGCCGGAGCCAGCGATGTCGTTCTCGCTGATGCCGGTTGTTTCGCCGCCCGCGCCACCGGGGGCTTGTAGCGCGGTGTGGGCCAGGCCGATGTTCCAGCGCGCGCGTTCCTCCGGCGCGAGCCCCGCCAGCCCTTCGCCGGGCGCCGGGGCGTGGACCGTCAGGCCGAGATCATCAAAAATATACCGGGGCCTCTCCGGGGAAAAAACGGTCACATTGGGCGGGAACCGCATCGACTGGTAGATGGAGTCTTCCCCGTAAGCGTCGTTTACACCAGGTACGATGCCTACCCTGATGCGGGCCGAGTCCAGCTTGCGGAACACGGAAATCACCCTTTCGATAGTGACGCCGTGCAGGCGGTTGGTGTCAAAAAGGTCGCCGGCAACCAGCAGGAGCGCCACCTTCTCCAGCTCCGCCAGTTCCGCGATCCTCACGAAGGTGCGCAGCAGGTGGGCGCGGTACTCGGCGGCTTTTCCCTCCAGGCCGACAAAACGCCGCCCGAGATGGACATCGGCCGTATGCAGTACCTTGATCATCTTTCTGGCTGTTAAGCTTGCTCCTTTTTAACTGACCCCATTCTAGGACATCGCGGCGCCGTGGTTCAACCCCGGTGGAGCGGGTTGGGTCCCCGTGCTATTTTCGCCAGGTCCTCAGCGTCTCGTACTGCGCCCGCCACAGGCTCTGGAACATGTGGTCCTGCCAGGTCTCCCGGACATCCGCGCGGGCGGCCGCCATCTCGGGGCTGACCTCGTAGTCGGCGAAAGCCTGGCGGTTGTCAAAGGTGTACATGGTCAGGTACCGGGGGTACTGGCCGCCGTCGCCGCTCAGCAACTGGTAGCGGGTGGCGTCCCGCACGCCGCCGAATTTGAGCAGCATCGGGATGTGCACCTGGTCGTACCAGGTGTTGAATTTGGCTTCATCCTCCGGCCGGCAGTCCGTACCCCTCAGCAGAATAACGCGCTTGTCCTCCATGATTGGCCTCCTGTAAATTTTTCGCTCCGGTGAGCAACGGGATTACCTGTGAACCCGGCGTACCCTGGGCCTGCCGGCGGGCGCGCCGCCGGCTCGACAGGCTCGCCACCCCTCACCTCTAGCCTTCTACCGCAAGGGGCGAGGAGATTTTTATAGTCGTTTAGGAAACAGCGCTAGTCCACCAGGTCCAGGCGGAGCAGCCCGGCCGCTCCGGCGGCTTTCTGGTAGACAAGGCGGGCGACGGCGATGTCCTCGATGGCGACGCCCGTGGAGTCGAACACCGTTATGTCCCCGGCGCTGGCGCGCCCGGTCTTCTGCCCGGTTATCACCTCGCCCAGTGTGGCGCGGATGTCTTCGATTTTGAATAGTCCCCGGCTTACCGGCACGTTGATCTCGCCGCCGCCGCTAGCCTGCTTGATATCGTCAACGAATACGGCGGCGGCGCTGAGGACCGCGGGCTCCAGCTCCTCTTTGCCGGGGGCGTCCGCGCCGACCGCGTTGATATGGACGCCGGGCTTGACCCAGGACCTCATGACGACCGGCTGGCGGGTGGGCGTGACGGTACACACGATATCCGACGCCGCGGCGTCTTCGGCGGTGGCCTCCCGGACGGTCAGCCCGGGAAAACGCGCGGCCAGCCTGCTCAC
The DNA here is from genome assembly GCA_016190585.1 of Chloroflexota bacterium. Next base: position 2,781 of record JACPQH010000092.1, on the reverse strand, counting down.
GGCTTCACGGGAGGGGTCGAAGACCTTGACCAGCTCCAGGTTGAAAAGGACGGCATGGGCCAGGAGCTGCGTGTAGGCCTGGCGTCCCGCGCCGATGAGCCCCAGCGTCCGGGAGTCCTTTCGGGCCAGGTAACGGGAAGCCACGGCCGAGGTGGCCCCGGTGCGGTAAGCGGTGATCTCGGTAGCGTCCATTATCGCCAGCGGGTAGCCGGTGTCAGGGTCGCTGTAAATGATGGTGCCCATGACGGTGGGCAGCCCGATTCCCGGGTTCTGCGGGTGGACATTCACCCACTTCATGCCCGCCGCGCCGGGCACGGCCGCAGGCATCGCCCGAAAATCGCCCTTGTCCAGCAGCAGGTAGGCCTTGGCGGGCATCCTGGCCCGGCCCGCGGCCCAGTCCCGGAAGGCCTGCTCGACGGCCGCGATGACCTCGCCCATGTCAAGCAGGCCGGTCACCTGGCTCCGCCTCAGCAGGAGTGTCGGCATAGCGCTACCCTCACTAACGTTCTTCGTCCCTGACTGTATTACCCGGCTCGGGTTTTGTCAAGAAGCCGGCGGGTGAAATTTAGGTATCTCCCGGTACTATCCCGCGCGCTTAATAATTCGTTAAGAAATAGTAGTTATAATCCGCAAAGTACCATAGAAAAAGGTGGAGGGAAGGGGCCGGGTGGAAGACCTGCAAGGCCTGTCCATTACTGAGTTTAGAAGAAAGGAGCAAATATGAAAGGCATAAGAAAGATATTGCTTGCCGTGCTCGGGGTAATCATGATTACCGGGGCGGCCTACACGGCGGGGGCCGGTGTGACCCTCGGCCCGCAGGCGGCGTCGGCCGCGCCCATCCTCTATAGCGAGGATACCGTGACGTCAATTTATGAGAGCGCCAGCCCGGCGGTGGTGGAGGTACAGGTAACGCAGCCGGCTGGGATTGGCGGGCGCGGGCAGTCGGGGCTGGGCTCCGGCTTCCTGGTGGATGACCAGGGCAACATCCTGACCAACAACCACGTGGTGGACGGCGCCGCCAGCGTCCGCGTGCAGTTCAGGGATGGCAGGACCGTTGCGGCCAGCGTGGTCGGCGTCGACCCGGGCAACGACCTGGCGCTGATACGCGTTGATCCGGCCGAGGTGTCCGGGATAACCCCGCTCCGGCTGGGCGACTCGGACGCCGTCAGGCCCGGCGAGATGGCCATCGCCCTGGGCAATCCCTACGGGCTCAGCGCCTCGATAACGGTCGGCGTCATCAGCGGCGTGGGCCGCAGCCTGGGTACCGGGCTGACCGGCCTGCTGCAGACGGATGCCGCCATCAACCCGGGAAACTCGGGCGGCCCGCTGCTTAACACCGACGGCGAGGTTATCGGCATCAACACGGCGGTCGAGGCGGCGGCGGGGGCGCGCGGCATCGGCTTCGCGGTAGCCGCCAACACTGCCGCCAGGGTCCTGCCCTCGCTCAAGGCGGGGGTCTCGCTGGCCCGAGCCTGGCTCGGCATCACCGGCACGGCGTTGACACCGTCGCTGGCCGGCAGTCTGGGGACCGGCGTTGACGGCGGCGTTTATGTTATCACAGTCGCTCCCGACAGCCCCGCGGAAAAGGCGGGGCTTGAGGGCGGCGGCGTCGGCGCCCGGGGTGAACCCGCCCGGGGTGGCGATGTCATAACGTCAATCGACGGCAAGGCGGTGTCCAGCGTCGAGGAGCTGGCGGCATACGTGGTTTCGAAGCTGGTGGGCGACACGGTCGAACTTACGGTGCTCCGCGGCGGTCAGTCGCTCGATGTCGCGGTGACCCTGGAAGCCCGGCCGGCCCAGGTCGCCCACCGGATAGTCCCCCAGCCGCGGCCGCGGATCCCCCTGCCCTGGGACGGCCATTTCCGGCTGTACGGGGAGTAGCCGCCTGGAATCGTTAACCCGCGCGGGCCGCTCCCGGCGAGCGTGTCGAAGTACGAAGGGGGCGAGGATTATCCTCGCCCCTTTTTTTTCATGTTACTTACGGAGGCGAGTTGCCGTATTACGGCCAGGATTGAGCCGGATCGGAACCAGCCCGGCGGTTGACCCGCGGCCGGCACTCGTGTATAATCGAAACTTGGATTGACTTTACCGGGGTCATTTTTCTATAATATTGAGGTAAAAACGAGCTTATGTCAGCGCCCGAGTAGCGCAATGGCAGCGCAACCGACTTGTAATCGGTAGGTTAGCGGGTTCGACTCCCCTCTCGGGCTGGAGTCTCGACCCAGCGAGGAGGGGTGCCGGAGTGGCTAATCGGAGCAGTCTGTAAAACTGCCGCCCGGAAGGGCTTCACAGGTTCGAATCCTGTCCCCTCCAGTAAACCCACTGGACAAGGTATCAAGAAACTGGATATAATGCTATCAATGCCCACATAGCTCAGTCGGCAGAGCACGTTCTTGGTAAGAACGGGGTCATCAGTTCGAATCTGATTGTGGGCTGGTAAACAAACGGAGGAATAAATGGGGAAACAGAAATTTACGAGGAACAAGCCGCATGTGAACGTGGGCACCATCGGCCATGTGGCTCACGGTAAAACGACGCTGAGCGCGGCGATAACCATGGTGCTGTCCAAGTACAACAAGACCCAGTTCATTACTTATGATATGATCAACGCCGCCCCTGAAGAGAAGGCGCGCGGTTTGACGATAGCGATCTCCCACATCGAGTATGAGACGGACAAGAGGCACTACGCCCACGTCGACTGCCCCGGCCACGCGGACTACATCAAGAACATGATCACCGGGGCGGCCCAGATGGACGGGGGCATCCTCGTCGTCTCCGCGG
>JACPQH010000087.1 GCA_016190585.1 Chloroflexota bacterium | reverse complement strand
GGAGCTGGTGCGCATCCTGCACACCCTCCACCATGCCGTGAAGCGCCGCCGGCAGCGCCCGCCGGTATCCGTTTCCGTGTAGAACAATGAAAAACAGCGCGCGTTTCTACGTACTGGTGCTGGTGCTCTGGATGATCGCCGCCTGGAACACCGCCTTCATGAGCATCATGTTCTGGCCGCTGCTCTTCGGCTACAAGGTACTCTATCAGGAGCCGAAGATCTGGCTGGCCCGGGCGGAGTTCGGGCTGATCGTCGCGGCGCTCCTGTTCCTCGCATGGTTCGTTTTCCACCTGGGCCGCTTAGCCGGCAAGCAATCGAAGAAGGAGGAAGGGGTTGACAAACGGCAATGACAAATGCCCCCGGTGCGGGGGCCGCATGTACCTGGAATACGGGCACCCGATCTGCCTGAACTGCGGCGAGGATCCCCAGGCCCCGGCCGCGCGGAAAAACCTCTACGAGAAGCACGGCGCGGAGATTCTGGCCGACGCCGGCGCCCTGGGGAATAAGGCCGCCGCCCGGAGGTGGGGCATACCCCGGAGGTCCCTGGGGCAGCTCGTCAAAAACAAGGAACCCCGCGTTCCCGTGGTCCAGGCCGCGGCGCCGGCGGCCCGGCCGGCGATATCCCAGCCGCCCCTGCCGCCCTGGAGCGACCAGTGGACCCCCGAAGTGCAAGTACAGTGGCTGCTGACCTATGAGGAGGTAGTTAAATGATCGAAAACACGGAGCTCACCCCCGACGAAATCAAGGCGGCCGTGGAGAAACACCCGGAGCTTCCCCCGTTTCTGGCCTGTGCCACCTACGCCATGGAGAAGGCCATGCAGGGACTCATTGCCCCGGCGCCCGCCGCCGGCGCCCAGGCCCAGGAAAAAGGGGGCGCCGGCGATGACAAGGTTGTCATCCACTTTGGCGGCCGGGTGTGGGAGTGCGATCAGTTCGTCGCATTTGCCCTACAGCCCATGGGCGCCGGGTTCGCAATCAATGTGATCAACAGCGTAAAGGACCAGAAGCGGACCGCTCTGCCGCTTCTCATCTCCATGCTCACCTTTTGCCTGGAAGCTGCCAGGCGTTATATGAGCACTGCGGAAGGTATGTCAGTCGGGGGCACATGCGATCTTACCAGGGCGTTAAAACAGGAAGGAGAGAGACCGTGAAGCTGCGCAAAGTAGACCCCAGCACGATCGTGGTCCCGGAGGTGCGGGTCACCTCTCAGTTCGATGACGAGACCCGCGAGATGCTCCGCAAGAACCTCGAGGCGGACGGGCAGCTCGCCCCGATCATCTGCTCCGAGGTGGACGGCCAGATCGTCCTGGTGGACGGCCTGCACCGGCTGCAGGACCTGATCGCCCTGGGACACAAGACGGTGGACGTCGCCCTGGTGCCCGGTGACATGGTCGACGTGCTCACCCGGAACCTGCTCATGGACCACCTCCGCGGCAAGCACCCCGTCTCGGAGATGGTTAAGGTCATCCAGACCCTCTGGAAGGAGTACCGCCTGGACAGCGACGCCATCGCGGCCAAAACAGGCATGACTCGCGACTATGTGGAGAAGCTCCAGCTGATCAGCGAGCTTACCCCCATGTGCCTCGAGGCCCTGAACCAGGGCATGATCAAGATGGGGCACGCGGCCGCGCTGACCAGGATAAAGGACCCGGTCAAGCAGGAGACCATCCTCCAGCAGCAGCTCCTCTACCGCTGGCCGGTCAAGGAGCTGGAAGACTACATCAAGGACGTCCTGGCAACGATCGAGGCGCCGCCCGAGCCCCAGGCCCCGGCCGAGGAGCGCAAACCGATCCGGATCAAGTGCACCTACTGCGGCGAGGAGTTCGAGCCGGCTGAAATCGCCAACCCCAACACCTGCCGCGGCTGCAGCGGCGTCATATTCGCCAGCATGTCCCAGGCCCGCCAGGAAGCCCGGCAGACCGCCCCCAGGCCCGAGGACGGTGTCTAACATCTCCCCGGCCCCCTGGGGGGCCGTTTACCCGGGTCCGCGAGGTACAAAAACCCGTACCGGGGGGGCATGAAATTTTACATACAGGCAGGCAATCAGCTTTTCATGCGTGGGGGCCGGCGGCGCCCCCGCCCCCGGCGCGGCCAGGGCGGAATCATTACACCGCGAGCGCGAGAAGGAGGCCGGCAAGGTGAGAGGTTTGATCCGATTCTGGCAGGGCACCCTGGACGGCAAAAAGTGGCTGATGGACCCGACGACGCGGGAGATGATCATGGAGACGCTCCGCGTGCTGAAGGCGCTGGACAAGGCCGCGCGGATGACTGAGGTTGACAGGCAGATCGAAGCTATCCGCCTGAGGAAGAAGCCTCAGTAGCCCCCCGGCCGTCTATCCGCGGGGTGAGACTACCACCGAGTACCGCCGCTGGAAGCCCTCTCCCGAAAAGGAGACACGGAAATCGAAGCCCCGGTACGACTTGTCATCGAGATAGGGCTGGAACTTCGAGGCCAGGGACTCGGCCATGGTGCTGAACTTCGCGTCGACCTCCTGGCCGTTCAGGCGGTCGACGTTGAACACCAGGACGTTCCTCACGCCCGGGCGGCCGGTAAGCGGATCGGTGATCGTCCGCTTCTCGATAACGTGGTCGCTGAAGTGCATCAGGGCCGGCACGCCGGCTGACATCATGACGTAATTCTGCAGTACCATTTCTCACTCCACTCCGAAGTATTCGCGCATTTCCAGCGTCTTCTGGCGTTTCTCCTGGTACTCGGGCGTCCAGTACTTGTGCAGCCCTTCGACGACCTCCGAAAGCCATTGGGGGGAGTATATCTTGACTTCCACGCCCATGTCCTGTGCCATGATATCGAGGTTGTCGTTCGACCAGCCGACCACCAGCTGCATGATGATCTCCCGCGGCAGGTATTGCTTCAGCTCCGGGGTGTGCGGTACCAGGGCTTTATAGACCGGCAGCTTGGCCAGGCCGTTGACGATGTTCCAGACCTTGGCCTCGATGATCAGCAGGTACCGCGGCATAATTACCACGGCGTCGCACTCCGGCCGGAAGGGCCGGGTTATCCGGATGGCCCGGGCCACGCCCTCCTGGGCGGCGAGCTGCTCATTGACCTTCCCCAGGGGCTGCCCGATGATGAAGGGGTGCTTTGAGTAGTTGAGCTTGAGGTATTCGGAGACCATGCGGGTCTCCACCTGGCGCGTCTTCCTGGCCATGAAATCAAACCTCCGTTAGCACGGTTATTGACATATTACCCGTTACCGTGTAGAGTGTCAAATAGTAAAGCCGCTGGCGAGGGTTCACAGGTGAAAACAGCCGTCCACGGCGAAATACAGCAATTGAGGAGGTTAAAATCTCATGGCTATCAAAGTAAAACCGATCTCTGACGTCGCCAAGAAGTGGGGCGACGTTACCCCGGGCCGTAGTGCCTACTTCGAAGCGGGCGCCATGGGCGCCGGCACGGACTGGGAGAAGAACACGGCCGCGGCCGCCAAGGCGTACAAGGCCGGCGTGAGCGCCGGGAATATCGAGCAGATGTTCGCCGGCGGCGTCAAGAAGGCCGGCGCCGGGAAGTACGAGCGGAAGGTGCGCGACGTGGGCGTCTCCCGCTTCAGCCAGGACGTTCAGGCCGCCGTGGGCGATTACCAGAACGGCGTGCAGCCGATGCTGGACACCATCGCCTCCCTGACCCTGTCGCCCAGGGCGCCGCGCGGCTCCGAGGCTAACCTGACCCGGGTCCGCGAGGTAGCTACCGCCCTGAACAAGAAGCGGCTGTCCTTGCGCGCCGCCGGTGCCTAAAGGTCGAGTAAGGAGTAATTGAGGAGGAACGTGAAATGAAATACCGCAGCTCTCTACTCCTGCCGGCCGAGGACCTGGGGGGAGCCGGCACGAAAACCATCGACATCGACGTCGACAAGCCGATCAGCCGCATCGAGATGACCTTCAAGACCACGAAAGCGTCTCAGGGCATGTCGGCGCCGGCGCCGGCCAATATTCCCAAGATCGAGCTGGTGGACGGCTCGACGATCCTGCATTCCCTGACCGGCTACGAGAACCAGGCCCTGGCCTACTACAGCCGCAAGGGCGTCGTCATGGACCACGGGCAGCACATCAGCACCCTCTCCGAGGTCGATATCTACACCATCGACTTCGGCCGCTGGCTCTGGGACCAGCTCCTGGCCTTCGATCCGAAGCGCTTCAGCAACCCTCAGCTCAAGGTCACCTGGGATGAGGACGTGTCCGACACCTCAGCGACGGTCAACGCCCTGGAGGTGTGGGCGCACATCTTCGACGAGCTGAAAGCGAGCCCGATCGGCTTCCTCTCGGCCAAGGAGCATCACTCCTACACCTGCGGCGCCGAGAACAGCTTCGAGCACATCGCCCTGCCGGAGGACCGGCCGATCCGCCAGCTCCTGGTGAGGGCGTACCGCGACGGCTACGAGCCCTGGACCACGATCGACGAGGCGCGGCTCGATGAGGGCACCCTGGACCGGATCCCCTGGGAGTTCACTGACCTGGAGATGTACTATCGGCGCATGAAGTCTCACTGGCCGATGATCACCCAGCAGCTGGCCTTCATCGCCGACACCGGCGCCCTGACCTTCTACGTGCCGATGACCGACTACTATGCCGGCTTCGCCGGCGCCGGCCTGGGGGCGACCACGGAGCTGTTCCACAGCAACGCGTCGTCCAAGGGCGGCAAGATGGTCATCGACGCCTCGGCCAACACCAACGCCCTGGCCATCGTCTTCGGGTACCTTCCCTGGCACTCATACCAGTTCCCCATGGGCCTCAAGGATGAGATCGAGGACTGGTACGATCCCGCCGGGAAGAAGCCCCGCCTGCGCCTGCGGGCCGGCTCGAACGGCACCAACGGCACCGGCCAGGTCGTCATCGAGGAGCTCTTCAAGTACTAGACGCGCCAACCCGGGTAATCTAAGGGGGGAGGGGGCAAACCTCCCCCCTGGAGGTTTACAGTGAAAGGCAAGTCAACTCCGGTCGTCCAGGACATGGCGGTCGTCCGCTCCCAGGATATCGTGCAGCTCCTGGACCATCTTATCGTCAATAACACCACGCCTCGGCAGAGCGAGGCCGTGGACTGCGCCGCCTTCCGCCGCTTCCTGCTTTACCTTGGCATTGACTCCACCTCCACGCCGACGGACGTTCGCATCGAGGTGCAGTTCTTGGACCGCTGGACCGGCGCCTGGCACACCTACAAGCAGGGCCCGTTCGCCTCCATGTACTTCGAGGACCAGGACACCGCCAGCGGCGTTTACGAGTGCTTCGAAGGCGAGTGCATGGGCCGCGCCCTGCGGCTGAAGGTCACCGGCTCCGGCACCTCGGGCTCCGCCTACTTCGACATCTCGGCTGCCGTCGAGTTCCGGAACTAGGGAGCGCGCTATGGCTGGAACGGTTATACGTTCGTTAGTCGCGCCTGGGGACAATCCCCTGGGGCTGGCCTGGGACGGCCGGACGCTCTGGAACTGCGACAGCACCACTAACCTGGTCTACCAGCTCGATCCGGTAACGGGTACGGTTCTGAGGTCATTCGCCGCCCCGGGGGCGAATACCGTGGGGATTGAGTTCGATGGCCGGTATGTTTGGGTCTGTGATAATGGGACCAAGCTCATTTACCAACTCGATCCGGTAACGGGTACGGTTCTGAGGTCATTTGCCGCCCCGGGGGCCGGATCTCGTGACTTGGCCTGGGACGGCCGGACGCTCTGGCACAGCGACAACGCGGCCGATAAGTTGTATCAGATCGACCCGGCGACCGGGATGGTTCTGAGGTCATACTCTTCTCCCAGCGGGCAACCCCTGGGGCTGACCTGGGACGGCCGGACGCTCTGGCACTGCGACAACGCGTCGAAGCTCATTTACCAGCTCGATCCGGTAACGGGTACGGTTCTGAGGTCATTCGCTCCGCCGGCTGGCGTTCCTGCCGGTTTAGCCTGGGACGGCCGGACGCTCTGGCACTGCAATACGGTTTCGTTGTTAATCTACCAAGTCTCTCCCTGAGGAGGTGTCCATATGGTCGAAGTTCTGTTCGCGGTCTCGCACGAGACCTGGCTGAAGACGGAGGGGGATCGTATCCAGGGGTTCATTCTCATGCCCCGGTTCTGGGGTGCGAGATGGGACCACAGGCGTTTGCAGAAGGAGCTGGCCGAGGCCGGCCTGGGGTACACCCTGGACCAGATCGCCGAGCTCAATGACGAGCTGCACAAGCGGGGCATCGTCGCCGACGTCGCCGCGGCGCCTGATCCCGTCCTGGCGCCCGAGCCGGCGATCACCGAGCCGGCGCCGCCGGCAGGGGCCACCTAACCCATGTTCTACGACTTCTCCTTCACCGTGCCGGCCAACACGCCGGCCAGCGCGCCGGCCTCGCTGGAAATGAAGCTGACGCGGGGCATCGTCCACAACGTCAAGCTGCTGTTCCCCCCAGGCCCTCACGGCATGGTCAAGGTGGGCATACTGCACGGGCTGCACCAGTTCCTGCCGACCAACCCGGACGGCTATTTCGCGTCCGATGACGAGAATATCAACATTGACGAGCACTACGAGCTGACCGAAGCGCCCTTTATCCTGAAGGCGGTCGGCTATTCCCCAGGGACCACGTACAATCACACCATTAGCATCAGGATCGGCATCCTGTCGCCGGAGATCATCGAGCCTTACGCCGGCGTCTCCGGGATGCTGAGGAAGTTCCTGAAGCTGGTAGGCGTAGGGTAGGTATGAAATGGCTGATTTACCGGACTGGTACACTCAAACGGAGACGGAATTGGACCTGCCTTATCTGCCGCTGACCGGCGGCACCATGACCGGCGCGATCGCCATGGGCAGCAGCAAGATCACCGGCCTGGGGGCGCCCGCGGTCGACGCCGACGCCGCCACAAAAAAGTACGCCGACGACCAGGATCATGCTGTGGTCCAGGCCAACGTTACAGCCTCCAGGGCCATAGACGGCACAGTCTACCAGAATACCAGCGGGAAAATCATAATGGTCGCGGTCAGTATGTATCTTAACGGCGGCGATGGCGCCGGTGGGGGCAGCGCTTACGTAGGCGCAGCTAACCCCCCTACAAGTATCGTCGCCGGCTGGCTGGACTACGCATCGGCGTCATTCGGGGTTAAAGGGACTCTAACCTTCATAGTTCCTCCCAGCTATTATTATAAGATTGGCACGGTCGGGAGTCCCACATTAGGCACTTGGACCGAGTGGAGCATGCACTAAAACGGAGGAATAAATCATGGCTGACCAGGCTCAATCTCAAAACACCATCGTCCAGCTCCGCGATCTCCTGGTGGACTTCGGTCTGCCGGCTCTGGTACTGGTGATCACGGGCCTGCTGATCCTCAGCGGCCGGGACAGCGAGCTGAAGACGGTATTTGTCATGGCCGCCGGCTGGCTGTTCAAGAGCGGCTACACACGCACGAAGAAATGACCTCGAGGAGGGCATCATGGCCAAGAACATGGACTACACGGTAGACAAGAAGGAGGAGGTCGTCAGGCTCGGCAAGGGCGGCGAGGTGGAGACGATGTTCCGGATATGGGCGACCTCGAAGGGCGGCACCTACTTCCACCTGGACGTCCCCGAGGCGGAGCTGCCGAAGGCCGACGAGCGCCTGACCGCCAAGGCCAAGCAGCTCGACGCGATCTAGTCTCACACGAGCTGCCGGCATGAACCCTTTTTACGGCATACAGGGCTGGTTCACCTGGGCGACCCAGGTACTGATTGACGCCGCCCTGTTTTGCTACGGTCACTGGCCCCTGCAGGGCCTGGGGGACTTCTTCAACCGTCTCAGTGACTTCACCGCGCGCACGGCCGGCGAGTTCTGGACACTGGGGAGCTGGTACGACGGCACTACTCAGCGCCTGGCGCAGGCCCTCAGCTGGGTTACAATCCGGGCACAGATACTGGCCTGGCTGCCCGATCTCCCCGCGATCTCCGCCTGGTGGATCTCCTGGGGAACGAACGTCCAGGGCATGATAACGGCCTGGTGGGCCGGCGAAGCCGCCCGGGTCAGCTCCTGGATCGGCGCCGCCCGGGAGGAGCTGCTCGGCCGGCTCCGTGAGATGGTTTCATTCTCGTGGTTTAGCGCCTGGTGGGGGAATGCCGGCGCTACTTTTTCGGCCTGGTGGACCAGCCAGGCCGCGGAGATCTCCGGCCGCACCGAGGCCGCCCTGGCGCCGGTCCGCGAAACCGTCAACCGGCAATCCAATGTTATCGAGCTGCTGACCGGCACCGGCGACGCTGCCCTGCGGTGGCTGCTGGACCGTATCGAGACTGCCTTAGCGAGGTTATGGTGAGATGGCCGGATTAGGCGACAGGTTTTCCCAGTGGATCGAGGAGCGCTCTAACGCCTGGAAGGATCGCCTGGCCGGCTGGACTGTCGGCATCGGCGCCCGGGCGGCGGAGCGGATGCTGGATGACATGGAGCCGGAGCTGGCCAAGCAGGCGCGGGCTTACCTGGACAAGCTGCGGGAGCTGCCCGATCTGCCCCCCGAGACAAAGGCGTTTTTGGATAGCCTGGCCAGCCCTAAAAGCTTCGCCTTCGCCGCCCCGCTGCTGGGGTTTCTCTTAGGCATTCTAACCAGCATGGCGACCGTACTTACCCGGGGGATGCAGGAGCCGATCCGGCAGATGGTCGAGAAGGCGTCTCCCTTCCACATCCCCGACCTGGGCGTCGTCCTGGACATGCGCCTCCGCGAGAAGATGACCGACGAGGAGTTCTACGACCTGGTGGGACGGCAGGGCTGGTCCGCTTCCTGGGCGGACAGGTTCATGGACCTGAAGCACCCCGTTTTCCCCTCCGAGCTTGCCCTGGGCGGCTGGCTGCGCGATCCCGTCAAATATCAGCACTTCGTAGACGACCTTCCCAAGCTGGGGCTGACCCCCGAGCAGATCGAGCTGCTGACCGAGCTCGCCTTCCGCGTGCCCGGCGTCCAGGACGTCATCCGGTACGTGGTCAAGGAAGCCTACGACCCGGACACCGTCAAGGAGTTCGGCCAGGACCAGGAGTATCCGAAGGTCGCCGAGGCCGACGCCCGGAAGGCCGGCGTCCGGCCCGATCAGCTCCTCAAGGAGTGGATCGCCCACTGGGACCTGCCCGGCGTCTCCCAGGGCTTCGAGATGCTGCACCGCGGCGTGATCTCCCAGGCTCAGCTCGCCAGGCTGCTCAAGGCGCGCGATGTCATGCCCTTCTGGCGCGACAAGCTTGAAGCGATATCGTGGGACCTGCCCGGCCGCATCGAGCTGCGCATGATGGCGCTGTACGGCCTGGTGGACAAGCAGTACCTGATGGAGGCCCTCGGCCGGAGCGGCCTGTCGGAAGAATACCGTGAGAACATCGCCGACATGAACCTGATCCGCGGCATCAAGACCGATATCCAGACGCGCTACGGCAAAGGCTGGATCACTAAAGAGGACGTGCGCGCGGAGCTAACGGACGCCGGCCTCTCCGCCAACCTGGTGGAGAAGGTCTACCAGAGCATCGTTAAGGCCGAGACGGCCGCCCGCACCGTCACACAGAAGAACCTTACCCTGGCGCAGATCGAGAAGGGCGTCAAACGCGGTAAGCTCTCCCGCGCCGAGGCGGTGGATCTGCTGACCGATATCGGCTACGAGCTTGAGGAGGCCAGCTTCATTTTATCGGTGGACATCCCCGAAGACGAGACGGACGCCGCGGCCCGCAACCGCGAGCTCACCAAAGCCGATATCCTGGGCGGCCTGGAGGCCGGCACCATCGACCTCGCCCAGGCGAAGGAGATGCTGGTGAGCCTCCGCTATCTGCCGGCCGACGCCGATTACATCCTGAAGGTCTACCTGGCCGGCGTGAAGCCGCCCACCGAGCCCAGGAAGAGGGATATCGCCAAGGCGGACGTGGTCGCCGCCGTCAAGCAGGGACTGGTGACGCCGGAACAGGGCTACCAGCTCCTGATCCGCATCGGCTACTCCGACGAGGCGGCCAACTTTATTCTGGCGCTGGTACCCCAGTCCAGCCCGTTCTCCCCCCTGAACTATGACGAGTTCAAGCAGCTCACCGGCTCCTGGCGCGGCGCCCAGGGGATCGCCGCCGAGGTGCTGCCGCCCGAGGCCCAGGAGCTGAAGCTTAAAGAGGCGCAGGCCGTCGTGGAGGGCAAGCAACCCTTGTTAGAGCAGCTGAGGATACAGATAGACACCATCCGCCGGAAGCGGCGCAAGCTTCTCATCACCAGGGACCAGGAGATCGCCGATCTGGCCGCCCTGAAGGTGCCGGCCGACTACATCAAGGCCCTGGTGGAGAATGACGATACCCGCCTGGAGAAGCCGGGCAGTGTGGCGCTATCGTAACGCCGCCCACTACCTAGCCGGCGCCCTGACCGCCGTCTCCGTCCTGGCGAACCCCGTCCTGGCGCCCGTCGGCCTGGCCGTCTTCCTGGCCTACGAGATCAACGAGGACTGGCACATCCGCGACTCCGCCTACCACGATATCCTGGAATTCGCCGTCGGTTACTTCCTGGCCACTGCCGGCCTTATCTGCCTCTATATCAGGTCGTGAATTAACTACTTATTTTGGGGTGGTTTGCCAAAATAGTAGTTAGCAAAATCCCGCGGCCGGCTTATGGCGCTATGCGTGGAGTGAAGCTAAATGCCGAGGGGGGGATTTGAACCCCCAAGCGCTTACGCGCACCACCCCCTCAAGATGGCGTGTCTGCCAAGTTCCACCACCTCGGCCAGCCGTGGCAGGAGTGGCAGGATTCGAACCCGCGACCGGCGGTTTTGGAGACCGCTGCTCTACCAGGCTGAGCTACACTCCTAAGCCATCCAGATTATAGCCTATTTCCCCACGCTCTTCAAATAGCGTAATATATAAAGAGACTTCGCAGGAGATGGCCCGTGGGCATCACGCTCTACAAAGAGCCCAAGCTGGACAACCCCGACCTCATCGCGAGCTGGCCGGGCATCGGCAACATCGGCCTTATCGCCGCGGACACCCTGCGCGCCCAGACCCGCAGCGAGGAGCTCGGCGAGATCGAGCCCTGGGACTTCTTCTACCCGCGCAAGGTCATCATCCGCTCCGGCGTCCTCGAAGAGCTCGAGTTCCCCACCTCCCGCTTCTATTACAAGCGCCTGGCCAGGAAAGACGTCATCTTCTTCATCGGCGAGGAGCAGCCGGCCGACGGCGAGCGGATGTATGCCGAAGGCCGCAAGGCCTACCGCATGGCCAGCCTGGTGCTGGATGTCGCCGAGAAGCTGGGCTGCCGGCGCGTATACACCTCCGGGGCGGCGGTCGCCCTGACGCACCACGAGATCAAGCCCCGCGTGTGGGCGGTGGGCAGCCGGCCGGAGCTTCTTACCGAGGCCCGGGGCTACAAGAACACCGTCCTGAAGAGCGATGTCATCGGCAAGGGCGACCACGGCAGCATCACCGGCCTCAACGGGCTCCTGCTCGGCCTGGCCCGGGCGCGGGGCTTGGAAGCGATGTGCCTGATGGGCGAGATCCCGGACTACCTCTCCGGCGCCCCCTTCCCTTATCCCCGGGCCTCGGCGGCCGTGGTCGAGGTCCTGGCCGAGCGCCTGGGCGTCGAGGTCGACTTCGAGAGCCTGAACCAGATGTCCGCCCAGGTGGACCAGGTCATCACCGGTATCTGTGAAAAGCTGCCGCCGGACATCAGGGAGAAGATCGACCAGCGTAAGCAGGCGCTGCGCCTGCAGCAGGAGGGCATCACCGAAGAGGACGAGAGGTGGATAAAAGACCACATCGAAGAGCTGTTCAAGAGGGGGGGCCGCGAGCATGAGCAACCCTCCTAAGTTCTTCGCCGAGCCGCCGCTCGATCGGCCGCCGCTGGTCATCGGCTGGAGCGTGGACGCCGCCCGGCTGGGCGACCGGGTAACCGGCTACCTTAACCGCAAGCTCGGCGGGCAGCTCTGCTGCCAGATCGACCCCGGCGATTTCTTTCCGCTCGGCGGCGTCGCCATCGAGGATGACATTATCCGGTTCCCGGAGTGCAGCTTCTACGCCTGCCCGCAGCACAATCTGCTGGTCTTGAGGAGCGCGCCCCCGCAATACGACTGGTACCGCTTCTTCCAGGACGTTTTGCAGATCGCCCAGGAGCGCTACCGCGTCCGGGAGGTCCTCACCCTGGGGGGCATGGTCTCGGTGGCCGCCCACAACACGCCGCGCGAGCTGGTGGCCACCTTTAACGCCGCCGAACTCAAGACGGCGTTCGGCGCGTACCGGCTGGCGACGGGCCTGGACTACGAGACGCCGCCGGGCCAGCGGCCGACCCTGAACTCGTTCCTGCTGTGGGCGGCGATGCGGCGGGGTATCCCCGGGGTCAGCCTGTGGGCGCCGGTACCCTTCTACCTTATCCCGGTGGACGACCCCACGGGACAGAAAGTCCTGCTCGAGCTACTGAGCGAGCGGTTCGGCCTGGGCCTGGACCTCGCCGAGCTGGACACGGAGATAGCCCGGCTTAACGAGCTCATCGCCGGGGCGCGGGCGCGCTCTCCGGAGATGGACGAGGCCATCGGCCGCCTGGAAAGCAACCTGACCCTCTCCGACGAGGAGAACCAGAAGCTGGTGACCGAGATGGAGAAGCTGCTCCGGGGCACGGCGACCTGACCCCTTTACGGCGGCATTAAGTAAACCCCGTGCATATTTAGGTAGCTCTACGAATTTACCTCCTGCGAGCGCGGCGCTATCCTGATACCGGGGTTACTTGAAGTCGAAGGGGGTGTGCGATGAGTTTCACCGGACTGGAAGCGTTCGATACCACCGTTCAGAAGACCAATATCTGGCTCGACGAGGTCATGTCCGAGCTGGGCTGGGATAACCGGCACAAGGCCTATATCGCGCTACGCGCCGTGCTCCATGCCCTGCGCGACCGCCTGATGCCGGAGGAGGCCGTGGAGCTCGGGGCCCAGCTGCCGGTGCTGGTACGCGGCTTCTACTATGAGGGTTGGAAGATTGCGGGCAGGCCCATCAAGTACGACCGCGACGAGTTCTTCTACCAGGTGCTCAAGGAGTTCCCCGGCGAGCCCGCCCTGGACGTGGAGCGCGTCGTGCGCGGGGTCTTTCGGGTCCTGGCGCGGCGCGTTGACTGCGGCGAGGTACGGGATGTTGTCGGCTTGCTGCCCAAGGGCCTGCGCGACCTTTGGGAAAATCTGTGCGCGGTGACACGCTAGGGAGGGCAAGATGCTGGACAACAACACCTATAACCTCTTCAGTCAGCTTGTCGAAGAACACCGCAGCCTGTGGCGCATCAAGGACACCTACAAGAAGGACGCCAGCGACTCGCGCTGCCTTGAGTGCATCGCCTTCTGGGACCGGATGGTCACAGATAAAGAGGAGCGCATCAAGGAGCTCGTCGGCCTGATAAAAGAGCACCTCAAGTAGGCGGGGGGCTCACCCCTGGTATTTCTGGGCGGCGTCGTAGAAGGCCCGCCAGAACGGGTCGACTATCGGGTGCGCCAGCGCTCTCTCCCGGCCGTCCTCGACCAGCACCATGCCCGCGCGCGCGTCGGTAAGCTCGCCCACCACCGAGGCGCGGATGCCCTTCGCCGTCAGCGCGGTCACAACCCCGGGCGCCCGGGCGGCCCGGCAGGCGATGATAAGCGTCCCCTCGCTGATGGCGGCGTAGGGGTCGATATCGAAGAGCCGGCAGATCTCGGGCACGCCGTCCTCGACCACGATCCGCTCTTTCTCTATCCGGACGCCGAGGCCGGCGGCCTGGGCCACCTCGTAGAGGCCGCCCCAGATGCCGCACTCGGTGGCATCGTGCATGGCGGTCACGCCGTTGTCCCGCACGCCGACCGATATGGCCGTCATGGCGTCCTCCACTACGGACATCTTGTAGAACAGGCTTTCGGCCTGCGTGGCGAAGGCGGCGCCGAACTTCTCCGCCAGCAGACCGGGGAACATGGTCGCCAGGATGCCGCTGGCTTCGATGGCCGGGCCCTTGGTGATGATTATCTGGTCGCCCGCCCGGGCGAAGCGCGGCGTCACGTACTCGTCCATCTCGCCGATTCCGGTGAGGGTCGCCCCGCCGACCATCGGGTAGTGGCAGTTCTCGTAGCGCGCCGTGTGCCCGGTGATGACGGTGATGCCCATCTGCGAGCACTGCTCGTGTATCACCTGCCACGTGGTCTCGAGCTGCTGTTTGGTCATCTCCATGGGCAGGTTAAGGTCGATGGACAGGAATTTCGGCTTGAGGCCGCTGGTCACCGAATCGGAGGCGATGATGTGGATGGCGAACCAGGCCGCCCTCTCCCAGCCGTACTGCGGCACGATGAAAACCGGGTCGCAGGTAAAGGAGACGGCCTTGCCGCCGATTTCCACGATGCCGACGTCGACGCCGTGCTGCGGCCCGACCAGCACCTTGTCGCTCCTGGCCCCGAGCCGGGGGAATATCAGTTCCTCGAAAATCTGGGGGGAAATCTTGCCGATCTCCGGCATTTCAGCAGACATGGTGTTTCACTCCTTTTCAAAAATTCCCGGGGAAACTCTGAAAAAACCGGTCGGCGGTTCCCGCTGGCAACCCGGAAAAAGAAAAACCAGAGGCGGGGGCTTCTGGTTCTCTTACTTCCCTCCGCTCGCATTACCGAGTTCAGGTTCCAAGGGTTGTCCCTGACGGGACTCTCAGCCTTTCAGCTCCCCCAGTAG
>JACPQH010000009.1 GCA_016190585.1 Chloroflexota bacterium | reverse complement strand
TCTCAAGGCCGCCTGGCAGGAGAAGGAGCTGGCCCGGCTGTCGAAAAACACCATCATCTTCATCGACGAGCCGTACATGTCGTCGTTCGGCTCGAGCTACGTACCCATCTCCCGCGACAAGGTCATCGGTCTCCTGGAAGAGGTTATGGGCGGCGTCCGCGGGCTGAAGGCGGTCCACTGCTGCGGCAACACCGATTGGTCGGTGCTGCTGGCCACCAGCCTCGACATCCTCAGCTTCGATACCTACGGCTACGCCGGATCCCTCGCCCTGTTCCCCGCGGAGGTGAAGAAGCTGCTGGAACGCGGGGGCGCCGTTGCCTGGGGCGTCGTGCCCAACGACAAGGAAGCCCTGGGCAAGGAGACAGCCGCCACCCTCAAAGACCGCCTCGAGGAAGCCATGGCCCCGTTTACTCGCAAAGGTATCGCCTTCAGGAAAATCGTGGCGCAGTCACTGCTGACGCCCTGCTGCGGGCTCGCCTCGCTGACCATCCCCGAGGCCGAGCAGGCCATGCGGCTGCTCACCGGGCTTTCCGACCTCATGCGGAGCCGGTACACTTGAACGAGGCGCGCCCCGTGGTATTCAGGTTCTAAACCTTAGCCGGCTCCTGTCCCCGGTTCCGCTACGGCCTCTTTTCGAAAACTGACACGTTATTCGATTCGTAACTGAGGTTATACCTGTTTGAGCCCCGTTTCAGCAGGTCGCTCATTCCCGAGATTAACGCCAGGGTGTGTTCGGAGAAGATTCCCTCGTCATAAAGGCCGCGGCGGTTAACGATGATCCGGTCAAAGGTCATCAGGTCAACCGGGCTGAATAGCGAGAAGGCATCGGTGCCTTCTATGTGCTGCGCGTTGTAGATGGGCATGAGGTTGTTGAGGTTGCCGATGAACTTGCCATCGGAAAAATCGCGCTTTTCCGCCAGCGCAAAATCCTGCCGCCAGGCCAGACCGCCCGAGCCGGGAAAATCGGGATTCCAGGTCGTCGGGTGAATGGTATACAGGTTAATGAACATGAAGAGAAACACGAAAAACAGCCCGGCGGCCTTGAGAAACCGACGGCGGTTTTCCAGGATGGCGACGGCCAGCGGGCCGAAAGCGATCAGCCAGCCGAAGGTAAGAAAGCGGTCGCCGGCGATGGTAGAGGGCAGAAGAACGGTTATGACCGCGCCCGTGCCCGCGAGCAACGCCAGGAAAAGGGTAGCCGAGGTCTCCAGGTGGCGCCGCATTTTGTTGGCCAGCGTTTGCCGTATCAGGAAGAGGCCGAAAACCAGGTAGCACAATAAAGAGCCGTACATCAGGACGTAATACCTCAGGGAGGGCAGCGCCAGGTGGCTGGTCTGGCTCAAGTATGACTGGTTCCCCCATACCGCCGGATTGAGCGAATTTTTGGTGAGTATCAGAAAAATATTTATAGGTTCCGGGACCTCGAACATCCAGTAGGCAAACGTCCCCCATACCGCCAGCAGCGGCAGGGAGAAGGCTATTCTGGTCACGCCCGTCTCGGGCAGCAGCCAGTTCCGGGCTATCGAAGGTTTGGGGAGACTGGTGACCAGCCAGTGGATAATCAGGAACAGCATCAGCATCAGGCTGGTAAAGTGATGGGCCAGGATGGCGGCCGCCAGGCAGACTATGGCCAGCGCCCGGTGCGCCACCGGATGAAAGGATGGCCGGGCCGGAAGGTAAAGATAAAGACAGGTCATCATGAGCACCAGGCCGATCGTTTCCCGAATGAAGAGGGAGCCAAAATATATGTGGTTCTGCATGGTAATAAACACGAGAGGAGCGACCAGGGCGGCTCTCTCGTGCCGGAACATGCTTTTGGTCAGCAGGTAGAGAAGGGGGAGGATTGCCAGGTCGATCAGGGAAGGCAGCCACTTCGCGACCGTGAAAGAATCAACCCCTGTTATCAGGGACGTCTGGGCGCCTATGATGTGGATAATCGGGAAAAAGGAAGTCAGTTGGATATATTCGGGCACACCGCGCACCGCACCGGTCTCCAGTATCGCCTTCATGGATGCCAGGTCGAGATAGGCGTCGGGGCCCCAGAGCCCGGGACCGCGCACCTGGCTGATGATGTGGAAAAGAAAAGCGGCGAGCATTATCTCTGCCAGTATCACGGCGCTGAAACCTCGCGAGGTATCGGCGAAAAGGCACTGCACCGATATGGAACCGAGCATGAAGAATATCGATATAAAGAACAGCGGGACCGGCAGGTACGCCAGGAAGCGCATACCAAGAAGGTAGAAAAACAGGATGACAGCGGCCGCGATGAAGACCCCGGTGGTGGTAATCCTCATATCCAGCGACGCCGGTGCTGCCTGCCGGGTCAGGGCCGTCTTATTTATATCAGGCGTATTCGGCGCCTCTTTCAGACCGACCATTTCCTGGCCTCTTTGGTCCTTCCGGACTGGCTCCCGAGGAGGGCGTACTGAGTAGTCTTTTAATAATCGCATTGCGGGTTTGTCGCGTAAATTCGTAACTTTACCTAACTTCAGGAAAAATGCGTTTAAGTATATACCTGTATGCGAAGCGCGGGGCCGACCGGGAAACTTCCGGTTTCTCTGGCAACTCCGCGGGATTTGAGCTATATTATTAGATATGAATAAAGCGAGAAGGGTCGCCGTGATGAAACGCCGGCGTCGAGCCCAGAAACTCAAGGTAAAAAGACAGGCCCAGGCACAGGCCGCCAAGTAAGACTTGCTTTGCGGCGCGTCTATCTGCTCACCGGCAAGCCGGGTACAGGAAAGACCAGCCTGGTCCGGCAGGTCGCGGAAGAAGCCCGCGGTCTGGCGGGCGGCTTTTATACCGAAGAGATACGTTCGGGCGGCGTCAGGCTCGGTTTCCGGCTGGTCACACTCGACGGCGAGCAGGCCGTCCTGTCTCATGTGGAATTCGACAAGCGGCGCCGTGTCGGCAAATACGGGGTAGATATTGCGGCGCTGGAGCGGGTGGGGGTTGCCGCCCTGAACGCGGCGGCGGCTACTCGTGCTCTTGTCATCGTGGACGAGATTGGCCGGATGGAGCTTCTGTCCGACCTTTTCACAGAGACCATATTCCGTCTGCTGGCCGGCGGCAAGCCCGTTCTGGGGACGATAATGCTCGACCCGCATCCCGCGGCCGACGCCGTCAAACGGCACCCCGCGGTGAAGCTAATAGGACTGACCCGGACCAACCGCGAGGCTGAGCTGGCCGGGGTGCGGTCCTGGCTGGAGCTGGTCGGGATTAAGCTTTCAGGAGCTTGATATGGTAGACATGCCCGCGCTTATCCAGGCCATGCTCCGGCCTGAGCTCTATCCCGACAGGCCGGCGGCGGTCGAGCTTGTCCAGACACAGATGTCCTTCCTCCTCCTGGCCGGAGGGTACGTCTACAAGGTGAAAAAGCCGGTCAACCTGGGCTACCTGGACTACACCACCCTGGAGCAGCGCCGCAATTTTTGCGAGCGCGAGGTCGAACTTAACCGCCGGCTCTGTCCCGATATCTACCTGGGTGTCGTGCCCGTCATCGAGCGCGGAGGGCAGGTAGCGCTCGGCGGCGCGGGCGAAGCGGTAGAGTACGCTGTGAAAATGCGCCGGCTGCGCCGGGAGCGCATGCTCGACGTCCTCCTGGTCGACGAAGCGGTTACAGCGCGCATGATGACCGCTCTCGCCGGCAAACTTGCCCGCTTCCACGCCCGGGCGGCGACCGGCCCGGAGATAAGCCGGTTCGGCGAGCTTGACGCCCTGCGCGTCAACACCGAAGAGAACTTCAGCCAGACCTATGACTACATCGGGCGCACCATCGCCCCGGAAAAATACCGGCGTATCAAAGACTACACCGATGGCTTCCTGGAGAGCAACGCGGCGCTGTTCCGGCGGCGGGCGGCCGGCGGCCGGATACGCGACTGCCACGGCGACCTGCACGCCGCCCACGTCTGCTTCTCCGCGGGCATCTGCATCTACGACTGCATCGAGTTCAACGACCGCTTCCGTTACTGCGATGTCGCTTCGGAGACGGCTTTCCTGGCGATGGACCTCGACCACTACGGACGCGCCGACCTCTCGGGTCACTTCGCCCGCTCCTACGCGCGGCAGAGCGGAGACGACGAGCTGGCCGCCCTGCTGAAGTTCTACAAGTGCTACCGGGCCTATGTGCGCGGGAAGGTTGAAGGCTTCAAGCTCCATGATCCCTACATCTCGCCGGAAGACAAGCGGCTGACCCTGAAGGTGGCCGGCAGCTATTTCGACCTGGCCGGCGCCTATACCCGGAGCCGGCCGCTGCTCCTGGTCATGATGGGCCTGGTAGGCACTGGCAAGACCACAGTGGCCCAGCTCCTGGCGCGCCGCCTGGGGCTGGAGGTCATCTCCTCCGATGTCACCCGGAAAAAACTGGCCGGCGTGCCGCTGCGCGAGCCCCACCGGGACGAGTTCGATACCGGACTCTACGCCGCCGGTTTCACCCGCCGGACCTACGACCGGATGTTCCGGGAAGCCCGTAAGACGCTGGGGCGCGGCGACTCGGTGGTGCTGGACGCTTCGTTTATAAAGGCGGGAGAGCGGGGGGCGGCCTCGGCGCTGGCCGGGGAGACGGCCGCCGATTTCTTTGTCGTGGAGTGCGTCCTGGACGAATCATCTATAAAATCGAGGCTCGCGGGGCGTCTCGCCGGGCATCCGGTCTCGGACGGCCGGCCGGAAATCCTGGAGCCGCAGAAGAAACGGTACGAGCCGGTCACCGGGATGCCGGAAAGCTACATCCGGGTGGACACCTCCGGGGACATGGACGAGGTTGTCACGGAAATCGTCAGGCGGGTTGAATAACCCCTGGGCAGAAGCGTATTTGTCCAGGCGGCCTCTTCTCCCTCGATGGGAGAAGTCAGGATGAGGTTATCAACCGGATGCTAGACATTCTCCCGCTGGTAGACGCCTTTGTAGCCATCGGTCTCTCTCTCCAGCCGGAAAAAGACGAGCTGCATCATGCGGGCGTTCCTCTCCACGCGGAAGCCCCGCGGATTGTGCACCACCATCAGCGACTGCGACCGGCCGGAGTAACCGGCGTCCCAGACCGCGGTATGCACGGTAACGCCGCAGCGCAGCAGGCTGGAGCGCGCCGCCCCGAGCGCCATGACGTCCCGCGGCAGGCTGACGACCTCGTTGTAGGTGATGATGTAGGCGCCGGGCATGAGGTGCAGGGTGTTCAGGCCGCCGAACGCCAGCCGCGCCAGCTCCGGGATAGAGCGTCCGCGGTTGCTCGCCGCGATTGTCCCCTCGCCTTCCGGCACCGCCACGTCCCGGAGGGTGAGGTCGAAACCGTTGGGCTGCGCCTGCTCGTTAATATTGACATATGATTCAATAAGGGGCGGGGCGCCCTTTATCAGGTTAATGATGTCTTCACGGGACAATATCATCTAGCGTGTCAGCCTCCGTTTCATGGTTATCAGCGCTATGGCGAAAAATACCGCGGACAGCCCCGCGACATAAATCACGGAAAGTAAAAGCTCCGGCGGGAACTCGCCGGCGAAGGCGGCCCGGGTGAGGTTCACTACCGGGGTGAGGGGCGCCACCCAGCTAAGCCGCTGGACGATGACCGGGAACGAGGAGAGGGGAAAGAAGACGCCGCTCAGGAAAAACATGGGGTTGATGAAAAGCGTGAAAAAGTAGTTGAAGGTGTATATCGCCGGGACGAGGGAGGTGAATACCAGCGACAGGGCGCCGAACATTATGCCCTGGGCAAAACAGATGACCGGTACCAGTACCGCCCACGGTGAAGAGACCAGCCCGAGGACGGCGGCGATGGCCAGGATGGCCGTTCCCGTCATCAGGGCGCGGGTGGCCCCCCACAGGATTTCCCCGGCGATGATATCCCCGGCGTTTATCGGGGTCGCCAGGATAGCGTCGTAGGTGTTCTGGTACTCCATGCGCACGAAAGCCCCGTAGGTGCATTCGAAGGTCGAGCTGAACATGGCGTAGCTGGCGACGATGCCGGGCGCGATAAAGCCGATGTAGGCTTGCCCGTCGATAAGACCCACGTAGGCGCCCAGTCCCAGTCCCAGGCCCAGCAGGATGATGAAAGGCTCGACCAGGAACCCGGGCGCCTCGGAGCGCCACAGCCGGAAAAAGACGTCACGGTTCCGCTGCCAGACATGCCAGGAGTGCCGTGAAAGGCCTGTCATTCGGTTAGCGACCTCCCGGTGAGCTTGAAGAAGACATCCTCCAAG
Organism: Chloroflexota bacterium; assembly: GCA_016190585.1. Next base: position 6,183 of record JACPQH010000009.1, on the reverse strand, counting down.
TTTGCCTGGCGGGAAGTTACCGGGAACCGGTCTTTCACCGCGTCACTGATGTTGAAGAGCTTGATGGTGCCCCCCGCCTCCTGGAAGTCCACCTTCAGCTCCCGGAGCTCGGCGATAATCTCCGTCCGGTCATGGGAGTTGGTCTCGATCTCCCAGGTACGCTCGCCGATAAACCGGGAAACGAGCTCCCTGGGCCGGTCGATCACCAGTATTTTCCCCAGGTTGATGATGGCCACGCGGTTGCAGAGGAGCGCCGCCTCTTCCATGTTCTGGGTGGAGAGGAGCTGGGTAACGCCCTGCGCCCTGAGGTCTTTGAGCTTCTGCCAGACCTGGTACTTGCCCTGGGGATCGAGGCCGACGCTCGGTTCGTCCAGGACCAGGATCTTCGGCTGGTTTATCAGGCCGCGGGCCAGGAGCAGGCGGCGTTTCATGCCGCCGGAAAGCTCGCGGATACTGTTGTGCCTCTTTTCCCGCAGCTCGAAGAAATCGAGTATCTCGGCGCTGCGGCGGCGGGCCTCCCGGTCGGGTATGTCGAAGTAGCGCGTGAAGGTCAGCAGGTTCTGGAACACGTTCAGGTCCGGGTCGAGGTTCTCCTTCTGCGGCACGACGCCGAGCAGGGCCTTCACCCGGCGCGGCTCCGCCAGCAGGCTGATGTTGTTTATCCAGATCTCGCCGCGGGTCGGCGGGGAGACGCCGGTTATCATGCGGATGAGGGTGGTCTTGCCCGCGCCGTTGGGCCCGAGCAGGCCGAAGCACTCGTTCTCTTCGACCTCGAGGTCTGCCTCGTCGACGGCTACCAGGTCCCGGTAGTGCTTGGTAAGCTTGACAGTGCGGATGATGGCCATCCCATAAATGATACCAGCAACAGCGTGTACATGGGAAGAGCGCGACCGGGTGTTGCGTACTAGTCGGGACGCTGCTGCAGCCCGCCGATGGCCTCGGCGCAGTAGCCCAGCTTCAGCCATTCGCACTTCGGGCAGGTCAGCGCCAGGCTGGCCGGCGTCAAGCGCCGCGCCATCAGTTGCCGGACTTCCTGCCAGGTCGTTACGGCGCCCAGCCTAACCCCGATGGTATCGGCGACTCTCAGGTCATGGTCGCGCACGCGCGGGGCGGCGTCGTCCCGCTTGCGGCACTCGCCGTGCTTCAGGTGGGGGCAGGCCGCACAGATAACATCGCAGTCGCTCGTCAGGCGCAGCGACGCGTTATCGAAGAAGGTGGCTTGCGCCACCTTCTTCATGTTCTCGATAAACTCCGGGCTGTAGCCCGCCCCGCGGAAGCCGAGCAGACACAGCAGATGATGCGCCCTGATATCCAAGGCGTCTGACCTACCTGTCTTGCTTGGGGGTAAGCGCCCAGCCCGCGCCGGCCGCCGCCAGGGTCTTGATAACCTCGCCGGCGACAAAGGGGAACAGGCCCATGACCAGGAGCCGGTAAAGGCCGACGGACTGCCCGTTGACCAGGCTCAGCCAGAGGTTCAACTGGAGAAGACCGGGACCAAAGATCAGGACGAAGTTGGCCAGGAACATCACGCCGGCCATCCGGTTGAAGGTCCTCATCTGCGGGTACTTATCGATAACGAAGCCGACAAACATCGCCGCCAGTATGAAGCCGACCAGGTAGCCGCCCGTCGCCCCGGCCAGCACCGCCGCACCCGCCGTCCACCCGGCGAACCAGGGCAGGCCCGCCGCGCCCAGACCGATATACATGCCCAGGCTGACGCCGCCCCACGTCCTGCCCAGCAGGACGCCGGCCAGCAGGGCCGCAGTCGTCTGCCCGGTGATGGGCACCGGCGTCCAGGGCAGCGGGATCCTTACCTGCGCCGCGAGGCCCACCAGGGCGGCCATGCCGAAGGCCAGGATGAGTTTCTGTACCAGGCTGAGCTCGGAGCGCCACTGCCAGGCAGCGTAGCGCGCCATCCGGTATCTTTCTATGGTATTTACCGCCATTGCTTTAACTCCTTTTTGAAATATTTACGCGCAAAGAGTCACGTCCCCGGTGATGATACGCCTTACATCGCCGTTCTCCTTTCTTACCAGAAGGAAGCCTTCCCGGTCTATGTCTAGAGCCTCTCCTTCGATCTCATCTTCCCCATCTGTCACCCGGACGCGCCCGCCGAGGGTGCAGTTGGCCGACTTCCATTCCTCTCTTATCCGGGCGAAGCCGGACTTCAGGAACTCGCTGTAGAGAGTCTCGAATTCGCTCAGGAGCTTCTGGACGAACTTTACCCGCGAGACGTGCCGGCCGCATTCCGCGGCCAGCGAGGTGGCGATGCCTCGCGTTGGCTCCGGTATCAGCGACATGGGTGTATTGATGTTCACCCCGATGCCGAGAACGATGTAGTTGACCCCGTCGATCTCGCAGCTCATCTCGGTCAGCACCCCGCCCGCCTTCCGGCCGCCGATGATGATGTTGTTCGGCCAGTTTAACGCCGGTTCCAGGGGGGCTGCCTGCCTGACGGCCCGCACCACGGCCACGCCGGCGATAAGGGGGATCTGGATCAGCAGGGAGGGTATCAGGTCAGGCCGCAGCACGATGGACAGGTAGACCCCGCCACCGGCCGGCGACTCCCAGCCCCGCCCCTTCCGGCCCCGCCCCCGCGTCTGCCCTTCGGCGATGACCACCAGCCCTTCCTCGGCCCCGGCCCGGGCGAGCTCCTCGGCGATGTCCTGGGTGGAGGTGACCTCGGCATGGTGCAGTATCCGCTTGCCCAGGAAGCGGGTCTCCAGCCCGGCGCCTACTTCCTCGGGCAGAAGAAGGTCGGCGCTCCGGGTGAGCGAGTAACCCCGGCGGGGCGAGGAATCTATCTGGTAGCCCAGCCGGCGCAGCTCGTTAACGTACTTCCACACCGCCGTCCGCGAGATGCGCAGTTTCTCACCCAGCTCCTGGCCGGAAACGCAGCGTGTCTCCTGGAGGGCCCTGAGAACGGATTCTCGCATCAGGACAATTCTACGCCCCGGGCGCCGGTAATGTCAACCGGTTAGAGAAAGCAGGTTGACAATCGGTTTAAGATTTTTATCTGGTGTTTTCGACTGGAGACGCATGGCGCGCCTTTACAATGACGGCCCGGATTGCCTAGAATGGTATCTGTCGCCCGGAGGAATGATGATTAAAGCAGTTTTCTTTGACCTGTATCACACGCTGGTCGGTTTCGACCCGCCGCGGGAGCGGCAATACGCCGACGCCCTTAAAGCCATCGGGCGCGATGTCCCGCCCGAAACCCTGCGCCGCCCCTTGCTCGCGGCCGACGAGTTCATCAACCAGGAGATGGCGCGGCGGCCGTTGGGCCAGCGCCCCGAGGCGGAAAGGACGGCAGTCTTCGCCCGGTACGCGCGCATCGTGCTCACCGAGGTCGGCATCGAGCTCCCCGATACCACCTTGAAGGGGCTGCTGGGCCAGGTAATGAAGGTCAGGCCGCGGCTCGTCCCCTTCGAGGACGTCGTGCCCGCGCTGGAGACCCTCGGCGAAAGAGGCCTTATCCTGGGGCTCATCTCCAACGTCGACCGCGACGGCGCCGCTATCCTGGAAGACACCGGGCTGCTGCCGTACCTCAAGGTAGTGGTCACCTCTCACGAGGTTGGCTTCAGCAAACCCCAGCCGGAGATCTACCGGGAGGCGCTGCGGTGCGGCCGGGTCGAGCCTGCCGAAGCCCTCTACATCGGCGACCAGTACCGGATCGACATCGTGGGCGCCAACAACGCCGGCATGAAAGGCGTTCTGCTGGACCGCTACGGCCTGGCCGAGGCCGGCTACGCGCCGGTCATCCGCAGCCTCAGCGAGACCGCCGGGCTGTTATAACGGGGCAGGCGTCGCAGCGGCCCTGGGAGCAGAAGCCCTTGAAGATGTAGAGCAAGCCCTGCTGCCGGCAGGCGGAATTTACGACATTTTTCCCCGGACCGAGTTGCCTTATCATGTGCCTTTCCGGGTTGTTGGACTCCAGCCGCGGATAGCCGAGGTAAAGCGCCATGGCCTTGCGGCGCAGGCCGGTGCAGTCTTGCCACCGGCCCAGGCTGTAGGCAAACGGCAGGGCCACGTTCACCGCGATGACGCCGGCCCGTCCCCCGCCGAGCAGCGCCGCGCCTCCACGGCCGCCAGGCACTGTCAGCGCCTTCTCCAGCCCGGCGGGGCCGTCCTCCAGCTTGCCGAGCAATCCCGCCAGCAGCCCCGCGCCGCTGAAGCGGGTGACCAGGCCGGCCATCGCCGCCAGCCGCCTCTCCGGCGTGTTGGAGGGGCGTATCCGGCAGAGCTGCCAGCCATCCCGGGACATGGCTTCCGGGGCTGGCGGGCCTCCGGTGGCCGGTCCGCCTCTAGGTAACAGGCCGGACGCGCTCAGCAGCAGGCGGCCGCCGGACCTCGGCCGCCGCGCCGGGTGGTTGGCCGCGTCCGGCGGCCTCCAGGGCGCGGAGCGGCAGCCGCCGGCTGAGCTCGAGGAAAGGCCGCCGGTTGGGCGCGTAGCCCAGCGCCTCCATGATACCCTGGTAGAGGGCCTCGCCGGGCCCGGCGTCCTTTATCCCGGCGCGGAAGCGGGCGGCGTGCTCCAGGAAGCGTGCCCGGCCGCAACGGTCAATAATCCTGGGGAGCTGTGGGCCCGGCGGTGCTTGCCGGCAGGGCAGGACGCCGCCATCCGCCGGCGGGCCGGCCGGCCACCGGTCCAGGGCCAGCGTGCCGATGCTGCCGCCGTTCTCCAGGACGGGCGCGCCGGCACGGTCATTCCGGTACACGACGTGCAGGATTACCTGGTTATAAGACGGGTCCCGGTGATGGCCGTGGCTCCACCAGCCGCTGGCGCGGGTGTGGACCTCGATGGCCCCCTTCTTCAGGGCGCCGCCGCTCAATATCACGGCGTCAACCAGATCGGCGCCGGCGCCGTCGCTGCTGCGGCCGGGGTAGATGACCTCCAGCGGTTGTCCTTCCTCGGTTACCAGGCCGCGGCGGCCGCGCAGCCCGCGCCAGGCCTCGATAATCTGCAGTTCCCCGGGGCCGGCCAGGCCCTCTGCGCCACCGGCCTGACCCGCGCTTTTCGCCGCCATACGGCGAGTATACACGTTACCGTGTATCTTGTCAAACGTCCCGCTGGTCGGCGGTATAAGGGAACCTGGCTTCTTCCGCGACGATGGAGAGAAGCTGGGCCGAGGCGCCCCGCGGCTGGTACAGGCCAGTCTCCCACTCGCTAATAGTTTGCTGGCGCGTGCCCAGCCGGGCGGACATCTCCTGCTGGGTCAGGCCCAGGTGCTTTCTCAGCGCCTTGACCCGGCCCGCGTCCCATTGCGCCTTTCTCATAGAGACATTTTACACGCTTCAGTGTAGCCGGTCAACTGTTGACATAAAGTTTACCTGCTCAAACCTGGTCGCTATGTGCCTGTCTCACCCCCGAACCCCTCTTCGTCCTGAAATATGGTTGCGGTACATAGCTATATATGGACGGAAAGGGGAGTTGGGAAGCAAAGGGGCTGCGCCTCCTCGCGAAAGCTCTCCCCCGCTTCACTGTTACTAACCGTTATTAGCTATACTACCACACAAGGAGGTGATTCAATGGACTGAGGCAAGGCGGCAGCAGCCAGGATTAGATGAGGCGCGAGTTGAAGGGAACCTGGCCATGGTCTATAATTTCATAATGTGCCATGATATTACGGTCAGGAGAATTCTTTGCTGAAAGACCATAGCTGCGGGGAGCTGCGCCGGGAGCACGCCGGCGCCACCGTCAAGCTCGCGGGGTGGGTGGACCGCCGCCGCGACCACGGCGGGCTGATATTTATCAACCTGCGCGACCGCTCCGGCATCGTCCAGGTTGTTTTTAACCCGGAGATTTCCCCAAAGACGCATCAGGTCGCCGGGGAGCTGCGCAGCGAGTATGTCGTCCGCGTCACCGGCGAGGTCGCCCCGCGCCCGCCCGGCACCGAGAACGAGCACCTGCCCACGGGCGCCGTCGAGGTCATCGCCGGCGATATCGCGATACTGAACGTCTCGCGGACGCCGCCTTTCTATATCAATGAGGACAGCGAGGTCGACGAGAGCCTGCGGCTGAAATATCGTTACCTGGACCTGCGCCGCCGCAAGATGAAGGACAACCTGCTGCTGCGCAGCCGGGTAATCAAGTTCATGCGGGACTTCCTGGACGCGCGGGGCTTCGTCGAGATAGAGACGCCGGTGCTGATAAAGAGCACCCCGGAGGGCGCGCGCGACTAC
>JACPQH010000083.1 GCA_016190585.1 Chloroflexota bacterium | reverse complement strand
GGGCGGGGGGGGGTTGGGGGGGGGGGGGGGGTCGGCTGGGCGCAGGCCACTGCCAGCACTACCAGGGCCAGGATTGCCAGGAACGCCAGGTACAATCCAAACTTTTTCATGACGACCTCCTAAGTATCGATTACCTAAGTATTTTCCCCCCGATAACACCAGAACTGGCGGGCGTCGCCGCCCGCCAGCCTCTGGTAACCCATCAAGGGAGGTAGAATTTTACTTCAGCGCGTTGATGGATGATTCTACGACTTTGTTAAAGAACGCCGGGTTGTGGATGCCCTCGCTGCCGTCTCCGTGGAGCAGGAAGTAGTTCCAGCCGACCCGCACCAGGACATCGCTCGCGGGAACCAGGGCCGCGGTGCCGTTGGTGGTGAAGTCGGCTAGCTGTACCTCAAGCTCGGTCATGGACACGGTGTGCGCGGCCTCGCCGTTCGGAGCGTACTCGACCTGGACCGGGCTCTTGAGCTTGACCAGGAAGCCCTGCTGGCCGTGCGGCTCGGTAGGCTCGATGGCATCGATATTGCTCTTGTCGAGCGCCAGCGCGACGCTCTTGACATCGTACTCCTTGCCGTTAAACGCGTGCGGCGTGTAGTCTTTGACGGTTACCTGGTCGCCAATCTTGCCCAGCATGTAGGCGGCCATAGCCTCGCCCAGCTCGTGCAGCAGGTCTTCGTTGCTGTGCTTGAAGGCCTCTATGTTCAAGGCCCCGCTGTGGCAACTGGAACATATCTCGGTATCAGGCTTGAAGGTATGAGTGATAGTGGCGGTGTCCGTAGTAAAAGACTCAGGAGCGGGATCACCGGACATGTGGCAGGTGACGCAGGTGTTCTCGAGGAAGCCGTGCGGCGAGCGGCTCGGGGCCGTGGTAAAGTAGGCGTTCTGTCCCATGAGCATATCGGCCTGGGCGGCGGTGTGCGGCGCGCTATAGTTCGGCGGCGTCACGGCATCGCTGCGGGCCCCGTTGCGGCTGTTATGGCAGGTCATGCAGAGCGCGCCGTTGCCGGCGTTGGTCACGGTGAAACCCGAGGGCAGCGGCGGCGTATCGCCCGCGATGCGGATGGGCAGCGTGGCGGTACCCGTGGCCGAACCCTGCCGCGGTTGGCCGTGGCAGGTATCGCAGCCGACCGGCTGCACGGTGGCCGTGGTCAGGCCGAGCGCCCTTAACTCATTGACGGTGGCGTTGCCCGCGGCGCCCTGTATCTGCTTGGTGAGGTCGCCCTGGTACCACGCCACAAAGCCCTGGGAGGTGTGGCAGCGGCCGCAGTGGGCGGCGGTAGCGCCGCGGGTTTCCACAGTACCTTCCAGAGCGGCCAGGTCCGCGTTGGCGTGGCCGGACGTGGCCCAATCGGCATTTATATCACGCGCCGGCGGCGGCGTGGGCGTGGGCGTAGGCGCGGCCGGGCCAGCGGGGCCGGGGGGGCCGGCGGGGCCAGGCGAACCAGCGGGGCCGGGGGGACCGGCGGGGCCAGGCGAGCCAGCAGGACCGGGCGAACCGGAGGGTCCCTGGCAGGCGATCGCGATCAGCGCGGCGGCGAAGAGTGTGAAGACCAGGAGAACAATGACGTACCATTTTGGATTTTTAGGCATCTGCTCCTCCTTAGACCTTAGAGATAGCTCCTCCCCCCCTCATCTCCTCCACCCATAATCCCGTTGAATAATAGCAGGAACCGGGTGGTATTTACCATGCGCATAAATACCTATATTTCCGTAAAAAATACCTTATAAACCCCGGCATTATTTTCTATTGCGGTAACTGGAAGTAGTGGCAGGACTCGCAGGACGCGTCGATTTTCTGGCCCTTGTCCGGCCCGCTGGTCGCCTCGAGCTTGCCGTGGCAGCGGAGGCACCCGTCGGTTTCCTGGTGTCCGGCGTTGCTCGGGTAGGTATCCCAGGTGACGCCCATCTCGGGAAAGGTGGTCAGGCGGGCGACATTCTTGAACACTTCAACCGCCCGGTCGACCGAGGCCTCCCTCTCGGCATACACCTGGGGATAGTTGTCCTGGTAAAAGCTCCGGATGTCCTCGACCTTCTCCAGGGCCTCTTCCAGGCTGGACGCCGGCGGGTCCAGAAGGCGGACGCCCTCCCGCTTGAGATAGGGCAGCGCGGTATCGAGGGTGCCCTCGACGAACGCCCGGTCGATGAGGGTCTGTGGCGACTCGAAGATATGGGTGGCCCGGTTATGGCAGTCGACGCAGTCCATGAGGCGCGCCTCCCTCGCCAGGCGCTCCGGGGTGATCTCGGCGGCGCGGGCGGGGTCGACGAACTCGGTATCGCCGTTGGCGCCGGCCACCCTGACCCAGATAATCTCCTGGCGCTGCTGGTCGAGCGGCAGGTAGAAAACGGTGGCGGCGATGTGCCAGTGAATGTCGCGCGCCGTGCCGGCCTCGCCGCCGCCCACCCGCAGCACGCGGATGTCCGTTCGCGGGGTGTTGGCCTCATCGGGCGCGAAACTGGTGTGCGTGCGGACGATATCGCCGGCGAACCGCTCGGGGCGGTGGCACTGCTCGCAGGTCTCCCGGGCGGGGCGCAGGTTCTCCACCGGGGTGGGGATGGGGCGCTCGTAGTCGCCGGCGAAGGTGGCGAGTATCTGGGGTATGCCGGAGAGCTTGGAGCGTACCAGGTAGTCGGCCCCGGAGCCGACGTGGCACTCGGCGCAGCGCACCCGCGAGTGCGGCGAGGCCTGGTAGGTGGCGTACTCCGGGTACATGACGTTGTGGCACAGCCGGCCGCAGAACGAGGTGGAATCGCTGAACTCGACGAGCTGGTAGCCGCCGATGACCAGCAGGATGATGCTGATCGCCCCGGCGAACATAAGGAAGAGCAGCTTGTCGCGGTGCCGGCGCAGGACGCTCTCGGTCGCTTCCGGTGGCTGGTCCATCTAGCTCCTCAACATCGCCAGGATGAAAATCACCCCGCCGACAATAAACAGCACGGGGACCATGGCGTAAACGAAGACGCCGAAAAGCGGGTATTCCTCCGGCAGCGGGGACAGGATGCCGAACAGGACCAGGCCCAGGATCAGGACGAAGACGATGCCGGCTGCTCTGGTAAGACCGTCGTCGAAAATTCCGCGGAGGTGGCGCATTCTTTATCCTATAGGGGTCTACCCAAACCAAACTCAATATACCAAGCACCCCCCGTTTCTTACCATCAGTATTATTACGTGGTTCTCCTACGGAATAATACCTATTTTTATGTTTTTTTCATGCTTTAGGGCCTATGGCGCATCAGAAGTCCACGGATTGATTTCTTCCCCCGGCCATGATACAAATATCGCGGAAGGACAAAATACAAACGTTCAGGAAAGGGGGGAACCATGGCGAACATGGCAGACATCGAGAACCTGGTCAAGACGGCGATCGCCGAGATCGAGCGCGTCATGACCACCAAGACGGTCGTGGGCGAGCCGATGACCATCGAGGGTAAAACCGTCATCCCCCTGATCGCGGCGGGGTTCGGTTTCGGCGCCGGCGGCGGCGAGGCCAAGCAGAAGGGCGAGGGCTATGGCGGGGGCACCGGCGGCGGCGCCTGGATCAAGCCGGTGGCCGTGGTGGTGCTCGACCGGGAAGCGGTGCGCATCGAGCCGGTCATGGGCGGGCTGGCCAGCGCCCTGGAAAAGATGGCGGAATCGGTGCCCAAGGCGGTGGACCGCTGCATGGAGAGGTGGAGCCAGCGCCATAAGGAAGAATAGGCTTGCTGTGGCTCGTCATCGGGCTTCTTAGCTTCCTGCTCCTGCTGGGGCTGCTCCTCAGCGTACCCGTGGAGGCGGCCGTCCGGCTCGAAGCCCGGGCCGGGCTACGGTTTTATTTTGTTTTTTCCTGGCTCTTCAACCTGGTCAGGAAAGAGATTGCCCCGGGCGGGCGCGCCGGCCCCGGGCCGCCCCCCCGCCGGGAAAGACCGAAGGCGAAGAAGCCCCGCCGCGGTAGGTTCGGGCTGGGGACTTTTTTCCACCTGATACGCGCCCGCGGCCTGGTGCCCGCGCTTATCGCGCTTGTCCGGGGCCTGCTGGGCTGTTTCAAAATCAGGCGCATCAGCGTTGATTACGATATCGGGCTCGCCGACCCGGCCGCCACCGGCCTGCTGTTCGCCGTTATCGGGTCGGTGACGCCGTTCGTGAGCGCGCCGCGCCGCCGGATAAGCCTGCGTCCCTCCTTTGAGGACCGGGTCTTCATCCAGGGCAGCTCGTCGGCCCGGGTAAGCCTGCGCCCCATTACCCTGGCGGCGCCCGTGGCGCGTTTCATCTTCTCGCGGCCCGCCTGGCGCGCCGCCCGGGTGCTGGTAAAGGAATGGAGAGCGAAGAGCGACTGATCGAGCCCCCGGTCAGGCTGCCCGGCCTGGTCATCATCCCGGTGGCCCGGGTGCTTCGCCGGCGGGGACGGCGGTTCGTCCTGGGGGTGAAACAGCCGGTCGGGCTCGTCCTGATAACCGGGGAGGGCCGGCGCGCCTTCCGGGTGAGCGGCGAGGAGGTGGCGGTGGCCGACCTGGTGGCGGAGACGCCGGCCCTGGCCGAGGCGCTGTCACGCGAAATGTTATAATATAGATAAGCTATACCCGGCTGTCAGGAGGGCGTCATGGAGAAGAGACTGTACCGGAACCGTACCGACCGCATGGTCTGGGGCGTCTGCGGGGGCCTGGCCAGGTACTTCGACATCGACCCCGTCATCGTGCGCATCGTGTTCGTGCTGCTCATCTTCGCCAACGGCATCGGCGTCCTGGCCTACATCATCCTGGCTATCGTGGTGCCGCTGGAGGGTACCAAAGCGGCCACGCCCGGGGAGGCCGCCCGGGAGAACATCGAGGAGATGAAGAAAACGGCGACCGAGCTCGGGGAGGAGGTGCGCTCCAGCCTGGGCCGCCCCGACAAGGCGCAAGAGACCGAGGTTTCCCACAACCGGCACATCCTGATCGGGGTGGTGATCATCGCCCTGGGCGTCATCGTGCTGATGGGCACGCTGAACCTGTTCTGGTGGTTCCAGTTGGGCTACCTCTGGCCGCTGGTCCTGATAGCCATCGGCCTGGTAATCCTGCTGGGCGCGAGGAGAAGAAGGTAAGTATGACCAGATCGAGTCAATCGGGCAGCCGCGCTCCCATCGGGGGTGTAATCCTGCTCTTTCTCGGGGTCGTCCTGCTGCTGCAAACGCTCAATATCATCCCTTGGGCCATGTGGGGCCGGCTGTGGCGCTTCTGGCCGGTGGTCATCATCATCATCGGCCTGGTGGTGCTCCTGCACCACGCCAATCCCTGGGCGCTGAGCGGCCTGGTGCTGGCGCTGCTCTTTATATCCCTGGGCGTCGCCGTGTGGCAGTACGAGGCGGCGCGCGGCCAGCGGACCGGCACCTTTTCCGCGCCGCTGAACGGCCTCAACGCCGGCGAGGTCACCATCGACTTTTCCGCGGGGAGTCTCTTCCTGAGCAGCCTCGGCGGCACCTCGGCCAGCCTGGCGGAGGCGGTCTCCCGCGAGGGCGCTGTTGACGCCGCTCTCCAGCGGCAGGGCGACGACGGCCGGCTTTCCCTGAAGCGGGGCGACGGCGGGCCGGGAGCCACCGACCGCTGGGAGGTCAAGCTGAACCCTAAAATCCCCTTTACGGTGATAGCCCGACTGGCCGCGGCCGAAGGCAATATCGACCTGAGCAAGCTGAGGGTGACCGAGCTTACCCTGGACGCCAACGCCGGCAGCTATACGGTCGCGATGCCCGCTGTCAACGGCCGCGCCGACCTGGATATTAACGTGGGCAGCCTCATCCTGACCATACCCCCGGACCTGCCCGCCCGGATACGGGCCGATATCAACCTCGGCTCGTTCGATATCGATGAGGACCGTTTCCCCCGGCAAGGCCGGTACTACCTGTCACCGGACTTCGACCGGGCGACCGAGAGGCTGGAGGTGGAAATAAGCTCCAACCTGAGCAAGGTGGAGATCAGGTAAGGCCATGAGGAGCCCCATCACCTCGGTCGTTGCCGGGATCGTGGCACTGCTGCTCCTGGCCGTAGCCGTCAACTACCTCTTTATCGAAAGACCCTTCGCCCAGCGGCCGCCGCCGGCCCCGGTCCAGCCGTCGCCGCCGCCGCCCGTCCTGGAGCCGGGTAAAGGCTTTACCGCGAAAATCGAGGACTTCCGGCGCAGCGCCCTGGAAGCCTGCGCCTCAGGCCAGGACAAAGAGCTCAGCCTCAGCTTTACCGAGCAGGAGATCAACGAGCAGGCCAGCTACATGCTCCGCCAGAGCCAGGCCGGCGGGGAGGTGCCGCTCGATATCCGGCGGGGCCACATCGACCTTCAGCCCGGGGGCAACTTCGTTACCGAGGTCGAGGCCGCGGCGATGAACATCAGCTTCAATATCACGGTGAAATCCCGCCTCACCATTCAGTCCGGCAAACTGAATATCGAGACGCTGGATATCCAGATGCCGGTGCTCCTGGCCTCGTTCAAGGAGCAGATCGGCTTGGCCATCCGTATGAAGACGCAGGAAGTGCTCGCCCAGATAGACGCGGTGGGGCTGGAATGTGCCCAGGGCCGGCTCGAGGTCAAGTACCTGACGGTCAGCACCGGCGACCAGGACCTGGACGTGAACGTGATGGCGCAGCATATTGAGAACTAAAGTCATTCCCCGGATTACGAGGGCGGAGCCCGCGGCAATCTTCGGGATGGCCTGACCCCTCTCCCGGCAGGCGAGGGGGAAGGGAGGCAACGCAAAACGTCCGTAGCCATGACGGGTATTTGGACGGTCCGGGTGGAATTAAAGGTGGTTGCGATTGACTGACGAAGACTACATGAAGCTGGCCCTGCGGCTGGCGCGCCGGGGGTGGGGCTGGACCAGCCCGAACCCGATGGTGGGGGCGGTCATCGTGCGGGACGGCCGCATTATCGGCACAGGCTACCACCGGCGCTTCGGCGGCGACCACGCCGAAATCGAGGCGATTAGGGACGCCGGCGGCGCCACCGAAGGCGCTACTATCTATGTCACCCTCGAGCCCTGCTCCCACCACGGCAAGACGCCTCCCTGCGTCGACGCCCTGCTGCGCGGCGCCTTCAAAAGGGTCGTCATAGCGGCGTTGGACCCGAACCCCGCGGTCAACGGGCAGGGGGCCGAGAAGCTCCGGCAGAACGGCGTCGCGGTAACCGCGGGCGTGCTCGAGGCGGAGAGCCGCCGCCTGAACGAGGCCCATTTCAAGTTTATGAGCACCGGCCTTCCCCTGGTAACCCTCAAGTACGCGCAGACGCTGGACGGGCGCATCGCCGCCGCGACCGGCCGCTCCCGCTGGCTCACCTCGGAGCCCTTCCAGCGCTACACGCATCACCTGCGCGCGGGGCACGACGCCATCCTGGTGGGCGCCGGCACCGTCCTGGCCGATGACCCTCTATTGACGGTCAGGCTGGTGAGGGGGCGCAGTCCCCGGCGCATCGTCCTGGACTCGAGCCTGAGAATCCCCCCGGAAAGCCGGGTGTTGACCGACCGGCAGGCGCCGACCCTGGTTGTCACCACGGCGCGGGCGGACGCCGGGAAGCTGCAAGACCTCCGCGCTGCCGGTGTGGAAGTGCTTGTCGCGCGGGAAAACGAGCGCGGTGAGGTTGACCTGGCGGGGCTGTTGCCCGTGCTGGGCCAGCGGGGCGTCACCTCCGTCATGGTGGAAGGGGGCGGCCGGGTCATCACGGCGATATTGCGGCAGCGGCTGGCGGACCGGCTGGTTATCGGCATGGCGCCCCGTATCATGGGCCGGGGCATCGAGGCGGTCGGCGACCTCGGCGTGACCGATGTCAGCCAGTCGCTCCCGCTCGCGTTTGAAAAGGTAGCCCGGCTCGGCCCCGACCTGGTCATCGAAGCCCGCCCGGTCAGGCCTTAAGCAGCTCCATCACCTCGGCGACCAGAAAGATAGAGCCGCAGGCGCAGATGAGGTCGTCCGGGCCGGCTTCGCTGAGAGCCATCGCGAGGGCCGCGGCGACATCGCCGGCCACGAGCGGGGCCTTCCCTCGCTGGCGGAACTCGCCGACCAGGAGGCCGGTCCGGGTGGCGCGGGGATGCCGCGAGCTTGTCACGATTACGGCGTCGGCCCGCGGCGCCAGCTCCGCCGCCATGCCGGCCACGTGCTTGTCCGCCGAGGCCCCGAAAATCAGAACGAGGCGGGCGAAGCGGAAATACTCCCGCAGGGCCTCCATGAGCTTCGCGCAGGAGTAGGCGTTGTGCGCCCCGTCTATCACCAGCCAGGGCCGCTGTCTCAAGACCTGGAGGCGTCCCGGCCAGCTTACCCGGGCCAGGCCTTCGGCCAGCGCCCCGCGCGGGATGTTCGCGCCGAGCTCCCGGAGTACCCCCACGGCCGCTGCCGCCGCGGCGGCGTTGTCAAGCTGGAACGTTCCCAGCAGCGGTATGCGCAGCACGCGGTACTCGCCGGCAACAATCTTAAGGTCGAAGCTCTGCCCAGCCTCATCGAAATCGCGCCGCTCCCAGGTGACATCCCTGCCGATTCTGGTCAGCCGCGAGCCGCGCTCCCGGCAGGTGCGCTCGACGACCGCCATCGCCTCCGGGAGCTGCGGGGCGCAGACGACCGGCCGGCCCGGCTTGATGATGCCCGCCTTCTCCGCGGCGATCTTCGCGATGGTGTCGCCCAGGACGTCCATGTGGTCGTAGCTGATGGAGGTTATCACCGAGACCTCCGGCGTTACCACGTTGGTAGCGTCGAGCCGGCCCCCCAGCCCCACCTCCATGACCTGGTAGTCAGCCCCGGCCTGCCGGAAATAGACGAAGGCGAGAGCAGTCAGCAGCTCGAACGTGGTCAGTTCGCCGAGATTGCCCAGCCGGTTAACATATTCGATCTCGGGCTGTATGGCTTCGATTATCGCCGCCACCGCCTCCCGGCTGATGGGCGCCCCGTTTATCCGGACCCGCTCGCGCATGTCGAGGAGGTGGGGGGAGGTATAGAGGCCCGTCCGGTAGCCGGCCTGGCTCAGGATGGAAGCGATCATCGCCGAGGTGCTGCCCTTGCCTTTGGTGCCGGTAACGTGTACCGTTTTCGCGGCGCGCTCCGGGTGGCCCAGCCTTTCCAGTAGCTTCTCGATGCGCTTCAGGTCGAAGACGACGCCGCTGCGCGGCAGCCTCTCGAAGTCGGCGAACTTCAGGATATAATCGACGGCCGTCTGGTAGTCCATATCTCAGCCTTTAATATTACTCCGTGGGGCGGGGCCGGTAAAGACGGGTTAAAGTTAGACTAATCGACATCGCTCCGAAAATGGCGGTTTTACCTTGTCTTCCAAACCCTCCCTCTTACCGAGGCTGTCCGAAAACGTCATTGCGAGACCATTCCGGCCGAGTCGGGAGGCGAAGCCATCCCGGAGATTGCCAAAGGCTCCGCCCTCGCAAAGGCAGTTGACCCTCATCCTAACCTTCTCCCATCAAGGGAGAAGGGACATGATTGAACAAGGTCGCCCATTGTTCACCGCTCTGAGCAGCGCGAAGCGTCCCGCCTTATCCTCCCGTGGTGAGAAGAGTATTTTGAGATTCCACTTTTACTCACCGCTCGTGCACCCCCGCGGAAACGGTTTGTTTTTAACCGGCGCTCGGGGTAGATTATAAACGATGGACGTTCTCGGCGTCATGGGCAGCCCGCGGCTTAAAAGCAACACCCACCTCCTGCTCGTGGAGGCGCTCAAGGGCGCGGCCGGCCGGGGCGCCGCCACGAAAACCATGCTGGTGGACAAACTGAACATCGCCCCCTGCAAGGAGTACTACGCGTGCCTGAATGACGGCAACTGCATCATCCGCGACGACATGGACCCGGTCTACGGGCAGCTCATGGCGGCTGATGCCATCATCATCGCCGCGCCTATCTTCTTCTACGCCCTGCCGGCCCAGCTCAAGGCGCTTATCGACCGCTGCCAGGCGCTCTGGGCGCGGCGCTACGTCCTGAAGCAGCCGATGCCCGAAAGGCAGGGGGCTTTCATCGCCGTCGGCGCCACCCGCGGGCCGCGACTCTTCGACGGCGCCATTCTCACCATCAAGTATTTTTTCAAGGCCATGAACGTTACCTACGCCGATGAGCTGCTGGTGCGCGGTGTGGACGAGCGCGGGGAGATCAAGCGGCGCCCGGAGGCCCTGGCGGCGGCCTTCGAGCTTGGCGCGCGGCTGGCGCGGAGCGGGCCCCCGGCGTAAAACGCCCTGTTTTCTTGACGAACCGCCTCATAATTGCGTATCATTTACTGGAGTTGAGTTCGGATTGGCTATTTATCCGCTGGTTGTCTTCTGTCCGTACCCCTTCCGGCTGTTTCATTTGTCACCCCCGCGCCCCGGCGCGCCCGCCTGGCTTATTATAGTTTAAAGGAGACTGAAAATGGTTCCTGGTCGGGAGATTTTCTGGAACATGAAACCGTTCGGCGAGATTATCTATATCCTGGGGATCCTCGCCACCGGCCTGCTCATCTACTCGATTTTCCAGCACAGCCGGCGGTGGGCCGTCGGGATTCCGGAAAAACGGACCGACCAGCTTTTCCGGCGCATCTGGAGCTTCCTGTACCTCGCGCTCGTCGAGGGCATACTGCACCGCCGGTTCTTCCGGGTAGCGGACAGCGCTGGCCGGCGGCTTCCCCCGCCCCGCGACTACCTGCCCCGCGAGCTCTACGCGGGCCTGGCGCACTTCCTGCTCTTCGCCGGCAGCATGATCTTTCTGCTCTCCTCGTTCCTCGACTTTATCAGCCACTACTTCTTTCACTTTAACGAGGGCGTTTTTTACCTGGGCTACTCCGTGGTCACGGATGTGATGGGTATCCTGGCGCTGGTGGGCCTGTCGATGGCCGTCGTCCGGCGCTACATCATCCGGCCCGACCGCCTTGATAACAGGCGGGACGACCTGGTGGCCCTCATGCTCATCCTGATAGTAGTAGCTACCGGTTTCATCATCGAGGGGCTCCGCATGGCGGCCACCGAGATCGGCCAGGTGACCTGGGCGGCCTGGTCGCCGGGCGGCTACGTGCTTGCCCTGGCCTTTATCGGCCTGCCCGAACCGACCCTGCTGACGCTGCACGCGACCTTCTGGTGGTTCCACGTCATCCTGGTCTTCGGCTCCATCGCCTACGTCTCTATCTATAACTCCCGGCTATACCACATTATCTGGGACCCGGTGAACGTCTTCCTCCGGAAGCTGGGGCCGCGCGGGGCCCTGGTCCCGATAGACCTGGAGAAGGCGGAGAGCTTCGGCGCGTCGAAGATCGAAAATTTCACCTGGAAGCAGCTTCTCGACCTGGACGCCTGCACCCGGTGCGGCCGCTGCCAGGACAACTGCCCCGCTTACGCCTCCGGCAAAGCCCTCAACCCGAAAAAGGTGATACAGGACCTGCGCGCTCACCTCTATGACCTTTACCCCGGGTTCATCGTCAGGAAACCAGCGGAAACGGCGGAGCGAAAGGACATGATCTCGGACGTGGTCTCGGAAGAGGCCATCTGGGACTGCACCACCTGCCGGGCCTGCCAGCAGGCCTGCCCCAACTATATCGAGCACATCGACAAGATTATCGACATGCGCCGCAACCTGGCCATGGAGCGCAGCCAGTTCCCGGAGTCCGTCCAGGACGCGCTCAAATGCCTCGGCACGCGCGGCCATCCCTACCGCGGCACCACCGCCACCCGGACGGACTGGATGGAGGGCCTGGACCTGAAGGTGATGTCCGACGCCAGCGACGTGGAATACCTGTACTGGGTGGGGTGCAGCGGCGCCCTGGACGAGCGCAACATGAAGGTCGCCCGGGCCACGGCCAAGGTCCTGCAAGCGGCCGGCGTCAGCTTCGGCGTGCTCGGCGCCGAGGAGAGCTGCTGCGGCGACCCGGCGCGGCGCATGGGTGACGAGTACCTGTTCCAGACCTCGTGCCAGGCGAACATCGAGATTCTGAAGAACTACAACGTCAGGAAGATAGTTACCGCCTGCCCGCACTGCTTCAACAGCCTCAGGCACGAGTACCCGCAGTTCGGCGGCAGCTTCGAGGTGATGCACCACAGCCAGCTTATCGGCGAGCTCATCAAGAACGGCCGCCTGAAGCTGGACGGCGCCATCAATAAAAAAGCGGCCTACCACGACTCATGCTACCTGGGCCGCTACAACGACATCTACTGGGAACCCCGGGAGATTCTGAAATCCATCGGCGGCATCAGCTCCGTCTAGCTGCAGCGCTCATGGTCGCGCAGCTTCTGCTGCGGCGGCGGCGGCGGCCACATGTGGATGGAGGAAGAGCCGGAGAAGCGGGTCAACACCCGGCGCGTCGAGGAGATTATAGACACCAAAGTGGACCTGGTCGCGACCGCCTGCCCCTACTGCCTGGTCATGTTCGAGGACGGGCTCAAGGCCAAAGGCGCCGAGGAGACCGTCAGGGCGAAGGACCTGAGCGAGCTGGTCGTCGAGGCCCTGGAGTCAGAGCGGAAGTCGTCTATTTAGCCGCCAGTCCCGGCTCACCGGTCTCCGCCGGGCGCTTGACGGTCATCAGGGCGATGACCGGGACCAGGGCCGCCAGGGCCAGGATAAACCAGATGCCCTGGTAGGTCTGGAGCGTGTCAAAATAGCGGCCCACGATGGGCGGCCCGGCGAAGTTGCCGATCATGATGAGGCCTTCGCTGACGCCGAAGATGGCGCCGAAGTTCCGCCTGCCGAAGATCTCCCGCACCAGGGCGGGCCGCATGGCGTTGGTGCCCCCGTAGCCGATGCCGAACAGGACGAAGAAGGGGACCAGCAGCCAGGCCCCGGCTGTCGCGGCGAGACCGAACATCGCTACCCCCAGGCCGACCAGCACGAAAGACAAAGCGGCCACCCGGCTCCGGTCGACCCGGTCCCCGAGCCAGCCGAAACCCAGCCGTCCCGCGACGCTGGTCAACGGCACGGCGAGGGCCACCAGGCCGGCGGCCGACCGGGTAATCCCGATGCTGGTGAGATAGGGCATGAGGTGGATGACGATGGCGTTAAGCGACAGGGCGTGGTAAATGAAAGCCAGGCTGACCTGCCAGAAAACCACGGTGCGCAGCGCCTGCCCCGTCGTGTAGCCGCGCCTCTCCAGCATGAGGGCGCCGGGCTCCGCGCTCGGCGGCTTTCCGTCCGGCAGGTAGCCGTACTGCTCCGGACGGTGCCGGAACACGAAAGCCAGCCCGCTTATGACCACGAATGCGGCGACGGCCACCCCGAGCAGGGCCACCCGCCAGCTTAGACGGTCGATCAGCGTGACCAGCAGGGGCACCATTAACCCGGCGAAACCGAAGCCGCACATGGCGATGCCCGTCGCCAGGCCGATTTTCTCAAGGAACCAGTTGGCCACTGCCGTCATCAGGACGGTCCAGGTGCAGGTGCTCATGCCCAGCGAGATGAGCAGGAAGGCGAGGTAAAAGACGCCCAGCGAGTTCATCCGGCTGAGCAGAAAAAGCCCGGCGCTCATGAGGACGCCCCCGGCAAAGACCAGCTTGCGGGGGCCGACCCGGTCGGCCAGCCAGCCGGTCAGCGGGGCCATCAGGCCCATCTCCATGCCCCTGATGGACGCGGCGAACGATATCTGGGTATAGCTCCAACCGAAGTCGCGGGCGATAGGCTCAAAAAGCGCCGTGAAACCGTAGATCACCACCCCGCCGGTGAGCATGGAGATGACGAAAGACGCGGCGACTATCCACCAGCCGTAGAATGGACGCCCCGGTTGCCTGCCTGAAGGTTCTGAGACTTTCGTGACCCTGGTTCTCCGTTTGAGGCAAATGCCTTTCTAATCCTATCACTACAGCCACGCGACCGGCAAGGACGTGTTGATGCAGGAATCCCCGCCTGTCCCGGCCGGGCCGGACTTCAATCCGAAGCAAGTCTTGTCAATTTCACCCCCTTGTGCTATATTCCTTGCGGCGTCCGGCGATAGCTGCCCGGCCCAGGGGGTATCATGACCGAGAGCGTTTTCGAGATTATCACCTATCCCGAGAAGTGCGTCGCCTGCTCGACCTGTCTGCTCAGGTGCTCCTACCGCTTCACGAAGACCTTCAACCCGGCCCGCTCCGCCATCCTGATCGACCCGTACGAGGACACGGCCGGGGCCGCCATCACCTTCACCAGCGAGTGCGACGCCTGCGGCATCTGCGCCCGTAACTGCCCTTACGGCGCCCTCGAGGCCCGGAAAAAAGGAGGCGGCCATGCCGGATAACCTGCTCGGCGATATTCTTCACGTGGACCTCACCACCGGGGGCGTCGAGCGCGAGTCCGTCACCAGAGAAATGGCCGAACGCTGGCTTGGCGGCTTCGGGCTCAACGCTTCCCTTGCCTACAAATACATACCGCCTTCCGTCGGGCCGCTCTCCCCGGAGAACCCCATCATCTTCGGCGCCGGGACCCTGGCAGGCACGCTCGCCCCCGGCACGGCGAAGGTCATGGCCGCCGCCCGCTTCCCCCTGAGCGGCACCATCGGCGTGGCCTTCGGCGGGGCCTGCGGCGATACCCTGCGCCAGGCGGGCTACAGCCAGATTATCGTTACCGGCAAGGCGCCGCGCCCGGTCTGCCTGCGGATAGCCGACGATGAAGTCGAGCTTTGCGACGCCGCCGGGCTAACGGGCAAGGATATCTTCGAGACGACCGACGCGCTCTGGCGTCGATACGGCAAGGCGTACAGCGTCATCGCCATCGGGGCGCCCGGCGAACAGCAGTCGCGCATGGCGATGGCCTTCGTCAACAAGACGGGCAGCCTGGGGAAGGGCGGCCTGGGGGCGGTGATGGGTTCGAAGAACCTGAAAGCGGTCGCGATAAAAGGCACGAAGGGCGTAAAGGTGGCGGACGGCCGCGCCTTCATGCCGGCGGTCAACGAGCTTTGCGAGGCCATTAACAAGCTCCCCTACCGCGCCGACTGGCTGGGGCTGGGTGTCTCAATCTCGGCCTGGGGCCGGCGCGCGGAGTGGCCCGGGATAACCCCGGAGAAGGCGGCCGAACCCTTCGGCTACAACGAGCTTATGAAGTCGTGGGTGGGTATCCTGTCCTGCCCGAATTGCCCGGTCGGCTGCAAGACCTGGGTCAGGATTCAGACCGGGAAGTTCGCCGGCTCGATGGCCTCGGTTCACTCGCTGCTGCCGACGATAGACGTCTGGAAGGACTTCAACGTGGGCAGCCTGTACCGCGCCATCGAGCTGACCGACCGCTGCAACCGGGACGGCATCGACGAGGTGGAGACCGGCGGGCTGATCAAGCTCGTCATCACCTTGTTCGAGCACGGAGTAATCGGCCGCGAGGATACGGACGGCCTGGTACCGAAACATGATTACGACACGGTGTCCGTCATGCTCGACAAGATGCACCGGCGAGAGGGACTGGGCGCCCTGCTCGCCGACGGCACCCCGGCCCTGGTCGCAGCCATCGGGCCGAAAGCGCGGGAGCACGCCGCTACCATCAAGGGCATCCAGCCTCTCCAGGACCCGCGCAAGCACAAGCATTTCCACACCTGGAGCGTCGACGAGATGGTCAATCCCCGACATCCGGTCGGCCAGCCCGGCAACACGCCCGCCTTCTTCCCCGGCCACCCGTCCGGGGCCTTCGTCAAGTACCTGAAGCGGCTCGGGGCTTCCGGGGAGGCCGTCAGCCGCACCTGCGGCGAAAGCAGCGTTAACATGGCGCGCCTGGCGAAGTACGCCGAGGACTACTATGCCCTGTGCTCGTGCCTGGGCGTGTGCATCCGGATTCCCCTGGTGCAGACCTACGGTACCGGGATGGCCGCCCGGCTGTTCAACGCCGCTACCGGACTCGACATGGCGCCGGAGGCGCTGATGCTCGGCGGCGAGCGGGCCTGGAACCTGGTCAAGGCTATTAACGCCCGTGAGGGCTACACCCGCGCCGACGACCGGCCGCCGGAGGCTTTCTTCCAGCCCCTGGTGGTCGAGGGCCAGACACTCACCCTGAAGGACTACTATGGCGCCCCCCTGGACCGCGCCGCCGTGGACCGGCTCCTCGACGATTATTACGACGAGCGGGGCTGGGACGTAGCCCGGGGGATTCCCACGCGGCAGAAGCTCGCCAGCCTCGGTCTCGACGAGGTAGCCGCCGACCTCGAGGCGAGGGGGGTGGTTTGAAAATTATCGAACCGGGGCTTGACAGATGTGTTAGAATATTGGTACTTACACAGACCCTCGAGTAGTTCTCGCCGCAGTTCAGGGCCTTCAGGTTTTCAGCAAACGGAGGTGTTTATGAAAAGAGCAAGGATCCTGGTTCTGGCAATCACTTTCCTCGCACTATCCGCTGTAATCGTCACAAGCTGCGCAAGCCCGTCACCAACGGCGCAACCCACCCCCACCACGGCCGCGCCTCAGCCAACTGTTACAGTAACATCGGCCCCGACCGCTGTCCCCAGCCCCACGACGGCAGCGAAACCAAGTAAGGTATGGAAGTTAAAGTATGATGACTATGCCGTCGCCACCGGACCGCAAGCGATGGGCGGCACATTTATTTTCGATTATGTTGCCAAGCGTAGCGGGGGGCGGGTAGAAGTTGAGTACTTCTATTCCGAGGCCCTTTCTAAAACCGGCCGTCAGGTCTACTCCATTCGGGACGGCATCGCCTCGGGTGGCTTCGTAGCGATGGGCTATACGCCTACCCTGTTTCCGATGAGCCTTGGCATGGAGTTGACGTTCATCGGCAACAAGCCGGATGCCTGGGCCCGTACCTGCAAGGAGCTTTATGACACCTACTTCCCGATGCGCCAGGAATGGGCCAAGCTGAACATGAAACTGCTGGCGATCCAGCCCCAGGAACCCACCGTGCTCGTTTCCAAGACGCCGATCAACGGGCCCGGCGATCTTAAGGGTAAGAAGATACGGGGATACGGGCAAAAACTTGATGCCATCGGCCGTATGGGAGCGACGCCGGTAAGCATCGCTTGGGCTGAAGTATACACCTCGCTAGAGCGTGGCGTCATTGAAGGCGCTACCGGCGTCCCCTTCACCGATGGATACAAGTCAAAATTTTATGAAGTAGCGCCTTATTGGATCGAAACAGGCATGGGTATCAACGCCTCGAACGGCTGGGCGATCAATCTGGAGCTCTGGAACGAGTTCCCGGATGACATTAAAGCGCTGTTTGAAGAGGCGTCCGATAAAGTTACCGGTTACCTCACGGAATTCGTACAAGCAGGCTACCCTGATGTTCTTAAAACCTTCCAGGAAAAGAATGTGACCATGATCGTCTGGTCCGAGGCGGAGCAGCAAAAAGCCCGGGAGATGGTGCAACCGGCGCAAGCTGAAGCCTGGGCCAAGCAGGCCGAGGCGGCCGGCCTTGTCAATCCCGTGGAGTTCTACCAGAGGCTCCAGGACATCTATAAATCAAAAGCGCCCAGCAGCACATACAAGAGCGCCTTCCAACTTCACGCTGAGACGAAAAAGTAGCGGCACTTACCATCGACCTCTTTAGGGAAGCAGGCCCTTCAGAGCGTAAGGGCCTGCAATACCCTTTAACCCCTTTCTCAACAAGGAGGTATGTGGACGCAGTTATAAAAGTGTTACGCGCTATCACCAGAGCCAGCTCTCTGGTGGGCAGCGGGCTCCTGGTATTGATGGTGCTCAGCACCGCCGCCGACGTTTTCGCACGCTTTGTCTTGAACAACCCGATACCGGGAGTCATCGAAATAAATAGCGTGCTGCTGCCCGTTATTGTTTTTCTCGGCATCGCTATGACCCAGGCCCGGCGCAAGCATATCCGAGCCGACATTCTCGTTACCCGCCTATCGCCCCGGGCGCAATCAATCTTATGGGCGGTGGGATGCGCCGTCGCACTGATGTTAATAATCCCGCTAACAATTCAGACGTATAAAGACGCTGCCTTCGCCTTTAGCGTCAAGGAAGCCCGCTGGGGTATAATCATGATTCCTATCTGGTGGTCCAAGTTCGCTCTCCCGTTCGGCTTACTTTTATTCAGTCTGGAACTGATGGTCCAAATATATGAGGAGACCATAAGCCTCGCCAAGCACCAGGAGCAGCTCGTATCGCGGGAGCAAACGAGGGGCGGTCTGGCATAACTATGGAGATAAGTCCTCTTCTCCTGGCAGCCGCCAGCACAGGACTGGTTATCATCATGCTGGCTGTCGGCGTACCGGTCTGGGCCAGCCTGGGGGTTACCGGGTTGATCGGCGTCATACTGCTTCAGACGTGGTCCAAGACCATGTCTCTGCTGGCCTACTTTCCTTTTAGTGTCATGGAGACCTACACGTGGACAGTCGTGCCTCTTTTCGTCTGGATGGGCCACATGGCCTTTTTCGGCGGTATCAGCCACGGCGCATTTGATATCGGACGCGCCTGGCTCGGGCGATTGCGCGGAGGGCTGGCTATGGGCACCATCTTCGCCTGCGCCCTTTTTGGGGCTTGTTGCGGCTCTAGTGTAGCTTCAGCGGCAACGATGGGGAGGGTGGCTATTCCCGAGATGAAGGCCTCCGGTTACAATAACAAGCTGGCAGCGGGCACCGTGGCCGCCGGAGGTCTGCTGGCCATTATGATTCCTCCCAGCATTACTCTGGTGATTTACGGAGTCATTACCGAAACGTCTATAGGTCAACTACTCATCGCGGGCATAATCCCGGGATTCTTGAGCGCTCTTATTTTTATGTTAGGCATCTTTTTCATAACCTGGAGACGTCCGGAGCAAGCCCCGCCTGTCAGGATTCAGATAACCTGGCGGGACCGCTTTATGGTACTTCGTAAAGGATACGGCATCGTGGTCCTTTTCACGGTGGTATTGGGTGGCATCTACCTCGGTATCGTGACCACGACCGAGGCCGCCGCGTTAGGGGTACTAGCCGCGTTTATTATCGTGGTGGCGACTCAGCGGAGGGGGATCTTCAAAATAACGAAAGACTCGGCCCAGGAAACCCTCGGCACCACCGCTATGCTCTTTTTAATCATAATCGGAGCGTCACTCTACACCTGGTTCATGGTTACTGCCGGTGTGCCGCAGGCTCTGGCCCGGTGGGTGGCGACCCTGAATGTCTCCCCATACATAATACTTCTGCTCTTTCTCTCGGTTTATATCCCATTAGGCTGTTTCCTTGACCCGCAATCCATCCAGATTATTACCTTGCCGATAATGTTTCCGATACTGGTTGGCCAACTCGGTTTCAACGCTATCTGGCTTGGTGTGCTCACGGTAAAACTGATCGAGATCTCGCTCCTCACGCCGCCGGTGGGCCTCAATTGTTTTACCATCGCCGGTGTCGCCCCGGATATAAAACTAACCGACGTATTTGTCGGCAGTAGCTGGTTCATTGCTTTTGAGGGTATCAGTTTTGGCTTACTGCTAGCTTTCCCGGCCCTGAGCACCTGGCTGCCAGAGCTCATGTAAAAATATCCCAATCACGACCAAATAAGAAATAAGGGGGAGTAAATGGAAGAACTGGTCGTAAGCAAAAAGACGCTGCACGAGATGATGTACGAGTCCCTCGTCAGGTCGGCCAAACTGATGCCCAGCGACATCAAGGCGGCGCTGGAACGAGACCTGAAACAGGAGACCAACGAGCTGGCGCGGAAGCACATCGAGGCCATGCTCGGCGGCGCCGATATGTGCGCCGAAAGCGACGGCGTTCTCTGCGCCGATACCGGCTGGCCGCTCTACTGGGTCCGCATGGGTGAGAACGTCCGGCTGGAGGGCGGCTTCTCCACGCTCTACTCCATGGCCAAGCAGGCGGCGACCGAGGCCACCAACAACGACCGCATCCGCCCCAACATGGTGCACCCGCTCACCCGCGAGTACTACCCGGGCAACTCCGGCCCCTACATGCCCCGCGTCGAGATTCAGTTCGACCCCCGCATCGATTTCCTGGAGGTGGTCGGCATCGCCAAGGGCGGCGGCTCCGAGCTCTTCGGCACCTTCTACACCATCATCGCCCCGGCGGACCGTCACCAGGGCGTCATCAAGTTCGTCCTGGACTGCCTGAGGGAGGCCACCTTCGCCGGCAAGGCCTGCGGCCCTAATATCGTCGGCGTCGGCATCGGCGGTACCGCCGACCTGGCCATGCACATCGCCAAAGAGGCCGCCCTCCTGCGGCCCGTCGGCAGCCGGCACCCCGACCCCGCCATGGCCAAGATGGAGACCGACCTCCTGGAGGCCGCCCGCTACCTCAACCGCGGCCCCATGGGCACCGGCGGCCGGACGGGCGCGCTGGACGTCCATGTCGAGTTCGCGGCGACGCACTCCGGGACGCTGCCGGTGGCCTTCCAGACGCAGTGCTGCATCACCCGCCGCGCCGTGGCCCATTACGGCGGCGCCAAGATCGAATACAGCGACGTCCCCAACTGGGACTACCGATAGGAGGAATGGCATGGCGACGAAGAGACTGCAGATTCCCTTAGCTGAAGCCGATGTCCGGGCGCTCAAGGTGGGCGATTTCGTCACGCTGGACGGCCTGATTTACACCGGGGCCACCATGTTCCACGAGCGTTTCGCCAAGGGCATCCTGCCGCCCATCGATTTCTCCCGGGCGAACGTCCTGATGCACTGGCACCCCATCACCCGCGTCGAGGACGGCAAGGAAAGGCTGCTTTGCATCACGCCTACCTCGAGCATCCGCTACGAGACCTACGGGCCGGATATCGTCACGAAGCTCAAGGTCAGGGCGTTCATCGGCAAGACGACGATGGGGCCCAACACCACCCGGGCCATGGTCGATTTCGGCGG
This sequence comes from Chloroflexota bacterium, assembly GCA_016190585.1. The sequence goes on along the minus strand of JACPQH010000083.1, from coordinate 12,321 downwards.
CGTCCACCTGACGCGGCTGGCCGGGCAGGACAACCTCCTCGCCAGCCAGGTGCAGAAGATCGAGGCCATCTACTTCGCCAAGGAGCTGGGCATCGCTGAGGCGACCCTCCTGCTCAACGTCAAGGACTTCGGCCCGTTCATCGTCAGCATTGACGCGCAGGGCAACAACCTGTTCAGCCAGCTCGAGATCGAGACGGAGAAGAGGATGCTGGAGCTCTACGGGCGGTTCGGCATCTCGCCGGATTTCGACTACCCCGAGACCAAGGCCGCCCTGTGGTCGCAGTTCGTTAAAAAATAGACGGCTTACGCCGCCCGGTTTTTCGGATAAGCTGCGAGGACTCGCGCCCGCAGCTTATCTGCTTTCCGGGGGGCCGCCAGCCAGAAAGCGAGACTGGACAGGGCGAAGCTGGCGATGCACAGCAGGAAGGCCAGGCGGTAGCTGCCGGTCGCGTCGAAGATATAGCCGCCCAGCCAGGGGCCGATAGCCGCCCCCAGCCCCATGCCGGTGAGCAGCAGCGCGGCGATAGCGCCCAGGTGGCGGCCGTGGAAGATATCGGTCATGGCGGCCGTCGTGGTGGGGGCGTACAGGCCCATGCCCAGCCCCATGCCGGCGGCGTAGGCGTACAGCAGCCACGGCCGCGAGGTGTCCACTGTCATTAGCAGGGCGATGACGGCGCCAATGCCCAGCGCCGTGGCGATGGTGATAATGCCCTCGCGCGAAATCCAGTCGGAAAAAATCGAGCCGAGGAAGCCGCCTACCATGAAGAGGCCGTAAAGCGCGAACACGCCGGCGGCGAAGGCGCTGGAGAAGCCGACATCCTCGGCGAATTTTACCTGGTGCGCCACCAGCAGGTACCCCCCCAGCCCCCAGAAAAAGAACTGCGAGACGACCAGGAACCATAGCTGCGGCACGCGCAGCGCCCGGCGCAGCGTCCAGTCCGGGCTGGTAATGTCCGGCGCCGCCGCCGGTTCGGCGCGTTCCACGCGGTGCCGGGTCTCGCCGGGACGGTAGTAGAAAAGCAGGCACAGCGGCAGGGCGACGACCAGCAGGATGCCCGCCAGGACGAAGTACGCCCGCTGCCAGCCTACCCCGGCGATGACCACCTGGGCGAACATGCCGTAGGTAAAGCTGAGGGCGACCCCCATCTGGCCCAGGCCCATGACCAGGCCGCGCTTCTTCGTAAACCACCGGGACAGCACCGGTACGAAAATCGGCCAGCCGGCGAAGGCCGAGAATACCGGCGCGAGGACGCCGTAAATAAGGTAAAACTGCCACAGCTCGCTGGCCAGGCCGCAGCTCACCGTGACCAGGCTCAGCGCCACCAGGCTCACCGCCATTACCCGGCGCGGGTTGAGGCGGTCGCCGAGCGAGCCCGCCAGCGGGGCCACGAAACCGTAGACCAGGATGGCGATGGAGAGCATCAGGGCGGTGCTCGCCCGGGTCCAGCCGAAGTGCTCCAGTATCGACGGGAAGAAGACCCCGAAGGTGTTCCTGATGCCGTAGATGGTGGTCATGATGATGACGCCCACCACCAGGACGACCCAGCCGTAGTAGATGCCCCGGCGCTTTGCCATACCTGCCTCCGACCTTGCCGACTATCTTACCTGATTACGGCAAAATAACCAAGCACCCTGGCGGCGGATTTAATGACTTTTTCATCATACGTACCGCTCAGGGTAGATTTCACGTATTGACAAAGCTATGAGACCCTATGTAAGATAGTGCAACCAACACGAGGCGTGAAGCCTGAAGTTTGGAACTATCGTTTAGGGAGGGCAAATGAAAAAGAGAGTGTCTCTCATCCTGGCGGCGATTCTTGTGCTCCTGCTTGTCCCGATACTGGCGGCCTGCACGCAGCAGGCGCCGGCCCAACCCCCGGTAACCGTTACGGTTACGGCGACCCCCGCCGCGGGCGCCCCGCCGGCAACGGCCCCCGTGACCGCGCCGCCGGCTGCGGCGAAGTACAAGTGGAAATTCTTCAGCAACTACACCTTGAAGGAGTTCCCTCACCGGCAGATACCCGCGCTCATCCAGCAGGTCAACGCGGCCACCAACGGCGCCCTCCAGATCGAGCTTTTCGCGCTTGGCGAGCACCCCTTCGCCTCGAAAGACGTGCTTAAGGCCATCTCCGAGCGCAAGGCGGAAATGGTCGGCCTGACCGCCGGTCATGTCCAGGGCACCGAGCCGGCCATGGGTACCTACGTCCTGCCGATGTTCATGCCCGGCGACCTGGAAAGCTACGTCAAGCTCTGGCAGGCCACCCGCAACCAGACCACGCAGAAGATTTTTGACCGCTGGGATGCCAAGATAGCCCTCGGCTACCTCTGGCCCCAGCAGAACTTCATCGCCGACGTTCCGGTCACCTCCTGGGACGCGCTGAAGGGCAAGAAGGTCAGGGCTTCCTCGAAAGAGGCCAACGATGTCGTCAACGTGCTCGGCGGCACCGGCATCACCCTGGCCTGGGCGGAAGCGCCGACCGCGCTGGGCACCAAGGTCATTGACGGCGTCGGCACCAGCACCGGCTCCATGTACGACGCCGGCCTGGCGCAGTGGGCCAAGTACGTTACCCTGATCAACATGCACTACCATGACGCCTACTGGCTGGTAAACTCCAAGGCCCTGGCCGAGCTTGATCCGGCCACCCGGGACGCCTTCCTCAAGGTCTACAAGGACGCGGAGCCCAGAATAACCGAAGGCCAGATGAGCGACGCCGCCATGAAGATGGAAAAACTGGTCACCGAGTTCGGCGTTACCATCACCGCCCCCACCTCCAAGTTCCGCAACGAGGTTGTGGAAAAAGTGAAGGCGGAGGTATGGCCCGGCTACGTCAAGGCCAGCGGTCCGGACGCCCAGGCTTTCCTGGACGTCGTCAGCGCCAAGGGCAAAGAGCTGGGCATTCCCGGTTTCTAGCGGCACCCGGCTATCCTCGGGGAGGTCCCGGTGGGGCTTGAGCCCGCCGGGGCCTCATCCCGGTTCCCGGTGATTACCTCCCCCGGACAAGGAGACCAGGCAGGATGAGACGTTTCGAGTCGTTCGTAAGCTGGTACAACGACAGGCTGATCCGGTGGATAACCGACGTCCTGGCGGGTACGGCATCGATAGCGCTGGTCGCGGTCACGCTGATGATATCCTCTTACATCATCATCCGCGAGATGACCCCCCTCAAGATTTATTTTGTTGAGGAGTGGACCGAGATGCTGACGGTGCTTATCGGCTACTTCGCCTTCGCCTACGCCCTGCGCATGAAACGGCACATCATCGTTGATATGCTGGTCCGGCACTTCCCCGAGGCGACCCGGCGCGTGCTGGAGCTGTCAACCGGCATTCTCGGCCTGATCGCCATCGCCTTTACCCTGCAGCGGGCCATCTCCTTTCTTCAGTACAACTGGGTACGCCACATCGTCTACCAGGGCGTTATCCGGACGCCTATGTGGATTCCCAGCCTGTTTATCGTCATCGGCCTGACGGTCTTTGTCCTGGCCATCCTCGGGTATAACATGCAGAAAATAATCGAGTTTACGGCGTTCGCCCGAAAAAAGAAGGCAGCCCCACTCGCCGCCCAGGAAGGATAGCGTATGGGAACGGATCTGGCCCTCGGAGCTAGCTCGGCCATCGTCTTCGGCATACTGATTCTCCTTATCCTTTCGGGGATGTGGGTCGGTGTGGCGCTGGGCGCGGCCGGCATCATCGTGCTGTTTTTCATGGCCGGGCAGTCGCAGGACCTGATTGACACCGTCCTGTATGACGGCATCGGCAGCTTCGTGCTGGTCGCCATCCCCCTGTTCATCTTCCTCGGCGAGATCATCCTGCACAGCGGGCTGAGCGAGAAACTCTACCAGGGTGTTTCCCGGTGGACGGCGGTGATACCGGGCGGGCTGCTGCACTCCAATATCATCGCCTGCGCCATCTTCTCCGCCGTCTGCGGCTCCAGCGTGGCCACGGCCGCCACCATCGGCACCGTGGCCTACAAGGACCAGTCATCACGCGGCTATAGCTTCATGATGATCGGGGGGAGCATCGCCGGCGGCGGCACGCTGGGCATCCTCATCCCCCCTTCCCTCAACATGATCGTCTACGGCGATTTCGTCGGGGCGTCGGTAGCCAAGCTCTTTGCCGGGGGCATCCTGCCGGGCGTCATCCTGTCCGCTATCTTCATGATCTGGATCGCCTTTTACGTCCGGGCCCGTCCCCACCTCACGCCGCCGCAGGAGCGCCTTACCTGGGCGTATCCCTGGCGCGCCCTGCAGGCCTTCAAAGACGTCTGGGCGGTGTTCGTCATCATCGCCGTGATTTTCATCGGCATCTACGGCGGCCTCATGACGCCCTCCGAGGCGGCGGCGGTGTCCTGCTTCGTGGCGCTGGTGCTGGCGGCTATCCACCGGAAGCTGAACTTCAACATGTTGAAAGGCGCCGCCATGGCCAGCCTGCGCACCGCCGGCATGGTGCTGCTTATCGTCCTTTTTGCCAAGGTCCTGGGCACGGGTATCGCCATGATAAAGCTGCCGGCGCAGCTTTCCGAGTTCGTCATCAGCCTGGGGCTCAGCCGCATGATGATCTGGGCGGCCATCGTCCTGCTTTACCTCATACTGGGCATGTTCATGGATGGCCTGGCCATGATGCTGCTCACGCTGCCCGTCGTCTACCCGCTCCTGGTGATGCAGCTCGGCTTTGATCCCATATGGTTCGGGGTCGTCTTGGTGCTGCTTATCGAGATAGGCTGCCTCACGCCGCCGATGGGCCTCAACCTCTTCGTGGTGCAAGGGGTGGCGCCCCATGAAGACTTCAACAAGCTCCTGAAAGGCGCCGTCCCTTTCGTTATTATCGAGCTGGCGCTGGTCGTCGTGGTAACCCTTGTCCCGGCGATTATTACCTGGCTGCCGGAAATCATCGTACCGAAGTATTAGGGTCCCGGCGGGGCTTTGCCTGATAAGGAGGTCAAATGACTGGACCGCTCGCGGGCGTCAGGGTTCTGGACATGGGCGCTTTCGCGGTCGGGCCTCAGGCCTGCGCGATACTGGGCCTGCTGGGCGCCGACGTCATACGCATCGAGCCGGACTACATTGACGGTCTGGCCCGCGTGGTCCCGCTGATAAACGGCACGGGCACGACCTACCTAGCGGCCCATCATAACTCGAGCAACATAATCCTCGGCCTCAAGGACAACGAAGAGGACACCCGCATCGCTTACGAGCTCATCAAGCACGTGGACATCCTGGTGGAGAACCGGCGGGTGGGGGCCATGGACCGGCTCGGCTTCGGCTACCAGAAGCTGAGCGAGATCAATCCGAGGCTGATCTATATGTCCTCGGCGGCCTACGGTCATGCCGGGCCTTTTCTCAAGTACGGCGGCGCCGACCATTTTATCCAGGCCATGAGCGGTTTTGTCAGCCTGAATGGCCAGCTTGACGGCCCGCCGGAGTGGGCCCGGTACGTCTACCTGGTGGACGGCACCGGCTCTATATCGGTCGCCGAGGCCGCCCTGGTGGCCCTGATGGACCGGGAGCTCACCGGCCGGGGCCAGTATGTCGACCTGGACGAGTTCTCCTCCACCATGTTCATGCAGTCGACCCGCATCGCCGAGTATTTCGCTACGAAGCAGGAGCCGCGCCGCCTGGGCAGCGAAAGCTCGAAGACCTGCCCCTCGAAGACCTACCTCACCCAGGACGGCAAGTACCTGGCGGTCTCCGCCCTGCACCGCGCCCATTGGGTCGACCTGTGCGCCGCCCTGGAGATGAAGGAGCTCGCCGACGACGAGCGTTTCCGCACCAACCAGGCCCGGCTCGAGCGGCGGGACGAGGTCAACGGCATCATCCAGGAAAAAATCGGCGGCAAGCCCCTCGTCTGGTGGCGGTGGCAGCTCGGGCGGTACAAGGTCCCCCACAGCCCGGTGATGGGGGTGGAAGACCTCCCGCGCGACCCGCACGTCCGGGCGAACAACTACATCGTCGACGTGCCTTCGGCGTGGGGGCCGCTCAAATCATGCAATGACGTCCCCTGGCAGTTCAAACAGTCGCCGCTGGAGGGGATGAAGGCTTCACCCTATCTGGACTCGGGGCGCGAGTACGTGCTCTCCCTGATACAGGCGGGCGCGCCGCCGACCGCCCCCACCGCCGCCGCGCCGGATGACCTGCCCCTGAAGGGGCTCCGTATCGTGGATGTCACGGAGGGCGTCGCCGGGCCGGTGTGCACGGCGCAGCTCGGCAGCCTGGGGGCCGAGGTCATCAAGGTGGAGCGGGGGCAGGGCGACTTTACCCGGGAATGGGGCCCCAGGATCAAGGGCGAGAGCGCCGTTTTCATGCAGCTTAACCACGACAAGAAGGGCGTCTTCATCGAATATACGGCGCCGGAAGGGCTGGACGCCCTGCGCGAGCTTATCAGAAGCGCCCACGTGTTTATCGATGACTTCCCTCCCGGGACCGGCGAGGCGCTGGGCCTGGGCTATGATAACCTGAAGCTGCTGAAGAAAGACCTCATCCACTGCTCCATCACGGATTTCGGCGAGACAGGGCCTTACCGGGACCGTCCGGCCACCGAGCTCGAGTTCCAGGCCATGTCCGGCATGATGAAGTGGATGGGCGGTCCCGGCCTGCCGCCGGTGCGGGTGGGGGCGGACGTCGTCTCCACGCTCACCGGCATGTTCACCTTTATCGCCGTTATGGCCGCCCTGTACAACCGCAAGAAGCGGCACCTCGGCGAGAGGATTACGACCTCCTATCTGGGGGCGGCGCTCTACATGATGCAGCACGGCATCATCACCCTGACGGGGACCGATACCTGGGCGGGGTACTGGGTCACCGGCCCGTACGACCCGCCCCAGGTGGGCTATAAGACCCAGGACAAGCCCGTCATGTTCAGCGTCATCGCCAAGGACGAGGCGGCGGCGCGCCGGGTCTTTTTCGATTTCGTCAAGGCGGTAGGCATGGCCGACCTTCTCAAGGACGAGGCGTTCGTGGAGAAGGGCATCCGGGCGTTCAACCGCGGCCAGGGCCTGAGCAAGGACGCCCGCGAGCTGCGGCCGGTCTTCGAGAAGGTCTTCGCCTCCTGGAAGGCCGGGGATGTGGTCGGAACCATCGCGGGGTGCGGCGGGGTGGCCGCTCCGCTGCTGACCTTTAACGACCTCTTCGCGCCCATGCACGGCCAGGTCATCGCCAACAACAATATCGTCGAAATGGAGCACCCAGTGGCGGGCAAGACCCGGCTGGTGAACAACCCCTGGCGTCACGGCCACGGCGGGGCGCGCATAATGACGCCCTCGCCTTTGCCGGGACAGGATACGGATGCGGTACTGGTGTCCGCCGGCTTCAGCGCGGAGCGCGTCGCGGCGCTGCGCAAGCTCGGCGTGATAAAATAGCGGGAGGCCAATCAGATGCAGATGGGGTTCTATTTCGACCAGACGCGGTGCACCGGCTGCTTTACCTGCGCCGTGGCCTGCAAGGACTGGCATGACGTGCCGGCGGGACCGGCGCACTGGATGCGCGTCAGGCCCGAGGAAAGGGGCAAGTACCCGGACCTCTTCCTGGCGTATACCTGTACCAACTGCTATCACTGCGCCGCGCCGGCCTGCGTGGACGCCTGCCCGGTCAACGCCATCAGCAAGCGTCCGGAGGACGGCCTGGTGCTGGTGGACCGGGAGCAGTGCATCGGGCGGGACAACTGCGGCGGGCCCTGCCTCGAGGTTTGCTCCTACGCCGCGCCGCAGTTCGGCGCCGAAGACAACCCGAAGATGCAGAAGTGCGATTTCTGCGCCGACCGGCTGAGCGAGGGCAAGCCGCCGGCCTGTGTCGCCGGCTGCCCTACCCGAGCCCTGGACAGCGGCCCCCTGGAGGAGCTGGTCGCCCGGAACGGCGCCGGCCGCGAGGCCGCGGGTTTCAGCTACGACGCATCGCTCGCGCCGGCCGTTGTCCTCAAGCCGAAAAAGAGCTAAAATACCAGCCTGGAGGTCTGACGTGGTGGAACCAGCCGTGAACGAAAAGGTGGTACTGACCTGCTGCACGCAGGACTGCGGCGGCAAGTGCCCGCTCAAGGTCTACGTCAAGGGCGGGCGCATTACCAGGGTCGAGACGCATGACGGGGAGGAGCCGCAGCTCCGCGCCTGCCTCAAGGGGCGCGCCGTGCGCCAGCGCCTCTACTCTCCGGAGCGCCTCCAGTACCCCATGAAGCGGGTCGGGGGGCGGGGCGAGGGGCGGTTCGAGCGCGTAAGCTGGGACGAAGCCCTGGACAAGGTCGCTTCCGAGCTGAAACGCATCAAGCGGCAGTACGGCAACTCGACGATATTCTTCGACGGCGGCGGGGCCAACGCCGCCTTCCACGGCCGGCGGGCCGGCTACCGGCTGCTCAACCTGTTCGGCGGCTGCACCGTCATCGCCGGGGACGTCTCCGGCGGCTGCTCCATCTTCGCTTCCATGACCTCCTACGGGACGATGTACACCGGCAACACGCGCGACGACCTGGTGAACTCCCGCCTGATAATCATGTGGGGCTGGAACCCGGCCACCTCCATCTGGGACACCAACACCAACTACTACCTTATCAAAGCGAAGGAGGCCGGGGCGGAGTTGGTCTGCCTCGACCCCCGGTTCACCGATACCGCCGCCGTCATCGCCAACCAGTGGATACCGGTTGTCCCCGGCTCCGACTGCGCGGCGCTCATCGCCATGGCGAATGTGATTATCAAGGAGAACCTGCAGGACCAGAAGTTCCTGGACAGGTATACCATCGGCTTCGACCGGTACCGGGACTACGTTCTGGGCAGGGAAGACGGCATTGACAAGACGCCCGAGTGGGCCGAGCCGGTCACCGGGGTCAAGGCCGGCGTCATCGCCGAGCTGGCCCGGAAGTACGCCACCATGAAGCCGGCCGCGCTCATCGCCGGCTGGGCCCCCGGCCGCACCGGGCACGGCGAGCAGTACCACCGCGCGGCGATTGCGCTGGCCGCCATGACCGGCAACATCGGCATCCACGGCGGCAACGCCCCCGGTTTCGAGCGCTCCTACCCCAGCTACGGGGTCCTGCGCGGCCTGCCGGTGGAAAAGAACCCGGTCGAGGCCGGGGCGCCGCCCCGTAAGCACGCCCTGCCGGTACGCGGCGGCATCAACCCCACCAGCGCCCGCATCCACCACTGCCAGATATATGACGCCATCCTCGAGGGTGAAGCCGGCGGCTTCCCCACCGATATCAAGATGGGCTACTTCATGGGCTGCAACCATCTTAACCAGTTCCCCAACGCCAACAAGGGCGTCCAGGCCTTGAACAAGCTCGAGTTCATCGTCGTCCACGAGCTTTTCATGACGGCTACCGCCCGCTTCGCCGATATACTCTTGCCCATCAATACCCAGTTCGAGAGGAACGACGTGGCGGCCCCCTGGCTCTCGGCCCCGTACTATGTCGCCGTCAACCAGGCCATCGAGCCCCTTTACGAGTCCAGGACCGACCTCGAGATATGCGTCGAGCTTGCCCCCCGTCTCGGCATCACCAACTTCAACGACAAGACCGAGGAGGAATGGCTGAAATGGACAGCCGGGGGTACCGGGGAAGTCCCGCCTTATGACGAATTCAAGAAGGAATGGGTGCACCGCGTCAAGCTGCCCGAGCCCTATATCTCGTTCCAGAAGCAGATAGAAGACCCGGAGCACAACCCCTTCCCCACGCCCTCGGGCAAGATCGAGATATACTCGCAGATGCTGGCCGACCTCAACATCCCGTACGCGCCGCCGCTGCCCATGTATTTCGATACCTGGGAAAGCCGCAGCGACCCGCTGGCGAAGAAGTACCCGCTCCAGCTTATCAATGAGCACTACCGGATGCAGGTGCACTCCGGCTTCGGCAACGTGCCCTGGCTCACCGAGCTTCAAAAAATGACTATCTGGATCAACGCCGGGGACGCCGCGGCGCGGGGCATCAGCGACGGCGATTCCGTCCGCGTCTTCAACGACCGCGGCGAGGTGGTCGTTACCGCCAAGGTGACCGAGAAGATTATGCCCGGCGTGGTCTGCCTGCCCGAGGGCGGGCCGTACCTTCCGGACGCGAAGGGCGTCGACCGGGGCGGCTGCGTCAACGTATTGACCAAGGAAGGCGCTTCCCCGGGCGAGGGCGCCATGTTCAACACCGCCCTGGTGCAGGTGGCCAGGGATTCCGGATAAGAGGAGGAGATGTAAAATGTACAAGTTGGAAGAGTCCAAGAACCTGGGCAGGAAGATACGCCGGGACGACCTTAAGGACATCGGCGTGCCGAGCTGGACGCTGCTCGAGGACTTCATCAAGGCAGGCAAGAAAGAGGAGGCCCTGGAGCTTATCAACTACATGTTCAATCACGAGGTCAAGTTCATGCACGACCTCTATACCGACTGGACCTGGGGCCTGCTGACCTACATCGCCGACAACTTCGGGGAGGAGCACGTGCCCAAGGCGATGAACGCCGTCGCCATGCTCAACCCGCTGCACAGCAAGTCGGCGCCCTCGGACAAGGAGAACAGCACCCTGGAGCTGGTGCAGCGCATGGCCGAGGCCAACCGGGCCCACTGCGCCCGTCCCGGCCACGTCACCGTGACCGAAGAGCCGGACCGGTATATCCTGACGCTGGACCCCTGCGGCAGCGGCGGCCGGATGCGCCAGACCGGCCGTACCGAGCCCCCTTACAACTTCGGCGTCACCAAGAAAGCCTACCCGTGGTCGTGGAGCCGGCAGGGCGTCTCCTACTACTGCGCCCACTGCGCCCTGTGGACAGGCATCGGCGGCATCGAGCGGCAGGGCTTCCCGGTAAGGGTACACGAGTACCCGGAAAAGGCGGGGGACCCGTGCCGCATCATCTTCTACAAGGACCCGGAGCGGATACCGGAGAAGCATTTCACCGAGCTCGGCAAGAAGAAGGACATCTCGAAGTACAAGAGATAAAGAACTCTCATTTTCACAAAGGCGGACTTGAGGATTTAAATCCCTCTCGATTTCCCTTTGCCAAAGGGAGACGTCCCGTTGTGTCGCAAAGATGGCCTCCCTTTCGTAAAGGGAGGCCAGGAGATTTTACCGAAGTCCTGAGCGAAAATATTATCTTTGCCGAAGGCTCTCCGCAAGTGTTGTGTCATCCTGAGGATACGAAGTACCTGAAGGATCTATAACCCCGGGGAGCCGGATGCCTCGCTGCGCTCAGCCTGACAGTTTTTCGAGAGAGCCGATTCCTCCCTTTCGTAAAGGGAGGCCAGGAGGGATTTTCCCGAAGTCCTGAGCGAAAATAGCATCTTTGCCGAAGGCTCTCCGCAAAGCCTTGTGTCATCCTGAGGATACGAAGTACCTGAAGGCCTGTAATCCCGGGAAGCCGGATGCTTGCTGCGCCTCAGCCTGACAGTTTTTCGAGAGAGCCGATTCCTCCCTTTCGTAAAGGGAGGCCAGGAGGGATTTTCCTCCTGCCAATCTCCCTCAAATCCGCTATACTGGTAGTTATATGCGAATCCTGGCGGTCAACTGCGGCTCCAGCACGCTCAAGTTCGAGCTTTTCGATATCACCGGTGAAAGCCGGCGGCGGCAGGCGCGCGGCATCGTGGACGGCGTCGGCAAGAAGGAGGGCGCCGTCATCGAGTTCGACCGCAGCGAAAGTCCGCAGCGGCGCTACGTCGGCAACCACCGCGAAGCCAGCCTGGTGATGCTTGCCCGGCTGGGCGCCGCCGGTCTTCTCCAGGGCCTGGACGGCGTAGGCCACCGCATCGTCCACGGCGGCGACCGTTTCCGCCGGACGGCGCTCGTCACCCCCGACGTCCTGGGGGCCATAGATTCGCTTACCGAGCTGGCCCCCCTCCACAACCAGCCCTCCCTGGACGCCCTCCACGTCCTGATGGAGGCGCTGGGCGGGGTGCCTAACGTGGCCGTGTTCGATACGGCCTTCCACCGGACGATGCCCGACGAGTCCCGCCTCTACGCCATCCCGCTCGACCTGGCCGACCGACATCACGTCCAGCGCTACGGCTTCCACGGCCTGGCGCACCGGTACATGGTCGAACGCTGCGCCGCGCTCATGTCCATGCCCCGGGAACGCCTCCGCATCATCAGCCTCCAGCTCGGCAACGGCTGCTCGGCGGCGGCGGTGATGGGAGGCCGCTCCATCGACACCTCGATGGGCTTCACCCCGCTCGAAGGGCTGGTGATGGGAACGCGCTCCGGGGATATTGACCCGAGCCTGGCCGGATTTATCGCCGCGCGGGAAAAGGTTGATATGGCTACCGTTGACGGCTGGCTGAACAAACAATCGGGTCTTTTAGGCATCTCGGGACGCTCATCCGATATGCGGGAGCTTCTGGAAGCCGGGCAGGCCGGGGACAGGCTGGCTTCGCTGG
>JACPQH010000082.1 GCA_016190585.1 Chloroflexota bacterium | reverse complement strand
GGCGCAGCCGGGGGTGACCACGACAGACATCGGTGCGCCGGTGAGGCTGGTGAAACGCAGCGTGAGCCCGGCGGCGTTGAGCGGCAGGCCCATAAGACCGGCAAGGCGCCGCACAATCCCGGCGGTGAAACCGGCGGAAGACTCCCCCAGCCAGGCCGTCGCCAGGACAGGGAAAGCCAGGCTGAAGCCGTATACCGCCAGCAGCGCCGCAGGCAGGGCAAAACCTCTGCCGAATACGATAATGAACAGCCCAAGGAAACCGAGGAGCATCAGGAAGACCGCCGCGTAGTCCGTCCGCGGCGTTAGTATGCTTAACATAAGGAGAAAAAGGCCGAAAAGCCGGGAAAAGGGCCGGGCTTGCCCCCGCAGCCCGGCGGCTATCCGGTCTCTTTTCAGCAGCAGCCAGATGACGCAAAGCCCCAGGGCTCCCCAGTGGAAGACGCCGCTGGCCTGTAAGACCTCCGGCGAAAGCCGCCGGGGCAGGTCAAGCCATACCTCCCCGAAGATGATAACCGCGGCCAGGAGGCAGGCCAGGACCCATGACACCAGTTTCGTCCTGAGACCTGTCCGGGACCGGCTGACCCGTAAAACCAACGCGGCGTCAGGCATGGGCATGGCGCGCCCCGCGCCTCATCCAGAGATAAAACCCAGCCGCCAGGCCCAGCGAGACCAGGGCGGAGAGGTAGGCGGGGAACTCCGGTATGGCGGTCATCTGGACGGTGAAACCGGTCACGCTAAGTGCATAGCTCCAGGCGGGATCATACTCCGCCGGCGGCTCAAAAACCGGCGGGGTGCTGACGACGGCATGCCAGTCTCCGGGCAGGTCAGTACCCAGGACGAACGAGCGCTGGGCCGTCAGTATGCCGGAGGCACTCGCGGTGTGGACCGCGGTGACCCTCCGGGCGCCGCTGCCGTCGTAGAAGGTCATCCGGTACGATTCTCCCGGTAAAAGCCCGCTTACCGTCAGGTATACCGTGTTTTCCGTATCGTAGTCGGTGAAGTTGTCCGAGACCTGGGTCAGGCCGGCGTCCCGGTAGGAACCTGTGCCCGGCAGGGAGGCGTTAACGGCCGCACTGGCGTCCAGCAGGCCCCAGCCGTAGGTGTCGTCGCGGCCGGGAGCGCCCAGGTCGGTCACGGTGGATTCGAGGGCGTACCGCACCGGGCCGGCGTCCAGTCCGGATGGTGGGACAGCACCAGGGCGGCCACGCCGGCGGTATGCGGCGCCACCATTGAAGTCCCCTGGTAGAAGTAGTAGCCGAAGTTCGTGTAGCTGCCGGAGAACGTCTGCTGGAGGATGCCGTCCGGATATCCATCTTGGTTCTGGTCGACCGTGGTGTCGCCGCCGGGGGCTGCCAGGTCAACGAAGGAGCCGGCGGTGGAATAGTAGCTGTGTGTCCGGTCGTACCGGGTGGCGCCCACGGCGATAACGTATTCGTCCAGCGCCGCGGGGTAAAAGGGCGGGCTGCCGGCAGTGAAGTCGTTGCCGGCGGCGGCAATAATCACCACGCCGGCATCGGAAGCGTAGGCTACGGCGTTCTCCATCGTCCGCGAAGACGTCGTTGCGCCCAGGCTCAGGTTGATGACGCCGGCGCCGTTATCGGCGGCGTAATAGATGGCTTCGGCGACCTGGGACACTGTACCGGCGCCGTTGCCGCCTAGTACCTTCAACGGCATGATGGTCGTAGTGAAAGCGATGCCGGCGGCCCCTATGCCGTTGTCCGTGCTCTGGGCGATGGTGCCGGCGACGTGAGTGCCGTGATTATAGTCGTCGTTGGGATGGCCGTCGCTGTTGACAAAGTCCCAACCGTTGACGTCGTCGACGTAGCCGTTGCCGTCGTCGTCCAGCCCGTTCCCGGCGATCTCGCCCGGGTTCGTCCAGAAGCGGGTAGCCGCCAGGTCCGGCGCCCTGGCAAAGACGCCGTAATCTTCGTAAGCCACCCCGGAGTCGATGACGGCCACGATAACGCCGGGGTCGCCGCCCCTCGGTGACGCTTCCCAGGCGTCCGGCATGTTTATCTGGTCGAGCCCCCACTGGAGGGGATAATACTGGTCGTCCGGCGCCCAGGCGGCCCGGTAGATAAGGTTCGGCTCCGCGTACTCCACGCCCGGCTGCCCCGCGTAATACGCGATAATCTCGCCGGCGGTCTTGCCTTGCGGGACCTTCACCACCTGGAAACGGTTGCCGGGGATGCCGCGCACCGGGTCAGCCCCGGCCGCCGCGCTGATTTCGGCCATCGTGCCGGGGCGCACGCCGTCTTTAAGCTTGACAATGATCTCGTCGGGCGTGTCGTCCCGGCCGGCGGCCCCCGCCGGCTCGGCCGCCAGCGACCCGCCCGCGGAGGCGAGCACGGCTGCACAGGCGGCCGCGGATATGATAATAACCTGCCAAAGCTTCATCCACCATCTCCCATAACCGGAAAACCTTAAGTATAATTACATACCGCGACAAGCGTGACATTAAAGCGGACTTTTCCCCCCCTACTTTGGTAGGATGTCCGGGACAGCGAGGCGCGCCGACAGGCATGTCACGCCTGAACCGCAACTTTTCGCGGTCGCCTGTCCAGTAGACTTTTAGCCCGGGGAAGTCTTAGTATAACTTGAAAACGGATACGCATATACGTAATTCAGCTAGGTTAAATTATTGGGGGTGCTGATGAGATCCGGCAAGTCGCGGTACCTGGTAATGGTCTTGTTTCTGCTCGCCTCTCTGGTAATACCGGCGGCGCCCGCCTCACCGGTGCGCGCTGATGTCTCCTGGACCGGGCACAGCAGTAACCCGGTATTCAGCCAGGGGGTCATCGCCGGCGCGGCCACGGTAATCTATGACGAAGACACGCACCTCTACAAGATGTGGTTTACACGGGGAATCGCCAATGAAAGCGCCATCGACGGCCTGGTCGGCGAACTGCTGGGGCTGGACCTGGGTAACCTGATCGACGATATCAGGACGATGAACTGGCGCGGTATCGCCGAGAACGATGCTGCCAACCTGAAAACGGCGATAGATTACCTGGCGGGCCTCAGCGAGAGCGAACTTGACGATTTAGCTTCCGGCTCCGGCGGGGCCATCGGCTACGCCACGTCGGTCGACGGGGTTGATTGGGAATACGGGGGGGACGTTCTTCAGGCGACCGGCGAGGCCTGGGACGAGATCTTGCTCGGCGCTCCGGCCGTGGTCCGGAATAGCGACGGCGGATACGAGATGTGGTACACCGGCGCCCGGTTCGATGCGGCTAGTTTCAAGACCCTGCTGACCGATATCTCGCTCCTGACCGCTGATGATCTGCAAACGCTCTTGACCGATATAGCCGATAAGAACCTGCCGGGGCTCATTTCGGATATCAGGGCTGTCCGCGGCGATGATTACGTGTTAAGCACTCTTATACATTTCGCCCAGGTGGTCGCCGACGCCGGCATATCTCTCGGCTACGCCACTTCAGCCGACGGGATAGAGTGGACCAAGGACGCCAGCAATCCCGTGCTGCAGGGCGGGACGGGGCTGGCGTGGGACCGTTACGGCGTTGCCGGGCCCGCCGTCGTCAGGACCGGGGACAGCTACGAGATGTGGTACACCGGCCTGGGACTGGACTACGCCAGCCTCATCGGCCTGCTGGATGCCACTACCATCAGCGACGTCGACACCGCGCTGCGGGACGGCATCACCATCGCCATCGGGCGGGCGACCTCGCCGGACGGCGTCGCCTGGACCAGGTACGGCAGCGCCCCGGTGTTCCAGAGGGCCGACACCGGCTCCTGGG
>JACPQH010000084.1 GCA_016190585.1 Chloroflexota bacterium | reverse complement strand
GGAGGCCGGCCCCGTAGTGTTGCGCCAGTATGTCGAGGAAGGGCGCCAGGAAGGTGAAATCTCGCTGGCCCCAGATGGCATTCGCGACGTGTAGTTTGAATGGCTGCTGGTCTTTGCCTTTTGCTCCCTGGCCGCGCCGGCCAAGCTCGAGATCGATGCTGTTGAAGGCGGGGTGCAGCCTTTCCTGGGGAAGGGTGAAGTACAGGGCCTTCGCCATGCTGGTGGCGGTGTCGCCGCGGGCGCCGGCGAAGGTCATGGCGAGCGCCTGGGAGATGCTGTAGGGCGAATAGAACAGGTTGCCGCTCGTCTGGCGGAGTGCCTGGTACATGGCGAAGGCGAAGGAGTTGTTGCCCTCCACTGCCGTCGCCTGGTCCGCTTTGTCGACGGCCGGCGTGGTGATGCGCGCCTTGTCGGACTTCACCACGTCTGCCTGCACTGTCTTGGCGCAGCCGGCCGTTCCAATGAGCAGCAGGGATGCCAGGACGAACGCCATGGTCCTTTTCAATGTTGTTCTCCCCCGTTCTCGCAAGCGTCTTCGATTATCATAACGCACCGGGTGGGGGTGAGGTTAGGGAAGGGGCGGAGCGCAAGGGTTTGCCCTGCTATTAAGAAGGCGGGACATCGAATATCCATAGTCCGGTATCGCGGTCGCTGCCCATGAGGTAGGGCTTGCCGTTCGGATGCCGGAAGAGGAAGATGCCCCAGAAATCCGAACCTTCGGGGTCCACGAAGCTGGCCACCTCCACGGGATTCCGCGGGTCGCGGAAGTCAACGACCCGTACGCCGTCGGCGTACCAAGAGATGTAGGCCCGCCGCCCATCGACTACCACGTCATGCATCGAGTGGTCGCCGGGGGGTGGGGGAAATGCGAATACGTTTGCTAAGGCGAACCGGCCGACCTCCGTGATCCTGGCCGGGTCGCGTACGTCGAGGATACGGCCGTAGCCCCAGCCGTCCGCGACGCTCCTCGCCTTGACCCTGCGCCCGGCCGTCCCCGGCGCGGGCAAAGCAGCCGAGGGCGGGCTTTGCGCGGGCATGCCGAGTATGGCGAAGCCCGTCGCTCGGGTGACAAGCAGGGCCGGGACCACTTCCCTGTCCCGGTCTCCCTGCATCGGCCCGATCTGGTCCGGCGCATCGGCGGAGTTGAATATGACCGCGCCGCCATACCCGGCCGCGGCGATCCTCGCTATCTTCTCGCCGAAGGTGCATCCCCCGCGTTCGACGAGCGCTATCTGTTTTTCTCCAGGCGCCAGGTCCGCAGCCGCGGGCGCGGGTATGATGTCGCCCTCACAGGCGCGGCCGACCAGTGTCGTCGGTCCGCTGAGCACCCCTCCGGGGAGCCTCTCTATGGCAGGGGTAAACGTGGCCTCGACGGCCCGGTGCTCTCCGGGAAACGGGCCGTCCTCGACCGAGAAGATAGTGCGTGCCGGGGTGAAGTCCTCGTCCCCCATGAAAACGTAGTCTCCATCTGCAGTGGGCGCCACGTCGTGCGAGTTGCCTTCGGGCGGCTCGCGGCTCAACGGGTCCGGGTCGGCGTAGTCGCTGTCGCCCAGGAACACCGGGTTCGACGGGTCCGTAATGTCGAGCACGACCAGGCCGGCATCCCAGTAAGCCAGGTAGGCTATCGTCTTCCCTGCGTAGCGGCGATTAGGGTGCTTCGCGGGATAGCTCTGCGCCCAGAAGTCATGCATCAGGGGCTCAGGGAAAGCGCCGAGGAATAGCTGGTCTTTCTGCGGATCGAACCAATCGCGCCAGCCGCGGGCCGACACCTCGACCGGACGGGCCGGGTCCGATATGTCGACGATGTGGAAATCCCTGTCTCCCCCGTCCTCGACCACCATGACGAAGGGGCGCCCGGCCTGCTGGTACACAAAGACGTTGTGGACCTCGAAGCCGAGGAAGTTTTGCGCCAGGGGCTTTGGCGACAGCGGATCGGTGACGTCGTAGAGACTTATGCCGGCGGTCACTGCCTGCCCCTCGGCACGGGCGCTGCGACAGACCTCAAGCGAGTGGACCAGCACGTCACCCGTGAACGAAGCTGTCTTAATCCTGGCCACGGTGACGTCGTTGACCCTGGTTCCCGGCGGCGCCTGTATGAAGGCGGCCTTCCGCGGGTTTGCCGGGTCAGTGATGTCGATGACGTGCACGCCGGTGATTCCCGGGTCGCAGGACGGCTCGTCGAACGTCCCCAGATAAGCATAGGCCCGGCCGTTGACGGCCGTATGCGCCCAGAGGTCGGTGATGTTGCCCGGCCCGGCGCCCGCGTCCAGATGGCCTACCACATTCAGATCGGCAGGAACGATTGCCGGCTGGGGAACAGCCGGCTGTCCCCGGGCGTAGGTAAAAGCGGCGAAGGCCAGGGCCAGCGCCAGGGTAGTGGCAGCGATGTTTCTCACTATAGACATGGCGCCTTTCCGCCGTGGAGGACTCTCATTTTCATTATACGCGCGGAAAATGGGTGGAACCCCTCTTGACTTATAATGGACAATAATGTACTATGCTGGACATACTAAGACTCTAATGAGTTTCATGGAGACAATTAGCATCCGAGGCGAGACCAGCAGACTGACCGAACTGATGACCCTTGAAGAGGTCGCCAGCTACCTGCGCGTTACCGAAAAGACGGTGTACAGGCTGGTGGACAGGCGGGCTATCCCGGCGGCGAAGGTCGGACACCAGTGGAGGTT